>CAYLSZ010000016.1:0-24311 GCA_964386745.1 uncultured Staphylococcaceae bacterium | reverse complement strand
AACTTAAATTTCCGCGACCAGTAGTTTGTTCTTTACTCTTATCGACATTTGAAATTACACGCGTTCTACAGCCCATATAAGCGACTTCATATTTATATTCGCCTGGACCTTTATAATATTGAAGATTATAAGGAGCATCTAAGAAACTGAAGTTGGGGAAAAGTCTTGCTCCACTAACTTTCATGGCTTTTTGAAATAAATCGTAGTTTGGGTCCTCTTTATTATAGCTAACGCCTTCTTTGAGTTTAAAAATTTGAATAGGGAAGATAGGAGTTTCGCCATCTCCTAAACCGTTAAGTGTAGCGTCAAGTAAGCAATCTATAACCATGCGTCCTTCGACACTTGTATCAGTGCCATAATTTAAGCTTGAGAAAGGAACTTGAGCGCCGGCACGGCTATGCATCGTGTTGAGGTTATGGATTAAAGCTTCCATAGCTTGGAAGGTTTCGTTACGGACTTCTTTAGTCGAAATTTCGATGATTCTATCGACTAATTTGTCGCTATCTTCTAAGTCTGGATATCTATCTTTAACGACTTTTTTAAGAGTTTCGACAAAGACAGGATTTTCTAATCGACATTCGGTTTTTCCTTCTTCTTCAGCAGCTTTTACTATATCTTTAGCATCGTTTTTACAAATATGATCAACAAAAAGCCCTAAAACAATTTTAATATTTCTAACAACATCTGATTTGTATGATTTTTTAACGCCTGGGGCCATACCATAATCAAAATTAGGTATAGATTGGCCACCATGCATGTCGTTTTGATTAGCTTGAATTGCAATACAAGCTAATGAGGCATAACTTCTAATCGATTGAGGTTCACGTAAAAAGCCGTGTCCAGTCGAAAATCCACCTTTAAAGAGTTCTACTATATCGATTTGGCAACAAGTCAAAGTAAGGGTATAAAAATCCATATCGTGGATATGAATATCGCCATCTTTGTGGGCTTTTGCATAGCGAGGATCTATAACATTTGCTAAATAGAAAGCTTTAGCCGCTTCGCTACCATATTTAAGCATCGTGCCCATGGCGGTATCGCCATCAATATTGGCGTTTTCGCGTTTCGTATCGTTATCTTTAGCGTCTTGAAAGGTAATATCGCGTAAAGTAAGCATTAAATGCGATTTATTTTCTCTAAATCGACTTCTTTCGGCTCTATATAGAATGAAAGTTTTAGCAACTTCCGCTTCATTATGTTTAATTAAAACTCGCTCAATTTCATCTTGGATATCTTCAACTTTTGGGGTATGTCTTTTAAAGTTTGAATCAATATTATTTTCAACTTCGTTAGTTATTTCTTCAATTTCGTGTTCATCGACGCAATCTAAAGCTGCAAAAGCTTTATATAAAGCAGCATAAATCTTTTTGCGATCAAACTTTACTCTTCGACCATCTCTTTTTATGACTTTTTCCATTGTTATACCTCCAATTTGGTGAGTGATAATAATTTACAATATTGTAAATAACTATTTGTTAGAAAAAGTAAAACCTGCCATTTTTAGCAGGTTTTAGTAGTTTTCTAGTAGAATAAATTATATTTATATAATTTAGAGATTACTTTCTAACTTCGTGACAATGGCGGCAACGTGGCTCATACGATTCACTAGCGCCAATTTGAATAATAGGGTCATTGATGCTTGCAGGAACGCCATTAACTAAACGTTGAGTTTTAGTAGCTTCGCGTCCACATTTAACGCAAATTGCAGTGAGTTTTCTAACGATTTCAGCTTTTGCAAGTAGTTTGGCAGTCGTTTCAAATGGATCGCCTTTAAAATCGGTGTCTAGACCTGCGCAAATTACTCTTAAGCCTTTACTAGCAAGTTCATCGACGATATCAACTATACTTGGACTAAAAAATTGAACTTCGTCGATACAGACAACTTCAGTTTTATCATTAACGTAAGATAATATTTCTTCAGGTTTTTCGATCGAGATAGATTTTTCTCTTCTTTTTTGATGAGAAACGACTTCATCATCGCTATAGCGATTATCGATATTAGGTTTAAAAACTATAAAATTCTTTTTGGCGTATTTAAGGCGATTAATTCTACGAATTAATTCTTCGCTTTTACCAGCAAACATTGGTCCGCAAATTACCTCGATTACACCAACTGAAATGTCATCATGTCCCATATTATTCTCCCTTCAAAAACATGTATTTTATGATAACAAAAAAGCGCTATTTTTCAATAGCGCTTTTGTATGGTGTAAGAGGATTAAAATCTTATTTGGCTTCTTTAGTAGCTAAGGCAGCTTTTACTTCTTCGACGTAATCGATTGGTTCAAAGCCTTCTTTAGCTTCTAAACCAGCTTTGAGCATACAAGATTGAATAAGTTCATTAGCTCTACGGAGCGAGAGATCACTTCTAACTTTTAAAGCTAATGGAATTTCTTTATATGCGCTCTTATTTGAGACGTCTTGAACTGGTATAGATGTGCCTAAATAATCTTTTGGATCAAGAGCTAAATAGATTTTTAATGAATCTCCTTGGCAAGTAATTTTTGCATAGGTAGCTTTTGATAATTTGAAAGTATCACCAGTATTTGAGAGACGATCTTTTAATCCATAACTCATAAGTAGTCCTTTTAATGCGTTATAGTTATTACGTAAGGTTTCGTCGCCTTGAGCGATTCTTTCATAGAAGTTAAGGTTAATAATTTCGCCTTTTTCGATAGTTGATTCTTTTCCACGAACTTCTGGTTGAGCTATGGCTGGTTCAGCTTTTGCTTCAGCTTTAGTTTGGGCGAATGGATCGACGAAATTTTCTTCTTCGACAACAGTTTGAGGAGCTTTAACTTCGACGACAACTGGTTCGACGACTGTTTCTTCGATCTTTTCTTCAACTATAGGTTCAGTTGGAGCTTCTTCAACTTTAGGTTCTTCAACTGGAGCTTCAGAAACAGTTTCAGCTGGAGTTTCTTCAACAGGTTCTTCAGCCTTAACTTCGGTAGTAACTTCACCAGCAACTACTTGTTGAGTAATTATCTTGTGAGTAACTTTCTTTTTGACTGGACGTGGAAGTTCTTTAAGTAATTCTCTTAATTCTTCACCGACTAAAGAACGAATTTCATCTTCGGTTAATTCTTCGGTTTCAGGTTCGGTATGACCTAAAGCTTCTTCAACAGCTTCAGTTATATCTTCTTCAACAGCGTCAGCAGGAACTGCGACGATAATTGGAGCAACAGTTGCAATTTTTCCAGCTTCATCGGTAGCTACTGGAGTGGCGACGAGAGGTTCTTCTTCGTCTTTTTCATCTTCGACAATAGCTTCGACTGGTTCGACTGGTTTTTCTTCAACTTTTGGTTCTTCTTTAACTGGTTCAGCGGCACGAAGTGGCATTAAATCTTCTAAAGCGGCTTCGACTTCTTTTTTGATGATGGATTTAATGTCATCAAAATCGACATATTCGACTTCTTCGCCATCTTCAGTTTCGTAGACTAATTCATAATCATCGCCATCAAATTTATCGCCGACGAGTTCATTTAATCTTTCATCGACGATATCTTTGACTTCATCTTCATTTAAACCACAATCGCAATCACAGTCACATTCGCATTCACATTCATGTTCAGGTTCATGTTCTTCTTCACATGGACATGGACATGGTGGAGGGCATCTATAACCATCTGGAGCTGGTCCCATTGGTGGGCAGTTATTGAAGTATTGAACGACTAATGGTGAAGTTGCACCAACAGTATTGATATTATTGACTGTACCTTCGCCACCATAGACAGGAATTTGTTGATATGGACGTGCTTCTGGAGCAGTTTCTTCAATAGCTTCTGGGGCAGTTTCTGTCTTAACTCTTGGAGTTAAAATTGCATAGACAGGAATTAAGATAAGCATTACAACGGTCATTATGATGTATAATGCTGCACCTAAAAGGAAAATGACTACGACAATCTTTAAGAGAGTGCTTCCGTCTTGGAAAACTGACCAAATATAGCTGTTAGTAAAGAATGCGCTACCAAGCTCGACTGGGTTACCATGATATGTTCTAATAAAGACAAGGGCTACTAATAATGTAAAGACAAGTCCTGCATCAAATAATAACCATAAGAACATGCTTCCTTTTTTGCTTTTTACGAAGGAAACGATTTGGATAATAAGGATAATTAAGGCTATTGCGGCCAAAATGATGAATGAAATTGTGGTGTCATCCATGACTGAGAAGTATAAATCAACACCATTAAATAAATTACCGATATTGCTAATAACAGCACTACACCAAGCACCGAGAGTAACATCCTCTATAGCAGTTAAACCGGTTAAATAGTATGTTCTTGAGTCATATGCTAATTCACCTGTTACGCCAGTAAGTGAGCGCATAGAGGTGAATATGAACATAAACCCAATGAAAATTAAAGCAAGACTGCCTATAAATAATAGAGTCGAAACAACTAAACTTTTCTTTTTCATATAGTTACCTCTTCTTTATTAATTACTCAGCGTCATCTAAATCGTCATCACCGCCTTCTTCTTCAGTTGCAATAGTTGAAGCGTAATCTTTAACTTCAACACGGTCAATTTGATCGATTTGATGTTTATCCATCATATCAGCGATGAGCGATTCAGCTCTTCTTAAACTTAAACCACTCTTTACTTTAAATACTAATGGAATATCAGCATAGATGGCTTTAGATGAAGCATCTTTGATAGGTAAAGTAGTGTGTTTATAGTCCTCTGGATCGAGAGCTAAATATAATTTAAGAGATTTACCGCTGACGGTAATTTTACAATATGTGGTTGTGTGTAATCTAAACGTATCTCCACCATTACTAACTCTTGATTTTAATCCATAACTTACGAGTAAGGATTTGAGTTGATTATAGGTATCTTTTAAGTCGCTATCAGCTTCTTGGATACGGGTAGCAAATGGGATGCGTTCTACCTTGGGTTTACTAATTTCTTCTGTTGGTTCTTCAACGACAACAGGAGCAACTTTAATAACGTCTGGTTCTTTGACAACTTCGACAGGTTTTTCGACTTCTTTAATGACTTCTTTGACGATAGTTTGAACAGGAACTTCGACTTCTTTAACCTCTTCGACGGTTTCTTCAACCACTTCAGGTTCTAAATTTTTAACGTATTCATCGAAGATTTTTTTGAATTCTTCACGGATGATAGCAGTGACGGTTTCTCTATCTAAAGTTTCTTTTTCTTCTTTTGGAGCTTTTTCAACTTTGGTGCAGCATTCACCAGTGACTGCTTCAGGAATAGCGATAATTACTGGAGTAGGAATTAATGGTTCTTCCTCTTTTTCAGTAGCTTTATCAGATTCGGTTACGCTAATTGGTTCTTCAATAGCTTCTACTTCTTCCTCTTGAAAGGGATCGCCACCGTAAAAGTTGATGTCGATTTTATCGCTACCTCTTTTTTCAGTGTCACGAGCATTTAATTCTTCTTTTAAGATTTGACGGACATCTTCACGAGTTAATGGTTTAACTTCGAGTGGTTCGTGAGGATATTTTTCTTCACGTCTTTCGCAAGCTGGTTCGCATGGTTTATCTTTAAAAGCATCGTATCTTTTAAGGATAAGGACGACTTTCTTGCGTGGTTTTGGTTCTTCAACTGGAAGTTCTTCGGTAGTTTCTTCAACTGGAAGTTCTTCGGTTACGACTGGTTCTTCTTCAGTTTCTTTTGCTGGAGCAACAGCCATAATTGTAGCGGTAGGCGTTTCATCTTTAGCGAATACACCAGTTTCAAATGTAACTTGTTGAGGAATTGGAGTTTCTTCAGTAGCTTCAGTTTCAACGACAACAGCTTTGCAACGTAAAACAGCAAACCAATAACCAATAATAGAAATAAGGGCTAATAAGAAACCGACTAAAGTAGCATCAAATAAAATAGTAGTAACAATGCCATAACTATCATTTGCGCCAATCATGATTTGGAAATATTCTTCTCCCAAAATGATATTGCCCATAATTGAACGGCCACTGCCAAGAGCAGCAACAGCATTTTGTACATAGAAACCAGTTCCCCAAATGCCGACGAAAGCGACAAGTAAAACTAAAATTACTGACCAGATAGCGACGCCAGGTCTATTTCTTTTAACACCAATAACAATGCTTGAAATAATCATAATTATGGCAACGACCACAATTACACAAATTAAAATAGCAGCATAGAGCGTCTTACCTACTGCAAAATTAGTGAATAATCCAAAAATACAATTTTCACTAAAAAGATAGGTTAATGGCGCCAACAAACTGTTGAAACCCATGTTGCTAAGTCCGCTAACTAATACGGTAATATCAGAAATACCCCATAAAGCAAGCGTTCCAAGGGCGATAATTACACCTAATAATGCAAGTACCGACCACGTGATGAGAGCTGTACTCTTCTTTTTCATGTTTTAATCCTCCTAATATTTATAATTAAAACGTGTTATATAGTTATTCGCGGCTAATAAAGCTTGCGAATTACTAATGATGTCATCGAGGACGTCAGTAATATCTCCGTCCCCTATAATGTCTCCGACAACGTCAGTTATATCACTGGCACTATCTAAGGCATTGAAGTAAGTTTGAACGACTCTAGCAAGATCGAACCAAACTCTACCAATACTACATAATCTATTGTTATACTCAAACGAGAAGAATGCGTATGGATTGATTCCTAAATTCTCGAGTATATTATAGACGGCTGTCATAATATTCGAATTACTAACCGTTACGTATGGAGCAATCATGTCTACATACTCCAATACAACAGAGAAATCGAAGTCGATTCTATCTACATTATCTAATATAGGTAGGATGTCTTGAGCGGCTTCGACTAGTTGTCCTAAGCTTACTCCTACCATTGACCAAACGATGAAGATACTAATCGAGCTAATTATTCCTCCAAATAGTCTTCCAATTAAACTACCAGTTCTAATCTTTTTAGGAATTATGATACTAACAAGTCTAAATGGAATATAAACTATCCAAGAAAGAATAAGAGCGATAATCATACAAACAGCAAAAGTTAAGATTTCAACTGTTTGATTAACTGCAAGTTCAAGATATTCAGTCGATAACGATGGATCAAATTCTTGGGTAACTAAGAATAAATCCTCAACCGTATAAACGATTCTTGTCCCATCATCTAAGTAGATTGTGATACCTTGACTATAGACAGTTTCCAGCAAATCATACTCGATGAAATCTTTTAAGGTTGATGACGCAACATAATACAAAATGGCGAATGTGACGCTAAATAATAGCATCGATAATAGGCTAGTATACCAGCCACGAAGAAAGCCAATAATTAATGCGACAGCCAAAAGGACAATAATAATAGTGTCTTGCATATTCAATATTATAGATTGTTAATAAAAATATGAGAAGTAATTTTTATAAAAAATTTAAAAAAATATTTGAGTTCTGCAGGGTTATTCTTGCAAATTAGCCGTTTTTTTGACAATTTTGAATAAAAAATGAAGAATTATCGATCCGAGGATATTGCCAATAACTGCGATGAGTAAACTAGCTAAAACTAGCCATCCACTAGCGTCAATTAAGAATATACAAGCGAAATAATAAAAGCCATTTGCGACGGAGTGTTCTCCTCCAACTATAATCATGATTGAAATAGGTAAAGCGATGAGAATTAGTTTAGCAACTTGATTGTCAACCTTTTTAAATCCTTCAACCGCTAAATAGACTAAAGCCCCTGCTAGCATCGCCATTAAAAGCAAACTCCACCAAGATATTCCAGTTTCAGTGAAACTTATTTTCTTAGCTATAAATTCGGCAAGCGCTTCTTCATCGAGCGTATTACAAGTTGCAAAAATTATTCCAACAATTCCCACTCCGATAAAGTTCCCAACTATCATAATTAAGAAATTTAAAAAGTAAGAAAGTTTGTTGTCAATTAAATATGCAGCTTTTCCAGTAAATAAATTTAAACCAAAGAAACATATAAAAATAAGTCCGGTTGAAAAAAAGACTGCGCCCAAAATCGAATTATCATATTTAATCGAACAATATAAATTCACAAATCCACCGATTCCGATAAGAATTCCAGCAAGAATTGCTAATACTAAAACGTTTATTTTCTCTAAGACTTTTGTTTTCACTTTTAAAACTATACTCTAAAAGCCAAATTATTTGAAACACAAGTTTAAAAATATTAAGATAAACGGCTATGGAAAAATTATCGAAGACTAATTCACTTGTCAATTTATCAAACTCAATCCTCAAATTTTATGGCTTAGAAACCTATCACGAATCGATGAAAGACGTCGATTCTTTGTTAAGCAGTCGTAAAAATAAAAAAGTAACCATTATTTTACTCGATGCGATGGGTAAAGTTACGATGGAATACTATAAAGAATATATTCCATTTATCTATTCACATATTCATAAAGAATTTCGCAGTATCTATCCACCAACGACTACAGCAGCAACCACTGCTTTACTTAGTGGACGCTATCCAATCGAGACAGGATACGTTGGATGGAGTCAATATTTTGATAAATACGACACTATAATCGATGTTTTTCATTCGATTGCATCTTTAAGTAGAGAAAATATTATTCCTAGTGTCACTACGTCTTTACTTCCATATACGTCAATCATTGATCGAATTAACGCGACTAAAAAATATAAGGCTCGCCAAATTATGGGTTTTGACTATGAAAAAGGCGATCACGAATACGATTTAGAATCCTTCTTTAGTGAAGCAGATAATGCGTTAGATAATTATGACTTTAACTATATTTATCATCCACTTCCAGATTCACATCTCCATAGATGTGGATTCGATAACGAAGTCGTACCTCAAACTATGCGCACCTTAGATCAATATGTCGAACGATTAGTTAAGAATCATCCTGACACTTTATTTTTACTTATTGCTGATCACGGAATGGTCAATATTAATATAAATTATGTTGGTGAATTTGAAGATTTTACCTCTACTTTAGAACGTCCGTTTTTTGCAATTGAGGGGAGATTTGCAGGGTTTTTTGTCAAAAACAAGGGAAAATTCCTTGAAGCATATAACAAATATTATAAAGACAAATATATACTCAAAACTCGCGAAGAGTTTTTAAAAGAAAACGTTTTTGGTTATAGCGAAGACAAACCAAATAAATATTTTTTGGAGACTTTAGGAGACTATTTCTTGCTCGCAAATAGCGATGCCTGTTTCTCAAATAGAGAAAATTCAGACCTGAAAGGTAACCATGCAGGCGTCACTACAGAGGAGATAGCACTAAATCTTTGTGTATTTAATAACGATAATTAATTAAAGGTACGAAAATCTATAATTAGGCAAATAAAAAACCTTCGAATGAATCGAAGGTTTTTTTAATTTTAGAGTTTGTTATATTCTTCGTCAGTTACTGGTTCTAACCAAACGTTTTTATTGTTTTCACCAGGAACTTCGATAGCAATATGAGAAAACCAGCTATCTTTTGCGGCCCCATGCCAATGCTTTACATTAGGTGGTATAACTATCACTGATCCAGGAGTTAAAACAACTGCCTCTTTTCCTTCTTCTTGATACCAACCTTTGCCAGCGGTGCAAAGTAAAATTTGGCCTCCACCTTTAGTCGATTCATGAATATGCCAATTGTTTCTACATCCAGGTTCGAAAGTGACATTTGCCATACCTAATCCACATTGAGGATTTGTCAATGGTTTGAGATAGGAATTGCCTATAAAGAAATTTTGATAGGCAATATTAGGTTCTCCTAAACCAAAAATATTTTGTTCATTAAATTCTTTTTTATCCATTATTTATCTTCTCCATATACTTCTTCAACAAGAGGAAATACGCTCCAAGCTTTAGCCCATCCAGTATAAAATGCTAGATGAGTTACGACTTCAACGACCTCTTCTTTAGTTAATCCATGTTCTTTTCCTAAAATCAAATGAGATTTTACTTGAGCATATAATCCTTGAGCCATAAGGGCGCTAATAGTTATTAAACTTCTATCTCTTAAAGATAATTTGTCTTCTCTAGACCAAACTTCACCAAATAATACGTCGTCATTAAGTTCAGCAAATTTTGGAGCAAGTTTCCCTAAATTATCTCTTCCAGCAGTTTGTTTTTTCATAACTTATCCTTATTTAATATATTGCTCAGCCCACTTTTTAAGTTCTTCGATTGTTGCATACGAAGAAAGTCTTTTTCCAGTTTCGACATAAGCGTTTTTAGTGAGCGATTTTATATTTTCTTTGACACTTCCCATGCCGCTTCCTCCTGAAGTTGCAAAAGGAACGATCTTTATATTTGAAAAATCATATTGTTCTAAAAAAGTGTCAATAATTGATGGTTCACGATACCACCAAATTGGGAAACCCATGAAGACTAATTGATAATCTTTGAGATTATCAATGGTACTAGCAATTTCGGGTCTACAGCTTGGATCTTTCATCTCGAGAGTACTTCTAGAATTTCTATCGTTCCAATCTAAATCTTCATCGGTATATAGGTCTTTAGGAACTATTTCAAATAAATCTCCATTGACAGCTTTTGCTAAATTTTCAGCGACCCTTTTTGTAACGCCACTAGCACTAAAATAAGTAACTAAAATTTTCATAATTTACCCCTTTATTTTTCCTGAAAAGACTGGGAAGAAACTAAATTCGCCATAATCATTATTGTGATCGATAGCAAATAAAGCTTTCATATCTTCTTCGCTGATTTCAAAATTGACTTCCGCATTTTCTTTTATATGTTCTGGATTAGCACTTTTTGGTAATGCAACTAAACCTAATTGTAAAGCATATCTAACACAAAGTTGAGCGGTAGTAACTCCATATTTTTTAGCTATTTCTTGAATAGTTGTTTTTTTTAATAATTCGCCGTGCGCTATTGGAGAATAAGCTTCGACTTCTATACCGTTTTCTTGGCAATATTTAATGACTTTGAATTGAGTATTTCCAATATGAGTCAAAATTTGGTTAACCATTGGCTTAACATCTGAATTATTAATTAAGTTTTCTATATCCTCAATTTCAAAATTTGAAACTCCGATAGCTCTAATTTTTCCTAACTTATAATATTCAACTAAAGCTTTCCAAGCTTCTAAATTGCCTTCATAGTAATGATTTCCATCTCTAAACGAGTTCCATGGTTGAGGAGAATGGATAATCATTAAATCGATATAGTCGACTCCAAGCCTTTCAAGTGAGCCTTCGATTTGTTTTTTAGCTTCTTCATAGGTTTTAGCTTCAGCTATGAGTTTAGTTTGTAAGAAAATTTCTTCTCTAGGAAGTCCACAAGTTCTAATTCCTTCGCCAACTCCTCTTTCATTTTCATAAGCTTCGGCAGTATCGATATGTCTATAGCCTATTTTGATTGCGGCTCTAACAGCTTCAGCCACCTTATCATCATCGATACACCAAGTACCAAGTCCTAAAATAGGAACTTCCACTCCGTTATAAAGTTTTAATTTTTCATCCAAAATCACAATGAATCCTCCTTATATAAAACTTTTTTAAAATTTTCTAAATCATTTATGAGTCTATTAGCAGTATTTTTTATTTTTTCATATACCTGAGTCTCAAACTCATATAAATCTTTTAATAAATTATCAGCAAGTTCATGACCTTTATCAGTTAAACAAATATTTAGTTCACGTTTTTCTCCTTTAATTTGTTCAAGTTCGACATAGCCATCTTTTTCCATTTCTTTAATGATGGTATTAACTGTACTTCTTGGTAATGACCAATCTCGACATATTTCTTTTTGACTATGAGGTTTTTGATCGTTTAAAGCATAAAGTATCCATAAAAAATTAGTTTTTACTTTACTTTGCTTAGCGATTTCATCATAAAAGCCGTCTATGTTATAGATTGCTTTACCAAACCTCATAAAAAATTCTTTGCTCTCCATATATTTGCCTCAATAATATTAAAATACGAATTAGGATTTTAAACAAGAGTTTTGTTCAGGAATCCAAAAAAATCCTTTCAACTAAACTTGTTAGTTCATTTGAAATGGGATAAAAATCTATTAATTATATAAAGTTGCTATTAATAACAAGACGATCGATTGGTCAAACTTAATGATATCGAAGCGTAATCGTATTATTCGCGTAATATGAGTTCTAATTCATTAAAATAATAAAAAACAACATCGATTGGATAATTAGTTTCGTCCCAAACTTCAACTTCGCATGCTGGATACCCAATATAAATATAAACCACGACTCCCTTGCTACCTTTTGGGAAGCTATCTTTATCGACTAATGTCTTGACAATATCTCCTTCTTCAAATTTCATTTTTTCTTCCTCACTAATATAATTATTATCGTTCAAATAAATTGAGTTTAATAAGAAACAATCTATCGTTGACTGCCACAAATTTCTCAAAAAATAATTGAGATCTGCGGGGTTTTACTCAAATTAAGGCTTTTAACGCACTTATTCAATTTATCGATTCAATAACTTCTTAACTAAGATTATGAATGAATTACTAATATAAATTATACCTACATTTATAGCTATCTTCTGTGCGTTAAACAAGCTCTAATTCATCAAAATTATAGCAGACGACATCAACTGGATAATTATTCTCATTCCATATTTCGACTTCGCATTCAGGATGTCCAATATATAAATAAATGACAACGCCCTTACTACCCATTGGATGTCCATCTTTTTCAACTAATGTTTTTACAATATCTCTTTCCCAAATTTCCATTTTTATCTCCTTCAGTGTATTCACTATCAATCTCGAAATGCACTTTCTTTTTTATGGCTAATTATTCATTAGTACGAAGCAAAACTTTTAGTTCATCAAATTCATAGGTCACGACATCGATAGGGTAATTTGTTTCGTCTCAAATCTACACTTCGCATTCTGGATATCCGCTATACAGCGAAACCACTACCCTTTGCTTCCTATCGGATAACCTTCTTTATCAACTAATGTTTTTACGATGTCTCTTTCTATAATTTTCAACTTTATACTCCTTATAAACATATCTAAATAGAATGAAGTTTTCCATTATAGACCTTTATGGATTCCTTTGTGCGCTTAACAAGTTCTAACTCATTGAAATAATAAAAAACTACATCAACTGGATAGTTTTTCTCATTCCAAATTTCAACCTCGCACGCAGGACCTTCCTCATATACATAAACTACGACTCCTTTGCTTCCTATTGGAAACCCGTCTCTTTCGACCAAAGTTTTTACAATATCTCTTTCCCAAATTTCCATTTTTTTAATCTCCTCTTTTTTATATACAAATTGCAATTAATCTATTTAATCTATATTTGCTGCTTTCAATTGAAATAACTATTGTTCATAACGTTCTACTAGTTCCAATTCGCTAAAGTAATAAAAAACGACATCTATTGGGTAATCGGTTTTATCCCAAACTTCAACTTCGCACGCTGGACCACCAAGATATACATAAACTACAAGTCCTTCACTTCCTTTGGGGAACCCGTCTTTATCAACTAATGTCCTAACAATATCACCCTCTTGAAATTTCATTTTTTTGACTCCATTAAATTTCGATATTTGCCTTAAACAAACTTCATAGCTTTAATTAATTTTTGAAAAACAGTTCAGATCTGCAGGCTTTTGTCTTAAAAAATTGAGATTTATTATATTGTCTTTGAGTTTATCAACGTCGCATCTTTTTATTACATTTAAACTTTTGGTGTGCATTAAAGTTCGCCATTATGCACCCTGATAGCTTCCTCTGTACGTTTTGCAAGTTCTAATTCATTAAATGTGTAAGTAACAACGTCGACTGGATAATTTGAATCATTCCATATCTCAACTTCACACTCTGGTCCTCCAATGTAAACATAAACTACAACGCCTTTGCTCCCTTTTGGGAATCTTTTTTTATCAACTAAAGTTTTTACGATATCTCTTTCCCAAACTTCCATCCCATCTCCTTCATTTAAACATTACTTATTAATTTAAAATATTACTGAGATCACTATTATTTTTAAAAAATCCATTTTTTAACCAAGAAACAGCAACAAAGTTTAACATTCATATATCTTATATCATCATTTAGTGAAACGTTCTATCAGTTCTAATTCATTAAATGCGTAAATAATAACATCGATTGGATAGTTAGTTTCATCCCAAATTTCAACTAAACATTCAGGACCACCAATAAATATTCAACATACTAGTCCTTTACTCCCTTTCGAAAACCCTCTTTTATCAACTAATGTTCTTACAATATCGCCTTCTTGAATTTTCATTTTGGATATTTCTTCTTTCGTGTTTATTTAAGATTCGCTTTTTTGTATCGTTTATCAGTATTAATTATCAATATAACAACGAAACGATATTTTTTGTCTTAAAAATTGATAAATCAAAGTTTACCATTGTGCAATTCAATAGCATCCTTTGTACGCTTAACAAGTTCTAATTCGTTAAAGAAATAAGTTACGACATCTATTGGGCGATGTCCTTTCCGAATTTCTACTTCACATAACGGATAATCGATGTATATATAAACTACAACGCCTTTACTTCCTTTTGGAAAGCCATCTTTATCTACCAATGTTTTTACGATATCTCTTTCCCGAATTTCCATATTCATTATCCATTTATGCTATGTATAATTTTTAATACCAATTCAAATGTTAGACAAGCATTTTTTATTTTTAAACAAAATAAAAACCTTTTATTGAACCAACAAAGCCCAATAAAAGGGTTACACTTCAAGTTGGTGACCTATGCGGGATTCGAACCCGCGAATGTTACCTTGAGAGGGTAATGAGTTAAGCCGCTTCTCCAATAGGCCAGTGTGATTATTATATAAAAATCGCTTATTTATATAAAGGATAAATCATTTTATTGAGGGTTAAAGTTGTAGAAAAAACTGTCAAATTTAAGAAAAAACCCTGCAGATCGCCACTCTTTTCGCAAAATCTTTATTTTTCAACTTGCTATTTCAATACTTTGTCAATAAAAATTTCGGCACGAGATATAACTTCTTTTTCGCCTAAAATTTTCATAATTGAGAAAAGTGATGGCGAGACTTTTCTTGTCGTTACCAATAAACGAATTATCTCGGCAGCATCATTCATATTACCTAAATATTCGTCAGGATTTGCTTTATAAAGCTTTGTATCAGGACAGAAATTAAATATACCAGCAACTTCTTTTAAATTACTAAACCAGTCATTTTCTGTCTCATGATTTATGAGGTTCGACTTCAAATATTCGCCAATAAATTCTTTAATCGTTTCTTTAGAAATCTTTGGATTGAGAGATTCATTAAAGTTATCAATCATATTCACATACTCATCATGATCGAAGAATTTAATGAGATTATAGATATCGCTATATTTTGCATAATCTTTACGAGGATTATTCTTTTCGCGTTCAATATTCATAATTTCAACAAACTTGTAATAGTCTTTCTCGATGAAGTTTTTAAGTTTTTCATCATGGGCTTGGGCATATTCATATGCTTTTTTGGCTATCACTTCTTTATTCATACGACTTAAAATTTCTTTTCCGTAGAAATTAAGTTTATCGGTATCAAATAAAGCACCATCTAAGCTCATTTTTTTAAAGCTAAATTTAAACGAATCGAGGTCATAATTCTTGCTTGCAATTAAATATTCCTCATAATTTGAGTTAGCAATAGTCATTAAATAAGTTAAAACACTACTTGGTTCATAACCTTGCGCTAAGAAGTAGTCGACGCTAGCTTCATTATCTTTTCTTTTCGATAATTTACGACGATTTCCGTTATCAAGCTTCATAATAACAGGTAAATGCGCATATTTTGGTGCTTTAAAGCCCAAGGCTTTAAATAATTCGAGGTGAATAGGTAAACTTGATAACCATTCTTCACCGCGAGTAATTAAATTAGTGCGCATAAAATGATCATCTACCACGTGAGCAAAGTGATAAGTTGGAAGTCCATCACTTTTTAAAATAACGATATCTTGATCATTTTGGGAAAGCTCTAAATCACCTCTAATTTCATCGTGAACTTTAATTTTATTTAAGTGATTTCCTTGTGATTTAAAACGAATTACATATGGTTTTCCAGCCTTTATCCATTCAATTGCAGAATTTATATCTAAATTTCTATATAAAGCGTATTCGCCATAATATCCAGGAATAATCTTATTTTTAGTTTGTTCTTCTCTTAATTTAGCAAGTTCTTCTTCGCTAGCAAAACAAGGATAAGCTAGATCATTTTTAATCATTTCTTTAATGACTGTTCGATAAATATCTCTTCTTAAAGATTGTTTATATGGACCATAATTTCCTTCTTCGCTATCACCTAAAAAACCTTCATCGATGATGATATTAAATTTATTAAGTTGATTTACTAAAGTTTGGGCGCTTCCTTCAATAGTTCTTTTTGTATCAGTATCTTCTAAACGAAGATAGAAAATTCCTTTTGTATCTTTAGCAATTTTATTAGCAATCATCGCAGTAAATAAACTTCCGGTATGCAAAAAACCAGTTGGCGAAGGTGCAAAACGTGTAACTTTAGCTCCTTCAGGTAAATTTCTAGCTGGATAGCATGCTTCTAAATCAGCAATCGTTTCTTTGATATCTCCAAATATCAATTCGGCTAGTTCATTTCGTTTACTTACTAAATCGTCCATAATTTCCCCTTGTTTTTAAAACGCTGCTTATATATAATAATCAAGCACGCAGGTGTAGTTCAATGGTAGAACACTACCTTGCCAAGGTAGATACGCGGGTTCGATTCCCGTCACCTGCTCCATTCTGAAGTTTATCTCCCACTTGGGAGATTTTTTATTTATATAGGCAAATCGTGTTTATATATTAGTCATTTATAATTGCCTAATAAAAGTTTATACAAAAATATTTATAGTTCAACAAAAATCGAATTGGTATGTTATAAAAACTCAAGAATTTGAGCAAAAACCCCGCAGATCTAAGGTATTTTTAAAGAAAAATAAAAAAGTCGACATTTCTGTCGACTTCGTTTTTATATAGTTTCTATTATCTCTTAAGCCTTTAATAAGAACACTTTATAGGCTCTATAAGCTTCAAATACGTCGACTTTAGAAACAATTTCTAAAGGTGCATGCATATTTAAAACTCCTACGCCAGCATCGATAACGTTCATATTTAAGTTAGCTAAAATATAAGCGATTGTACCGCCACCGCCTTGATCAACTTTTCCAAGTTCAGCAGTTTGATAATTAACATTTGCTTCATCCATAATGGCTCTAAGGTGAGCAATAAATTCTGGATTAGCGTCATTACAACCACTCTTACCTCTTGAACCAGTATATTTATTAAAGACAATTCCTCTACCTAAGTAGCAGCTATTTTTAAGATCATTAACTCCGACATATAATGGATCAACTCCAGCACTAACATCGCTAGATAACATATTACAATTAGTTAAACATTGTCTTAATTCAAGTACGCTTGTATGTCCTTCTAAAACGAGTAATTGAGCGATAGTATTAACAAAATAGTTAGATTCAGCACCAGTTGCACCGATTGAGCCAACTTCTTCTTTATCAACTAAAATACAGCAACTTGTTTTAGTAGGAACTTCTTCTAAATCCAAAATTGCTCTTAACGAAGTATAAGCACAAACCTTATCATCGTGACCATAACCGCCAATCATCGATCTATCAAAACCAATATCGCGAGCTTTTCCAGCAGGAACGACTTCGATTTCAGCGCTTAAGAAGTCTTCTTCTTCGAATCCATATTTTTCTTTTAAGATATTTAAAATGTTTTTCTTAACTGGGTTCTCTTTTTCATCTTTTAGTGGAATTGAACCAACTGTGACATCTAAATTTTCACCTTCAATAAATTTACTTGCAGTTTTAGACATTTGATCACCACTTAAGTGAATCAATAAATCGGTTATACAAAAGATTGGATCATCTTCATTATCGCCGATATTTACATCGATAGTTTTACCATCTTTTGTGCAAACTACACCATGTAAGGCTAATGGATGAGTAACCCATTGATATTTTTTGACGCCACCATAATAGTGAGTATCAAGTAAAGCAAAATCATAGCTTTCATAAAGTGGATTTTGTTTAATATCGGCTCTAGGCGAGTCGATATGAGCTCCTAAAATGTTGATACCATTTAAAACTGGCTCATTTCCGATAACATATAAGACGACATTCTTATTACGATTAATCGAATAAAGTTTATCGCCAGGTTTAATAGTTTTGGCTTTTTCTAATTCTTTAAAACCATTCTTTTTGGCTAAAGCTAATGCACCTTTGACGAATAATCTTTCAGTCTTTGAATTTGATAAGAAAGTTTTATAGTCTTCGTTAAAGTCCATTAATGCTTTAAGTTCTTTACCTTCATATTTCTCCCATGCGTTTTTTGAATACATAAATTTTTCCTCCGGTTATTAATTATAGAATCAAAATAATTTTAAACAACAAATATGAAAATAAAAATTTATTTTTATTTTAGATAAATATAAAACGAGGCGCTTAAATATGATAATATTTAAGGCAACAATATGAAAACATTAAGTAAGATTTGGAAATTAGTTATAGCGATAGCGATATTAGTGGTTGTATATTTGGGGATTGGTCTACCTTTATATTTTGCCTTAGATAATTCCATCGTATTAGTTGTTTGTGGTTTTAATTTTGTTTTCCTTATTGGAATGTATATTTGCACAAACTACTACTACATTAATCATGATGACAAATCTAAAAAGAAAATTTTGATGCTAACCACTGCTTTAAGATACGTTTTTATGTTCTTATCGCTAGGTTTAACTTATCTATATTTATATTTGACTAGCAATACTGATTTGCCTAATATTTTCTATATATTGTTATCACCTTTGATGCTTGGAATCGGGTATTCATTAGGTGTATTAATTAAATAAAATCTGCCGTTTTTAAAGAAAAACCCTGCAGATCTAAGGTATTTTTAAAGAAATGAATGAAAAAACATTAAAACCAAAACCAGCTAAAATTATCGGATTATTCTCCATAGTGGCGATTATTTTACTGCTCATTTTATATCTAACATTCGGTTCGAGATTTATGTATTTTAACCTCGATGAAGATGAATTATGGGATTCGATCATAGGTGACATAATTATTGTAGCTTTATGGATTGCGATAGTTGTTATTTTCCTTATAGTTCTTCTTAAATTCAATTATTACACAGTCACCAAAACCGAAATTATTCATCATCGATTCAATAAAGATTTACATTATGATTTTAAAAACATTCTTTATATCGATGAAGTTTATACTGAAAAACATGGAACGCTATGTTTTTATACCAATAAAGGTAATTGTCGTTTCCTTATTTTGGATAAAAATAAAGAACTTTATGAAATTGTTAAAGCTAACGCAACTAATGCTATAACACGTGAACAATTCCACGCAAAATTTCCAAAAATAAAACTTTAAATTGACATATTTATAATAAAGGACTAATTTAAATAACATTATGGAAGAGATTTTGTATACCGAAAAACAAATTGACGAGATTTTAACTCATCTTGCAGCTAAACTTAACGAAGACTATAAAGATGCTCATGAACCTATAGTCATTCTTTCAGTTTTAAAAGGGGCAGCTGCTTTTACTAACGATCTCGTTAAAAAACTTAACTTCCCTATTATCATGGATTATGTACAAGTCTCTAGCTATCAAGGCACTAGTTCGACTGGTATCATTCATATGAAAAAAGATCTTACGGTCGATATAGACGATCGTCGTGTCATTATATTTGAAGACATTATCGATACTGGTCGTACCATGCGTTACTTGAAAGATTATTTATCGATTCGTCATAAACCAAAAGAATTAAAAGTCTGTACTTTTATCGATAAAAAACCAATGAGAGTCGTCGATTTTGAAGCAGATTATGTTGGAATTGAACTCAATGAGAATAAATTTATATGTGGATACGGCTTCGATTATAACGAACTTGTCCGTAATGTCCCTTATATATTTGTCCCTGATGAAAAAGAATTAAAAGAATGGGATGAATTAACTTCCTTCAAGAAGTAACTTTTTCTTGAATTAAGACTATGGAAGTTATAAAATTATCAAGCGATTTAAGGAGGAAAAAGAAATGTCAAGAGTTTGCCCAATTACTGGAAAAGGACCTTTAAGTGGAAATAAACGTTCCCACAGTTTACGTGCTACCCGCAGAAACTGGAATGTCAATTTGCAAACCTATAGACTCGAGATTAATGGTCAAACTGTTAAAGTCAGAATGAGCGCTCGTGCTTATAGAACCCTCAATAAATCACTTAAAAAGTAATTAAAAAGTTCCGATTAATTCGGAACTTTTTTATTTATTTCTTTTTACCTTAGATTAGAAACAAGATACTAATACGATAATAACGTAATTTAAAATTAAGTTAAGGAATGTGCCCCATTCTAGACCAGCCATATAGTTATATTTAGGTCTAGCAAACGTTTCAGCGTCAATTTTAACCATTTTCGCCCACCCTTTTCTTGATGGATTAAAGAATAAAACGATTTGGAAAACGAATTGAACTAAGGCGATAGCAAGCACTACGTAACTCACTACTGTATTAGTAAAATATCCGTTATATTCAGGGTTTGTGACACTAAAAAAGGTTATACATAAGGCTAAAAATAGAAATTCTAAGCAACCGAATATAACTGCGAATAACACATGAGGTCTATAATTTGATAATTTTGTAAATAGTAATATCAAGAAACATACGACCATTAAATAATAGACACCCATTAAGATATAGCTAGATGCAAATCCCTCATTTATAGCAAAAATTGTGATCGGAACAATGCTACAAACGGCGCCTAACCCTAGTAAAGCGATATCTAAAAATCTTGTCGCCGCATTTCTTCTAAATCCATTAAGCTCAAATGGGAAGAAACTCAAAAAATTAAACTTTTTACTACCGGTTCTATTAAAGCGCATAATCCATATTCCAAAAAGCACTCCACATAGAATCGCTGCTACGAAAATAAAAACAATCATCAAAGTAATCATTGCTTTACTCCTTTTAGCTCGTCGATAGCCTTTTTAAAATCATTCGATTTAAATATATAACTACCAGCGACGAGAATATCGACGCCAGCATCGATCGTTTTTTTAGCAGTCTCTAAATTTATTCCGCCATCTACTTCGATTAAGTATTTCGCTTTATTTTTTGTGCGATACTCGTCGAGTTCTTCTATCTTTTTTATCGAATTATATAAAAATGCTTGTCCACCAAATCCAGGTTCGACGCTCATCACGAGGACGAGATCTATATCTTTTAAATATTTCTTAATAGCTTCGACTCCAGTTTTAGGTTTTATTGATAGACCAACTTTCATCTTCTTTTCATGAACCTTATTTATAAATTCATAGACTTCTTTTTCGCTATTAAACGCTTCGATATGAGCCGTTAAATAGTCCGCTTTTGCTTTATAAAATTCATCTATATATTTAATAGGATCAGTGACCATTAAGTGGACATCATTTATCATTAAATGAAATAAATTTATAGAATTAAGGACAGGGGCTCCAAACGATAAATTATTTACAAAATGCCCATCCATCACATCGAAATGAAGAAATTTGGCGCCTGCAAAATATAGATCCGACAAATCCTTTTCAATGGATGAAAAATTAGCACTCAATATCGAAGGGGCAACTATAATTTCTTTCATATAAATATTTTAAACTAATTTGAGGATAATCCAAAGATACGCGCTAAGAATCCTCTACCTTGGCGCATGGCTTTTTTATCTTTATAAAGTGTCAATATATCTTCACGAAGATCGCTCACGCTCTTATATCTATTGAGCGGAATTTTGTCAACGCACTTAAAGAAAATTTTTTCGACTTGTTTTGGTAAATTTGGCATGGCTTTAAGAGGCGAAGGCATAGGATCTTCTATTTGCATTTTAGCAACTACATTCGGATCGCTATCATCAAAAGGGACATTTCCGCAAACAAGTTCATAAAATAAGACACCCATTGCATAAATATCGCTTTGAAAATTTGGATAGCTACCTTTACAAAGTTCTGGGGCTAAATATTGAGCGGTTCCATGAACTTTATCGTGTTCATTGATATTAAGATCGCTACCTAGAAGGATAGAAATTCCAAAATCTCCTACTTTTACCGAGCCATCTGGGTTTATATAGACATTACTACTTTTTATATCGCGATGAATTATGCGTTTACTATGTAAATAACTTATCGCATCGCATAGTTGGAGCATTATAGAACACGCTTCATTTATAGAAAAAGCACGTTTAAAGTCGAGCGCTTCACGGATAGTTTGGCCACGAGCAAACTCATTAACTATATAAAAAGTATAGTTCCAATCACAATAATCATAGATTTTTAAAATATTCGGATGATTTAAGGAGCTAGAAAAACGAGCTTCATTTTGAAAGCGGATGATATTATCGACTTTTTTCAAAGCCTCTTCGTTTAAAAACTTAATTGCGACGATACGTTTAAAAATGATGTCTTTAGCTTCATAGACATCACTCATTGCACCTTTGCCGATTGGGGCGATAATTTTATAACGTTCATTGATGACGTCGTTGACCTTAATCATCATCGCACTCCCATAGAGCTAAAGAGATATTGTCGCTTCCGCCGTTAAAATTAGCGACGCTAAGTAAAGTTTCGGCCTTATCTTCGATATTATCATCGGTACGAAGAATATTTTCTATATCAGGTACATTCACGCTATTATAAAGTCCATCGCTACACAAAAGAATGGTTTCTTTATTATACGGAAGAACTTTAAAATCGAAACTTAAAGAAGGGAAAATGCCGATAGCATTAGTTAAAACGTGGCGTTTTGGATGGCTTTTAACCTCGTCTTCTTTAATTTGACCACTATTATATAAATAAGCAGCGTAAGTTTCGTCTTCATTTATTTGCTTAAAACTATCTTTTGATAATAAATAGCAGCGGCTATCGCCACAACTTGCTATATATAATTTATTTTTATGTAAAACGGCAATAATGACAGTGGTTCCAAGTAGACCAAACTCATTATTTCTTTCGCTAATTTCGTATAGTTCATCGTTAACAGCTTTTAAATTTTTATAGATAAAGCGATATACGCTATACCAACACCAAAATCTTTTATTAGGTTTAAAAGCGTTTTCAAAGTTATAGATAAGTTGACGCGCAGCATAATCTCCGCGGTTTAATCCACCCATTCCATCAGCGACGATCATTAAAATGTCTCCATAGTCATTCGTTAAGACCATGGATTCATCTTCTTGGGTTTGGCGCACCTTACCTATATCTTTTTTATAGGTATAATTTCCACTAATTCGTTGCTTTTTCATGTTTTGCTCTTAATTGTCCACAAGCAGCGTCTATATCGGTGCCAAATTCTTTACGAATAGTGGCTTTGATATGATTTTTCATGAGTACATCTAAAAATTCATGAACTGCTTTTTCGCTACTGCGTTTATATTTTAACTCTTTAATAGGATTAAATGGTATTAAATTTACGTAAGCATTCGTGCCTTTTATAAGTTTTGCTAAAGTGAGGGCGTCATCTTTAGAATCATTAATTCCAGCGAGTAAAATATATTCAAAAGTTACACGTCGATCAGCAATTTTTTCATAATATTTTACGGCCTCCATAAGGTCATTTATTGAAAAAATATTGGCGATCTGCATGATTTTTTTTCGAATTTCGTCGTTTGGCGCATGTAAAGATATCGCTAAATTTATTTGTAACCCTTCGTGTGCATAGTCTTTAATTCTATCGACGAGTCCACATGTTGAAACAGTGATATGTCTAGCTCCAATTGCTAAAGCGTATGGGTTATTGATGATTCTAATAAAGTCCATGACGTTATCATAGTTATCGAAAGGTTCACCAGTACCCATAACTACGACGTGAGTAACTTTTTTACCTTCTTCTTTTAATAAATCGTTCAATACGAGGACTTGTCCAAGTATTTCGTCGACCGTTAAATTGCGTTTTTTCTTTAAAAAACCGGAAGCACAAAAAGAACATCCCATATTACAGCCAACTTGACTACTAACACAGGCCACATTCCCATAGTTATAGCGCATCAAAACGGTTTCGACTTTATTATCATCTTCTAAAGATAATAAAAGTTTGATAGTTCCATCACTAGAAACTTGTTTTGTATATATGGTTGGTTTTTTAAGGCAATAATTTTCTTTTAAAGCCTCACGAAAACTTAAAGCGATGTCGGTCATTTCATCGAAATTGGTGACATCTTTTTCATAAATCCATTTAAAAAGCTGACGAGCTCGGAATGGCTTTTGGCCGATAGAGCTCATGTGGTCAGCTAATTTTTCTAAAGTATAGGAATATAGATTAATCATTATGCCTTTTTCTTTAAAATTGCATAATAGAATAACGAATTCTCAGCTTG
>CAYLSZ010000015.1:0-27783 GCA_964386745.1 uncultured Staphylococcaceae bacterium | reverse complement strand
ATGGCTCTTTGCGAAATTCTGGGGTTTTACTGGGGTTGGCAAAGAAACAGTAATTAAAAAACTTAACGAAATAGTGGGGTTTGTCCCCGCTATTTTTGTTAGTGCGTTATATTCAATTTTTCTGCATTTGATCGCACTACTCTCTCTTTTTTTGTAATGGATATATTATGGATAGCGAAACAAAAAAACTTTACGAAATTACGGGGTCACAAAAAATAGCTAACCCCAGAATTTCTTAAAGAGCCTAAAAAAATAGCGCCGATACGGCGCTTTTATTTTGCTTTTAATATTATTTATATAAATTTCCGAAAAAATATTGGGGTTCTGCAGGCTTTTTTCTTAAAAAACGGCTACTTTTTATCGTTTTCTTCATCTTCTAAATGCTCTGCTTCATCCCATTTCTTTTGAAGTTTTTCTAAGTCTTCTTCAAATTCCTTGCGTGATTTTTCTAAAGCAATTTCAGTTTTAATATTGGTATATTTTTTAAAGAAATGAGCAGCTACAAAAAGTAAAATTATGGCACATAAAACTAATGCTAAACCAATCCAACCGATATATTCAGTATCAACCACAAATACTAAAATAGCTCCGATAATACAAAGAACTAATGCTCCACAAGAAAGACAAGCACCTATAATAAAATACTTTTTAGTTTCATCCTTCATACTTCTTTATTAACTCCTTAATTTCTTTAACTTTATCTAATCTTTCCCAAGGAAGGTCTAAATCAGGTCTACCAAAATGACCATAATTAGTTAAATTATGATACTTAAAACTTGGTTTTTTTAAAGAGAAATGTTCGATAATTATTCCAGGTCTTAAATCAAATACTTCTTTAATTATTTTTAAGATAATTTCATCACTAAAATGATGTTTTTCGGTTTTAAATGTTGAAATATTAATTGATTGAGGTTCAGCTAAACCAATGGCATAACTTATTTGGACTTCTATTCTATCAGCAATTCCGCTAGCAACTAAGTTTTTAGCTATATATCTAGCTATATAAGCACCACTTCTATCAACTTTAGATGGATCTTTTCCGCTAAAAGCACCGCCGCCGTGACGTGCACTTCCACCATATGTATCGACTATAATCTTACGACCAGTTAAACCAGTATCGCCTTTTGGTCCACCGATTTCAAACTTACCAGTTGGATTAATTAAATATTTAAAATCAGTATTCATATTGAACGATTTTATGACTGGAATCATGACAATTTCGTATAAATTCTTCTTAAATTCGTCTAAATCAATATCAGGATCGTGTTGAACAGACATTAATAACGATTCAATTCGAGGATTTTTACTATCAGTATAATCGATAGTAACTTGCGACTTCATATCAGGTCTAACATGAGGAAGAGCACCCGCTTTTCTTAATCTAGTCGCTTCTCTAACAAGTTTATGAGCAATTGAGATAGCTAAAGGCATATAACCTTTGGTTTCATTACTAGCATAGCCAAACATAATACCTTGATCACCAGCACCTTGATCTTCGGCACTACCTTTCACTACGCCTTGTCTAATATCAGGAGATTGAGTTTTGATGAAGTTATAAATTTTTACAGTTTTATAGTTAAAACCTAAAACATCGTCATCATATCCGACATCTTTTATAACATCGCGAGCAACTTTGTCATAATCTACTTTGGCTTTTGTTGTAATTTCTCCTCCGATTACTAAAACGTCGGTCGAAGCAAAGCATTCGCAAGCAACAAATGAATCCTTATCTTGCTCTAAAACTGCATCTAAAATAGCGTCTGCTATCTGATCGCATAATTTGTCTGGATGTCCTTCGCTGACCGATTCACTTGTAAATAACATTTTTTCCATAATTCTTTCTCCTAAAAATAAAGACCTTCGACGAGGAAGGTCCATAATTTTCTACCTAACTCATCGTTCAAGATAATTCTTGCTAATAGGGAGCACTTACTAATTTCTTAGAGTTGCTATTACGTTTTTTTCACCTATCGTATACGTAATTCTTGATAAGTACCAATATTGTAAATATTTTGTATCGTTTTTCAACTACGATATTATTTTCGGGCTACAAAATCGCCCGTTTTTTGAAATTAACCCTGCAGATCTCAACTATTTTTTCAAAATAGCAGAAATTCCTTGAGCTAATTCATTTGGACAAGACGTCATTTTATTACCACATCTTACCCCGTTTAAAATGTCATAGACTTCTTGTAAAGTTCTACCTTCACAAAGTTTAGCAACACCTAAAGTATTGCCAGGACAGCCGCCAATAAACTTTACAGATTGAATGATATTAGTTTCATCATCATAAACAATCTTTGTTTGACTAGCGCAAGTTCCTTTATTTATGTGAACGTATTCTTTAATCATTACTTAACGATTTCTCCATAAATCTCGCCAGCACAACCTGCAGCGTTAGATTCATCGGTATCTATATGCATAGCTAAAGCAAATTTTTCTGAAACTCTAATAACGGTATCACCAAAAATAGTTTCTCTACCCGTTCCACTAATTTTTACTGAAACGATATCGCCATTTTTAACACCAAATACTTCTGCATCTTCTGGAGTCATATGGATATGACGTTTTGCAATAATACATCCTTCAGTTAATTCAACCTTAGCACCTGTTTCAGGATTAACTAATGTAATTGGTGCGCTATCTTTGATATCTCCACTTTCTCTAACAGGTGGCTTAACGCCTAAAGTTCTAGCATCAGTCGCACTAATTTCGACTTGGCAAGCTGTTCTTTCTGGACCTAAGATAGAAACGCCTTTAATAGTATTTCTAGGACCAACAATATCTAATCTTGTATTAGAAACGAATTGTCCAGGTTGAGAAAGCATTTTCTTAACTTCTAATTCATAACCTTTTCCAAATAAAACTTCTAAGGCTTCTTTGGTAACGTGAATGTGTCTAGCACTTGTTTCAACTAAAATTTTCTTTTCGCTCATTACTTTTTTCCTCCAAAACGACTATATTTTAGCATTTTCAAAATCGTTTGATTATTAAAATACATAAATAAATTAAAATTTATTTATCTAGGCCAAAATTAGACCAAATTTTTATAATTTTCATGTTGTATAAAAGACCTCATTTGTTATAAAATAACTTGCACGCGAGAATGGCGGAATTGGTAGACGCGTACGTTTGAGGGGCGTATAGGGCAACCTGTGTGAGTTCAAGTCTCATTTCTCGCACCAATTAGTAAGTAATCTTTGTTTCATATATATCTAACACCATATTTATGGTAAATTAATAGTGGGTATGCTTCCTTAGCCAAGTCTGGTAAGGCAACTGACTGCAACTCAGTGATCGATGGTTCGAATCCGTTAGGAAGCTCCAAATAAAAAATAAAACTCGGACCTAAATCCGAGTTTTTTATTTTTCTAAAAGTGCCTTATTTGAGAAATAACCCTGCAGATCTCAACTATTTTTTAAGAATCTTCGCTAGTTCTAAGGGCTTTTCTTTTTTTAACTTTATAGCGTTTAATAAGCTTATAGCAACCTAAATATCCAAATCCACCGACTAAGATAATGACTAATAATACGATAACAAATGTTGGTAATGGATTAACTTTTACGTCTTCCCACATTTGAACAATTGCATCGTTATCTTCACCAAAGTCTTCCATGATATATAAGTGATCGATGTCATCAATATCAGGATACATAGCTTGCAAAGTTCTTCCTTCAAATGAATCTGGATCGACTGTAATAATAGCGTCTTCTTCAGCTCCGACAAAGAAATAACTTAAGTCGTATTCGATATAGTCATCAACTTCATCGATATCATTTGAATAGTTATCAATAACGTAATCTAATATTTCGTTTTCCGGACCACTAACAAATGAAGTATATCCTGTATAAGACATATTAGCTTCGACGTTTTCAATCTCGCTTATAAAGTCTAAGAATTTAATTGCGTAATAATAATTGCCTGAATCTTTTTCGGTTGTAGTTGGCATACACCAAGCATCAAACCATACGTTTGCTCCAGATTCAGGAATTGCATAGTATAAATACGTTGCTTCATCTTCTGGCTTTTCTTCTTCGTATTCTTCATCGTCGCCTGGATAATATTGACCTTGTAAAATCGAGAAACAAGCATCACCTGACCACGCTAAGTTCATACCAATTTTGCCAGTAACGATATCGTTTTTACCGCTATCGACTTCAAAACCAAAGATATTGCTCTTTAAATCAATTAAAGCATCTTTAACAAGTTCGATAGTTTCTTCATCGTGACTATTAAATTTAGTATTTTTCTCTTCTTTTGTATATTCATCACTTAAGAAATAATCTTTATACACTTCAAAGATACCAACTGCATAAGTATCACGCATACTATCTTTAATAGAGATAGTTCCTTGGAAATCTTCGTTCCAAAATTCACTCCATCCATCGATCGAATTAAGTCTTTCGACGATGTCTTCTTTTTCTAGACCTCTATCTTGATAGGTATCAAAATATGGGTTATAGCAAATTCCTAAAGTTCCCCAGAAATAACCGATTGCATAATCGCTAAGACGACCTAAATCTTCGCCAGTTTCTAAATCGGTTACTTCGATAGCGTCGATTATACCTTCATAATTTTCAGTATCGACCAAATATGGAGAAACGTTTTCGTAATACGTCGATAATCCATCGATTTTTTGAATTAAATTTTCACTTGCTAGACGTTGAATCATATAGTCGCTAGTACAAATTAAATCGTAACGACTTTTACCAGTAGCAAGTTGGTTATACATTGTTTCGTTAGTATCAAATGTTTCGTAAATTATCGTAACATTTGGATAAAGTTCTTCGAATGCATCGATCAAATCTTCATCGATATAATCTTCACTATTTAATAAACGAAGATAGACTTGATCTTCTGAATCATCACAACTAGTTAAAGTTAAGGTATAAGGAATAATAAGGGCTAAAAAGCTAGTTAACGCTATTTTATTAACATTGTTTTTCATCTATATTTTTCCCTCCTTTTAGAGACGCTCTTCTTTTGTTTATTTTTAACAACTGTAACTAAGATAGCTGCAAGTAAAACAACTAAGAAGATGATAGTAGTAAGTGGACGCATATTGGAAGGGATTGCACCTTTTTTAATCTTAGCTTGAACAAGTGTCGATAAGGTTTCAATACTTGATTCGCCACTAAGTAAACCTGCGCCACGAGTAAATGACGTAATAATGAAGTCATCTAAAGATAAAGTTATAGCGAGTAAAAATCCACTCACGATACCTGGCATAATTTGTGGAATTAAAACTTTTCTTAAAGCCGTTCTTGGTGAACATCCTAAATCAAGAGCTGCTTCATAATAGCTTGGATCCATTTGGACAAGTCTTGGTTTAACGTTTAAATATACGAATGGCGTACTTAATAAAACGTGACCAGCAAGAAGTGTCCAGAATGAGAATATCGATTCTTTAAATACATATGTTCCTAAGAAAACGAACATAACCGTTAAACTTAAAGCGATAACAATTTCACTATTAACAACTGGAATTTGATTTAAAGTTTCAATGGCAGATCTTGTTTTTCTTTTTGAGTAATACGCACCAATTGCACCGACTGTTCCCAAAAGAGTTGAAACAGCAGCACTAACTAAAGCGATAATTACAGTATTTCCTAACGCTACTAAAATCTCTTCATCTTGGAATAAATCGATATAGAGTTGGAAACTAAATCCACTCCATTCGCCAATATAGGTCGCATTTGTAAAACTAAATACGATTAAGACCAAAATTGGTACATACATTAAAAGTAAGATGAGATAGACGTAGGAATAGGCAAGAATCTTTTTTACCATGTCGAAGCCCTCCCTCCGTCATCTTTTTCAGTAAAGTTACGGGTACAAAGCATCGTTATAACGACGATTGCAAGCATAATTAAAGCCATAAAGCTTCCATCGGCCCATTGATAGTAACTATAACTTGAATAAATTGAGTTACCGAATAAGACAATTTGTCCTTCAGCTAAAATGTCAGGAATGACGTAGCTACTCATCGTTGGCATAAATACCATCATGGCAGCACTAACGATACCTGGAATGGTTTGAGGTAAGATACTTTTTGTAAATACTTGGACTCTATTACAACCAAGATCAACTGCAGCTTCAATTTGAGATTGATCGAGTTTGAGCATGGTTGAATATAAAGGCAAGATAACGAATGGAAGATAGTTATAAACCATACCAATCATAGTTGTGATATATGGATGATCTCCTCCGCTTAGCCCAATCCGGCTTAAAACGTCTCGCGTCGCACCAGTTCTTAAAACGAAGTTGATCCACATAGGCATGACAAATAGCATAACTAAGACGTAATTTGCGTTAAATTTCTTACTCGCAAGAATATATGCGATTGGATAGCCGATAACAAGACAAATAACCGTATTTAAAAGTCCAAATAGCAAACTCACGCACAAAACGTTTAATTTATTGGTACTTGTAAAGAAATTTACGACTGCTTCGAGTGAAAAATATCCATCGCTATCGGTAAATGCATAATAGACGATGATTAAAATTGGGATAATGACAAATAAAATTAAGAATAGGAAATAAGGGATGCAGAGATATTTCCTTTGAAATCTAAATTTCATAGGCCGTTAAATCCTCATTTTTGAGTCTTAAACGAATCTTTTCTTTTTTAATGTGAATACCGACCTTATCGTATAAGTTATAGCTATAAGGAGTAACACAAACGAAATCTTCTTCATTTTCAGTACGGACGATGAGTTGATAGTGATCGCCTTTATAGACTAAATCGACAATTTCACCCACGATCTCTGCTTCATCGCTATCGATATCGTCGACAATTTCAACGTCTGCAATATCAACTTCGGCTACTACATCAGCATCCGTAAATTTATATTTCTTATTTTTCGATTTTAAGAATACATAACCTTCTTCGGTTAAAGTTGAACCTTTAACAAGTTGAGTAATATCGCAATCAAATGGCGTTTCATCAATATAGACTTTGTTATCTTTTCCGATATAGCTATCGGTATAAATATTGCTAACAAGGTCTTTAGCCATGATGTGAATACTTTCTGGTTCGATACTTAAACCAACTTTTTTACCAATCTCACGTTGTTTAGTATCTTTAACGAGAACTTCGTTTTTTCCAACCATGACAGTATATTCATAGTTAACGCCTTTAAATATGCGGCTTTCGATTACGCCATCGAGATTACCTTTTCCAGAAGTTTTGAATTTAATATCTTCTGGACGAACAGCAACATCAACTTTCTCGTTAAGTGGGAAATCATCGACACATGGGAAGTTCGTATTTAAGAAACGAACGACTTTTTTGTCGGTCATTGTGCCGTTATAAATATTACTTTCACCTATAAAGTCAGCGACGAAAGCATTCTTTGGTTCGTCGTAAATTATTTGTGGTGTACCAATTTGTTGAATGACGCCATCTTTCATAACGACGATCGTATCGCTCATCGTTAAAGCTTCTTCTTGGTCGTGAGTAACGTAAATAAATGTGATACCAAGTTTTTTATGCATCTCTTTAAGTTCGAGTTGCATTTCTTTTCTCATCTTTAAGTCTAAAGCGCCTAAAGGTTCATCTAAAAGTAAGATTTCTGGCTCGTTGATAATAGCTCTAGCTATAGCAACACGTTGTTGTTGACCACCACTAAGAGTCGAAATATCTCTATCTTCAAGAGCATCAAGATCGACTACTTTTAAAGCGTGCGTAACCTTTTCGCTAATTTCTTTATTCGTATATTTACGATATTTATAAGCTTGTTCAGGTGTGTTTAAAACAGTTTCGAGTTTTTCATTTAAATCTTTAAGCTTAGCTTCTTTTTCTTCTGGAGTAAGAGCTTTATTGTGCTTAGTATGATGAATATCGGCTTTTAACTGATGCACCTTCTCTTTATTTACTTTTAATATTGGACTGCCGTTTTCATCTTTAAGTTCGATAGGAATCTTTTTAAGACGAAGACCAAACGCAACATTATCGTAAACATCTAAATGTGGGAACAAGGCATAACGTTGAAATACCATGTTGATTGGCCTTTTATTAGGCGGAACATTCGTAATGTCTCTTCCTTTCAATAAGATTTCACCCTTGCTAGGAAATTCGAAACCAGCAATCATACGTAATGTGGTTGACTTTCCACAGCCACTAGGGCCCAAAAAGGTAATAAATTCACCTTTTTTAACATACAAAGTGAAGTCATCGACTACACTAACCCCATCAAAGATTTTTGACACGTTTTTTAAGTCAATAATGTAGTTAGTATTTTCCATTTTTATACCCTCCAAAAACAGAAACAAAAAAGTTTAAACAATGCAAAATTATAAATATTTTTTGCACTATTACAAAAGAAATTTTTTTTCGCTATTTTTTTGCTACTTTTTTGGGGTATCTAAAATATGTGAAAAAGTTCGATATATTCGATATTTTTTTCAATTTATTAAAATCAAAAATTTGATGAAAATTTTACTCAATTTTTTAGCACAATTTACATCTGTTCTTTCGCTTCAATTCCCAATAAATTGAATGCTGATTTTAAGACGTATTTTGTTGCTAAAACGAGCGCTAAACGCTCTTCAGAAAGTTCTATATTTTCTTCGTCAATAAATTTGATATCGCTATATAAAGAATGGAAATCCCCTGCTAACTTATATGCATAGTTAGTTAAACGGTTAACTTCTTTAGCTTTAGTAGCTTCAATAATGACATTTTTATATTCATTCAAAGTCTTAAGTAACTCGATCTCTTTTTGTGTTTTTAATAAAAAATATCGGGGTTTTGCAGGGATTTTGAAATTTTTAGCCTTTTTTAGAACGCTCGAAATACGAGCGTAAGCGTATTGAATATAGAAAATTGGGTTCTCATTACTATGCTTTCTAGCAATATTTAAATCGAAGTCAAATTGAGAATCTAATGGACGCGATAAGAAGAAATATCTAGCCGCATCAACGCCAACATCTTCGCAAAGTTCACGAATAGTTATTGCATTTCCTGTACGCTTACTCATTTTAACTTCTTCGCCGTTTTCCATTAAACGAACCATTTGGATAATCATAATATTGAGATTATCTGGGTTATATCCAAGAATTTTTAGACCAAATTTTAGTCTTGCAATATAGCCATGATGGTCTGCGCCAAAAAGGTTTATCAAATTGTTATATCCACGATCAAATTTGTCTTTGTGATAAGTAATATCAGGTAATAAATAGGTATAACTTCCATCACTTTTAACTAAAACTCGGTCTTTATCATCGCCTTCAACGGTAGTTTTTAAAAATAAAGCGCCGTCTCGTTCATAGGTATAGCCACTATCTTTTAAGGCCTTTAACGTATTTTCAACCTTTTTAGCAGCATAAATGTTTCTTTCGCTCATATAGTTATCAAATTCAACTCTAAATAAATTGAGATCTCTTTTAATCTTATCTAATTCGAGTTCAGTACCTATATCTTTAAAGTGGTTCATCACTTCTTCAAGAGGAAGATTTAAATATTTATTTTTTTCTTTTTTAGCTATGTTTTTAGCTAAGGTTATAACGTCTTTTCCTTGATAACCAATTTCGTTTTCATCAATTGTTTGTCCTAAAGCTTGGCAATATCTTAAATATAGTGATTTTGCGAGGACATTTATTTGATTACCAGCATCATTTACATAGTATTCTCTTAAAACATCGTATCCAGAAAAGCTTAAAAGACGAGTTAAAGCATCACCAAATGCTGCACCTCTAGCGTGTCCTAAATGTAAATCGCCAGTTGGATTAGCGCTAACGTATTCGACCATGATTTTTTCTTTTTGACCAAAGTCATTTTTACCATAAGTTTCTTTTTCTTCTAAAATTTCACTGATTACATCGGTTAAAACTTCGTTTTTCATGAAGAAATTAATAAAACCTGGGCCAGCTACTTCGGCTTTTTCAATTAAATCACTTTTACTTAATCCTTCTTCGATTAACTTTTTAGCGATCATTACAGGTGCCATCTTTAAAGTTCTAGCTAAACGCATAGCAATATTCGTCGAAAAGTCACCATGAGCAAGCTCTTTTGGTGTTTCGATAATGATTTCGTCATCTTGCGCTTTATAGTCAAAAACTTCGACTAAAGCCTTTGAAATAATTGTTTTAAGTTTACTATTTATACTTTCCATAATAATTTTTACCGCTAAAAGTATATCATTTTTGATATTGTTTTAAAGGGTTTTAAGTGATATTATAATGCAGCAATGGTCTTATAGCTCAGTTGGATAGAGCAACAGCCTTCTAAGCTGTGGGTCAGCCGTTCGAGTCGGCTTAAGATCACCAATTGAAAATTCAAGGGCTCCGGCCCTTTTTTCTTTAGTTTTTGAAAAATAACCCTGCAGAACCTCAATATTTTTATAAAAAACTAAAGATTATATTTAACTTCAAACCCTTCAAAATCATTAGATTTTACTCATAAAAATTTTGTGCTAAAATATTTATATGATAAATATTTCAATACTTACAAGCACAGTCAGTGGTATAGATGACATAATCATTGACTACTTTAATGGTCTTGGTTGGTGGGGCAACCTAATTTTAATTGTTTTATCATTACTTGCCGCTACTCTTTGTGGAGGTCTTATAGGCTATCAAAGAGAAATCAATGGTCACGCTGCCGGTTTTAGAACTCATATCTTAATTGGTTTAGGTAGCGCCTTGATTATGGTTTTATCTGCGTATGCTTTTGGTAGTTCAGAATCAACGAGAGACCCAATGCGTTTAGCGGCTGCAGGTGTTACCGGTATCGGTTTCTTAGGAGCAGGTTCTATTATTAAAAACGGGGTAACCGTTAAAGGACTTACTACTGCTGCTTCGATTTGGGTTACGATGGCAATTGGTATGTGTTGTGGCGCAGGTATGTTTGTTATTGCGGCAATAACTACAATTATTACTATACTTTGTCTTGTTTCTTTCCAAAAAATTGAAACTGCAATCTCTAAGAAAAATATGAATATTCTTATTATTGCGGACATGAAAAATACGGATATTTTAAAACCTTTATTAGAATTACTTGCAAAATACGATATTCAATACAAAAACTTCGATACTTCGATATCTGAAATGGACGATGAAAAAATATTAAGAATTAAATTTAAGTGCCTAACCAAGAAAAAAGACATTGTAACGTTATTCATGGAAGAATTTAAACGAACTGTTAATCCTATTTCTATTTCAATAATATAAAGTTGCTCTTAAATCTTCTATCCCCCTTTCTTAATGAAAAAGCTTCATCGCGTTGATGATGAAGCTTTTTCTTATGCGTAAATTATTCTAATTATTATTATTTAACGATAATTGATTCGTATAAATCTAAATACGCTTTAGCAGGTTTTTTCCAGGAATGATCGACACCCATTGCGTTTTTACGCATTGTTTCCATATATTCTGGACGGCTATTATAGACAATAAGTGCTTTAGAAACGGCACGAATTCCACTTAATACATCAGGATTAGCAAATCCGATACCATCAGCTTTACGATAATTTGAATTATCATCATTTAAAATTCGAACTGTATCTTTTAATCCGCCGGTTAATCTAACAATTGGGAGCGAACCATATCTCATCGCAATCATCTGACCTAATCCACATGGTTCAAATAAACTTGGCATAATAAAGAAATCGCTAGCTGCATATAATTTATGCGCAAGTTCATCGCTATATCCAATATAGACATATACTCTATTTGGATATCTTCTAACTAAGTCGTTAAATAGTTCTTCGCTAGCAAAATCACCACTTCCTAAAATAGCAAAATTGCCGCCTCCAGTTGCTACAAATTCGCCCATCGCTCGCATGATATCTAAGCCTTTTTGTTGGGTCAATCTACTAACAACTGCAAATAAAGGAAGTTTAGAATCTAGACCATTTTCCCTGCAGAACTCCACTTTATTTTTTAATTTTTCAGTATTAACATTGGTTTTTGTATACTTGTTATAGATGATTTTATCGGCTCTAGGATTGAATTCTTTATAATCCATTCCGTTAATAATTCCGCTAAAATCATTAGCTCTTAAAGTGATGTCATACCATAAACCTTTACTGCCTTCGAGAGTTTTAAGTTCTTCAGCATGAGTTGGACTAACAGTTGTAATTTTATCAGCATAGGCTATGCCAGCTTTTAAAGTCGAGACTTGTCCTTCAAGCCTAACTCTTCCTGAATCAAATAAATCAGTCGATAAATTATATAAATCAAATAATGATTCACGACCTAAATAACCTTTAAAATCAGGATTATGAATGGTCAAAACGGTTTTGATATCTTTTAAAAGTTCATCGTTATAATATTTCGTTTTGAGTAGACATGGTACCATCGCAGTTTGCCAATCGTGGACATGAACAATATCCGCTTTAAATGGCAACTTCTTTAATATATCGATAGCGGCAAGAGAAAGATAAGCAAATCTTTCGCCATCATCGAAATATCCATATAATCTATCTCGATTAAAATATTGCTCGTTTTCTAATAAATAATAGTCGATTCCTTCATAAGAAACGTAATATACATTTCCATAAGGTGAACGCCAATTCATCACAGTTTTTATACGGAATAAAAAGTTAAATTTCTTTTTCGTTTTCTTATAGCTAGTCTTATATAAAGGCGTGATTACTGAAACGTTATGCTTATTTTTAGCAAATTCCTTCGTCAAAGAATAAGCGACATCGCCTAATCCTCCACTTTTAGAAAAAGGAAGGCATTCACTACTAACCATTACAATATTCATTAGATTTTGGCTCCTTGTGGAATGTAGATTGGTTTATCTTTTGTTCCGATTACTTCTTTTTTATTTTGAACGATGCAGTGTTTATCAATGATGCAGTTTTTAACTTTGCAGCCTTTCTTAATAACTGTATCAGTAAAGATAATACTATCTTCAACTTCAGCGCCTTCTTCGACTACGACGTTTCTAGCTAAGATAGAATGTTTGACGGTTCCGTCAATTTTAGAACCATTGGCTAATAAAGAATCGTGTACATCACAGTTCGTACCATATAAAACAGGCATCGAATTATGGGTTGTCGTATAGAAAATCCAGTCTTCGGTAAATAATTCTTCAGCATATTCTTCATTATCTAAAAGTTCAAAACTATAACGATAATAATCTTGTAAACTACCAAAATGACGGCAGTATCCTTGGTAATTTATAGCGTGGATTTTTTCTTTATAATTACAAACGAAGTGCATTAAATCTTTTAATGTGAAAATCTTAGAAATATAAGGAATTTTTCCAATCATTTCACGTAAATAATCGACATTAAAGATATATGTATCTAAAGATACATAAGCATGTGGATTTTCTCCATTATTCGTCTCAAATTTTTGAACGTTATTTAAAGCGTCAACTGTAACTAAATCACATCCTAAATAGGCTTTATCAGCGTGATTTACTTCATGATAAACAATCGAACAAACTCTTTGAGATTGAATATGTTCTTCAAGTATTTTTCTAAAATCAGCTTTATAAATAAAATCAGTTGGGACAACTAAAATATATTTAGCCGATTTTTCATATAAGAACCAATCGTTATTTAAAATGTTATTGATATCAGTATTGAAAATTGGATTATTTAATCCATCTTCGTTAATAAATACAGATTGGAAACCAGTTTTTGGATTTTTTAAATAGGTCGATTCGCCACTACCTAAATGTTTAATAATGCTTCTAGAGTGATCTTTAACTAAAATACCGATATTATCGATTCCGCTATTCGTCAAATTGCTTAAAGCAAAATCCATAAAGGCATATCGACCTAAAAATGTCGTCGAGGCGATTGGTCGAGATTCAGTTAGTACTCCTAAATTGGAGGAAGTATGTAAATTTACTAAAGCTATAACGTTTTTCATTTACTTAAACTCCTTGCACTGTCGATTAAGACGATCTCTGAACCGCCTTTATTGATAATTTCTTTATCTTTAACAACTGTCTTTGGTCCTAAAATGGCATTTTCAATATAGGCACCTTCACCAACAGTCACTTCAGGCATCAAAACACTATTTTTAACAACTGCGCCTTTTTTAATAGTAACTTCGTTACTAACGACACAGTTTATAACTTCACCATCAATATTAGCGCCTTGATTGATCAAAGAGTTCTTAATTACGACATTTTTACCCAATCTTTGAGGCAAACTATGGGTATCTTCGCTAAAAATAACAGGATATTCTTCAAATTTAATCGTATCTAAATTTCTATTGGATGGCAAAAGCTCCATATTCGCTTGATGGAGCGAATCGATCGTTCCGACATCTCTCCAATATCCTCTAAAGCGATATGCGACGAGTTTTTTATTATTTTCAAGTAAATATGGGATGATATTTTTACCGAAATCGTGTTCAGATTTAGGATCTTTTGCATCCAAAACTAAAGCTTTACGAAGTTCTTTATAGGTGAAAATATAAACACCCATGCTAGCTAAATTTGACTTAGGAACTTTAGGTTTTTCGACGAATTTTGTAATTACATCGTTATTATCAACTTCTAAAATTCCGAATCTACTAGCTTCATGTAAAGGCACTTCTAAAACGCTAATCGTACATGCTGCTTTCGACTTAATATGTAGATTGAGCATTTCATTATATAAAGCCTTATAGATATGGTCTCCACTTAAAATTAATACGTATTCAGGATTTTCTTCATCTAAAAAATCAAGATTTTGATAGATGGCATCAGCTGTTCCTTTATACCAGTTAAGACCTTCTTCAGTTTGTCTAGGAGATATAGCAACACATTTACCCCCTACTCCATTAAAGCCCCATTTTTCGCCATTACCAATATAATTATTTAAGGCAATCGACTCATATTGGGTCAACACGCCGCAAGTATCAATTCCACTATTTGCGACATTCGACAAGGAAAAATCGATAATACGATATTTTCCACCAAAATAGACAGCGGGTTTAGCAATTTTTTTAGTTAAGGCGTGAAGACGCGTTCCCTTTCCACCTGCTAAAATCATCGCTACACATTGCTTTGACATATAAATCTCCTTATTTCTTTAATAATTTATTTCTCTCTTGTTCAGTTAATTTTTCATAAGGCAATACGCAGCTCATCTTCTTATCGCGGCTTACGTATAATGTTTCGTCGACGTATTCAGCAATTTCACCGATTTTTTCTGGAGGTGTAGAAAGAATGACTTGGAGATTGAATTTTCTTAAAAGTTTAACGGATTCAATAATTCTTTCACGGTCCATTTTCGAGAAAGCTTCGTCGAATATAATAATTCTAATTGTATTAGAAATATCTTCATCTTGGTTAACTCTATATAATTGAGCAAAACTTGCTAAGACAGAAATATAGAATGGAGTTTGTGTCTCACCACCAGATGATTTTTTCATCATCTTGGAGAGACGTTTTTCTTCATTGGTCGATTTATTTTTAACGATTAAGTCAAAATCGAGATAGGATCTAAAATCTGTAAAGTGAGCAACATTGTGATATAGATCGCTATTTCTTTCAGTTCCAGTATCGACGATTTGTTTGAAAAGTTCGTCCATGATGTCTTGATATTTTTCTAAGAAAACTTCATCGTCGACATCTTTTTCAAGGAACATTTCATCTTTTAACATGTCGTAATATCTACGATATTGAACGCTTGGTTTAACAGTAAATCTATATAAATCGTTACCGAAACTTGATTGTTCAAGAGCTTCATTTAAGTTAGCGATTTGATATTCAACATCGGTGATAGAATCACGGAGTTTATTAATAAAGTCGCTCTTAAATTGTTGAATAGCTTTACGATAACTATCTTCAATTTGTTCTTGATATCTTGGAAGTCTAACTTCTTTATATTCGTGATAATCTTGTTCAAATTGATCGTTAATTAATGACGATGTGTCATATGATAAGTGATAGTCGCGGCAATAAGCTTCACGTGATTTTACGAGTTCACCTTTTAAGTTATTCAATGTGTATTGTAAACGCGAATAGTCGGAAGTGTGATCACGTAAAATTTGAACGTAATCTTTACCTTCTTCAAGTTCAGCATCTAAAATAGGCATACATTGTTCAGCGATGAATGAAGGTTCATAACGAGTTGCAAGTTCTTGTTCTTGGCGAGCAATTTCTTCGTTAACTTCAACCATTTTTGAAGTTTGAATTTCACTAATTCTTGCTTTTAATCTACCTTTTTCTTCGCTTAAAGCAGCATTGTTTTCGTTAATATCTTTAAGGTCTTCATCAAGATTTTTGAGTTTTTTATCGATAGATTTAATTAAATCGTTATCATCTTGACTAAGTTCAGTTGATAAATAGCTTAAGTGTTCTTTTAAGCCTTTAACTTTTGAACTTTCAGCAATTAATTCGATCATGTTTTCGATTTCAAACGAACTCATGACTTCGATTTGATTAGCCGATTCAATTAAGTTATGTAAAGCTTTAAAATTTGATCTTAAAGCGATAGTTTTTGAAAGTTCATTCGCTTTTTCTTTAACGAATCTACCATCAGCAGTGCGGCCGATATATGAACTTTGATATAAACGTGGATTGATCTTAGTCATCGTATAGTTACGGTAAAGGTCACAATCTTTTGTAATACCGTTTCCGCTTTCACGACATTCTTCAATCGAATAAGTTTTAATTAAACGTCCAATTAAGAAATTAGTATAGGCACGAGCACCATCGTGGTTGGTTAAAATTTCAGTTGCTAATGAATTATCGTCGCAATCATAGTTCTTTTCGATGATTTTTTCTTGGTCAACTAAGCTAGTTGGATAGAATCTATTACCCAATAATCTTGCTAAAATCTTATAAGCATCGACGTAATACTTTGGAGGAACGAATAAATTGAATTTTTGGTTATATAAGAAACCTTCAATTGCGTTACTCCAGGATTTATCTTTGATATCGATTAAATCAGCAAAGATTTCGACATCAATTTTCTTTTTATATTTTTCACTAAGTTCTTCAGCGATCGTATCACGAATATTTAATAAGATTTGATCGTAGTATTTCGTACCAGCTTTAACGCCTTCGTTTTCTTCTTGTAAACGTTCAATTTTCTTTTCTAAATTGACGAGCGTTCTACCTAAAGAAACCGATAAACTACTTACATGATTCTTAAATTCGTTTAAGTTTTTACGATAATCACCTAAAATCGTGACGTCGAGTTTGGTTAAATCTTTTAAATAAACTTCATCAAAGGTAGCTGATTCATCAAAAACCGTTTGAGCAACAGCTTCTAATTCGAGTAGTTCTCTTTCTTTATCTTCATCCAAGAAAGATCTATCAAAATCTTTTAACTTAGCCAAGATAGTCGAACTAGCTTTTGAGAATCTAGTGACATAAGAAATCAATTTTTCTTTAATATCTTTAGTTTGATTTTCGAGTTTTCTAATTTCGTTTTCAGTATCTTTTCTTTCTTGAAGGACTTTATTAGCATATTGAGCAACGTTATTAGTCGATTTATCGCCTAATAAAGCGCCTTTTTCAAGAGTAAGTTTATCTAAATTAGATGCGTTTTCTTCAAGTTCACGATCGATATCTTTGATACGGATTTTACTTGCTTCGATTTCATCTTTTAATTTAGCTAAACTGTATTTAGAATTCTCAAGTTTACATCTTTCGATAATATAGGAATCGATTTTAAATTTAGTATTTTGCTTATCGAAAATTTCAAACTTTTGTTTGATATCTTCGAGCATGCTAACACGAAGTTGGATAGCTTCTGCTTCTTTTTGAAGTTTTCTATATTGGAAAATGTTTTCTTGTAAGTTTTCTAAGTTAATATTTTCTTGTGGTTCACAAACGTATTCTGTAATAAATGATGTGATATCAGTAATAGGCGAGAAACTACAAGCTTTCTTTAAAAGTGAGAAATATTTATCTTTTAAACCGCCGAATTGACGTTTCAAGAAGTCTTGATATTGACGGTTCGAATCGAAGAAACGATATTTTCCTTCTGGTAAATTTTCATCAAAATAAGCTTTCAAAGTTTTATAGTTCATTGGGATTCCATCGACAACAAACTCGTTTTCAAAGATTTTATCTTCATAATAGAAGAAATGACGTTCATCATTTCCATCGGCCATAGTATCAAAAACGCAGCCCATGACAAAATCTTCATCTTTTACATCATCATGGAATTCAAGAGCAAGATAACTTGTGAATGTACCACTTCTTAAGTAATTTACTTCGCCATCTTCAGTATCACCGATTTCGCCGCGGAGATAACCCTTTAAAGTTCTTGCGCTTTTTTCTAAAGCGGCTTTATTGAAGTATTTTCCAGTCGTATCACCAAGTAAAACGAGCATAATAGCGTCGATTAATGTCGATTTACCGCTAGCGTTTTTACCAGTTAAAAATACGATTTGACGAAAATCTATAGTTTGGTTCCAGAAATAGTGCCAGTTAATAATTTTAGCTTTAGTCAAGGTTTTCATTACGTGAAGTCTCCTTTCCATGAATTTGATCTAAGGCATTACTCATAGCAGCAATCTTATCGCCATTTAATGCATATACAATACTTGGCAAGATAAAGAAGCTAACATTTCCTTCATCATAGCTGCCACTAACCTTAGAAATAATATTGTGGTTAGCTAAGAAACGTAAGGATTTAGCAATACCACGGCCAGAAAGTCTTTTTCCAGGCATTGTAATGTTATGATTTAACATTTCAGTTAATAATTTTGGAGTAGTCATAAATATAGATAAGGTCGTTTCGTTAGATTCGCTTTTTGAATTTTCATAAATTAATCTTAAAGCGAACAAAATAAGGCTTGTTTCACGATCGATTCTTAATCTATTGTCTTCATATTCGTTACTTAAAGCGACAACGCCCATAATTCCATCTTTTTCAATATGCCATCCTGAAAATTTAAGATAGCTTTCAAAGACTTCGAAATATCTATCAATAAAACGATAATATGGATTAATACGCATGATTTTTTCTCTATTATCGTAAACGTCGCGGACAATGAACCCTTTGAGCAACAAATTGTTACATGTTTCAGCAAACATATGTTGGTCAGCCGCGCTCATTTTTACAAATTCTTCATTAAACATTTTGACTCTCCTTATCTAACATGAAAGACCAAATTAGGTACTAAATATACCCCATTCAAAACCTTTGTATTATCGACTATTTCCATATAGTAGAAACAGTCTTTTTCGCCACTTTTAACAGTCGCAAAAATTAAATAAATAAAGTCTTCAAAGGTATTTAAAGGTATATCAGCAACTTTTAAGGTATCGTTACCATTAAAGCATCTTCTCATAAAAGCGTAGATTTTTTCGTTTGGATAAATTGTTTTAGTAGATTCTAAGAATTCACTAACAAGATCATCATAGCTGCCACCCCAGTCCATAATTGGCATTGGTTCGGATTCTTCTCTATTTTTACGAATAATAGGTAAGGTTACCGAATCGCTATTGATATATCCTTGTTCATATAAGAATATACTATCTTGCATTTGACCTAAAATCTTACTTAACTTTCTTAAATCATTAACGTTTTGGGCATAATGTTTGAAAATGTTTTCTAAATAACCCTTTGTAGTACGATCGGCGTTATTAAGATATAAGATTTTATTAGTTGATGCTTGTGTATATTCACTATTTTCTTTATCGATAGTCGCAATTTGATGTTCAATAGTGCTATATGTATCGGTTATAAAGTTAATTTTAGCGACAACATCTTCTTCAACATCTTCGCGGCTCATATTTGTATTAGTCGAACATCCTAACATTATAATTTTGTCGCGGATTTCTTTAGTATGAAGCCACTTTTCAAGAATATTTATGATAGGTCTTTTAAATTTAACAACACTATCGAATGTTTTTAATGGATGATAATAACGATCTAAGATCTTATTTTTATAAATATCTAAAAAATCGTGCAAAACATCGTTGGTATTAAACATACGACTCAATTTTGTACGATAAATACGAATAGAGTGAGATAAAGTAATGAGTTCAATTCTCAACTTTCTCGTATTTTCATAACATCTATTCAAAGTAAGATAGAGCATATCATCTAATTCGTCATCTTCTAAACGGAGTTCACTATAAGTAGCGTGAACTAAGCTTAAATATGGCGATTCTTCATCGCTTATGATGTCTTTGAATGCACGAATTAGATAGATTGAGTAAACAGGTAAGATGATGATTTCTTCCATAGTTGTAGGATCTAATGCAACATCGAACCAACCCACTTGTTCTAACTTACGACATACATAACTTGCTTTATCAGCAAGATTAGGTTCAATAATTTCGGTTTCGTCGGTTTCGTCGACTTCGTAATCATCTTCTAGTGTGACATCTAATGTTTCGAGTTCTCTTTTTCCTTTTTCTTTTAGAGTACGCACGAAGTCAGATTTATTAATGACTGCTTCATCACTCTCTAACATTTCGTAAAGGATTATCAAACTATCGGCATAGATTTTTCTATTTTTGCTAGAAAAGATTGAGAAATATCGTTCAGGTAAAATATCAAATAAATTCACAATAGGTCTCCCAATTTCAAAATTATAGCAAAAATATTTTTTGATACATATAATTATTTTCTAGTGCCGGATAAAAAATTGTTAATTTAATTTTTAGACTTTAAATAAACTAAATGTTTATTTAATTTCCTAAATGCGATTATAAACAAAAATCGTTTATTCTTTCAAAGAAATTGCGCTTATGTTAACATTGAAAACACTTAATGGAGGTTGTTCTATGTCAGTTAAATATGAAGAAATTATTGAACTTCTTAAAACCAAACTCTCAGTCACCGAATTAAATCGCGAAGCTACTCTTGCTAGCCTCGGATTAGATTCATTAGACGTCGTTGAATTCATTTTGGATTTGGAAGACACCTACGATATCAAATTCGAAGCTGAAGAAACACAAAACATTAAAACTCTTGGCGATTTATTAGATCTCATTAATAAAAAAGTTGCTTAGTTAAAAAATTGTTGATTAAACAATTCTGATTTGCTATATTATTAAAGCGCTTTGGCGCTAAGTTGCCAACTTAGCTCAACGGTAGAGCATTCGGCTGTTAACCGACAGGTTGTAGGTTCGAATCCTATAGTTGGCGCCATCAATTGGCCCATTGGAGAAGTGGCTTAACTCACATGCCTTTCACGCATGCATTCATGGGTTCGAATCCCGTATGGGTCACCAATTGACAACAATGCCGATGTAATGTCGGCTTTTTTTATACCATAATTTATATAAGTTTCAGAAAAAATAACGGGATTCTGCAGGGTTTTTCCAAAAATTAGCGACTTTTATAAAAATAGAGCCGCATATTTTGCGGCTCATTTTTTCTTATTGATAGGTTAACAAGTTAGCTCTTTCAATAACGGTATAGACTTCAGATTCTGTATCTGTAGCTGTTTCCATATATTCAACCACTTGATCTCCAACGCTACTAAATGCAGCAACTAGAGCTCCAGCAATTGCACCGAAAATCGCTAAGACAAGTACGATACCTAACAATTGTCCTTTAATTTCACTCATGCTTCTCCTCCTCCTTTATGTATGATTAATTCCGATAACAGTATATCGGGTAATTGTTATAGTAATTGGTGAATAACTTATTAAAATTGGGTTATAGTCTTTTGATAAAGAATAGGAATAAATATCTCCTTCTAAATATGTAGTTTGATAGCTGTTAGTACTGCTTAAAGTAACTTGATATTCCAAATAGACAGAAAAAATTAATGCAGCATCAATTTCTCCATTATCGCTAACTCCATTTTGCGAAATTTTAAATGATATAGTTTCACTTAATGAGTCAAGATTGGCGTAAACTACTTGCATCATGACTAAATCGACGCCGAATAAAAAGACAAACATTATTAAAGCTAAAGATAAAATTAGTCCTAATTTACTGCTCATAATGTGAGGTCTCCTATCATCGATACAATTCCAAAAAGAATTAAAATCATTAAAATTCCTACACCAATTATTGACATACTATTTATTGTATTAAAAGTACTATGTCGCTTTTCTTCATTATTTTTGCTAACTCTTTGCTTAAAATTCATAAAAGTTGTCACGAATTGATTAACATAGGCTTCGTCGCTTCCTTCATCAATCATTTCGTAAATTGAAATCATTACTTCATCTACTTTTTTACTATTAAAATGACTAGCAAAATCCATAAATGGCTGCAGAGATTTATCTTCATCCATATCTTCTAATAGTTTCATAAGTTTCGATTTTATAAATGGCGAAGCATAATTACTTACTTCTTTTAACGAGCTATAAACATTTCGATTATTAGTTATGTAAATACGAAAATACGTGAAAACATTTATAAAATCGTCAATTAATTTATTGTGATTTTTGCTAATTATTCGGTCATATCGCGTAAAGAAATAAATATTGAACAATAAAATTGCACCCGCAACATATATAAGTAAAACGTAATTATTTAGATATAGGGCCGCAAGACATCCTAATGCAAGAACAATTACATTGATAAAAACGTTCGTTAATATCTCGTTTTTAGGATTTTTGTTTGCCCTTTTTATTTTGTTTTTTAACTTTTTCATTGTTCTTCTTCCTCTCCTTCAAAGTAGGTTCTTTTACAACATCAATGAACGATAAATTAAATCCGTTCATCACAAATAACGAAGTATTTATATAGAAAAATAAGAAAAAGGCCGCCATTCCATATTTAAAGAAAAATAGTTCAGATATTTGATTAAAATAATCGCCTAGGGCAGCTTTCATCAAAACTAAAACTATAAATGTTATTACCCAAAGGGTAATAAACTCGACTAATTTTCTTATTAAAATCGACTTATGATTCTCAACATCTTCTTCAGTTCTATGAGCATCAAATAACAAAATTTGTGATATTTTTAAAATGTCTCCACCATTATATTCATATTGATCTAATAGATTTAAAAACACTCTATATAGAGGTGAATCAAAATACTTACTTATATAGTGAATTTTTTCTTCAACACTCAAATTATTTAATAATTTTACTTGGTCGTTCAGCCTTTTTGAAAATGCCTTACTGCATATTTCAAAAGTATCAATTGTCGATTTATTAATAGATAAAGTAATGACAAAATTATTAATAAATTGGATACATTCTTTCGTGCGAGTTTCCTTATCAAAGAATTTAACAATAAACTTTTCGATAAATAAAAATCCAACTAATAATCCGACAACAAAAATTACACACGAAATAATTATGTCTAATGAAACATAATAGTTTAACCCACCACAAAGTGCGGCTATAAAGATATAAATCAAGGATCTATTCAGCATTCTCTTTCCGTTTACTCTTCATTTCATCAAATTCGTCATCGCCTAAATCTAAATCGTGTTTAATCGATGGTGGCAATGCATAGTATTTATTTGGATATCTATAAATAACTTTTTCTTTTTTAGCCATATTTGTCGCGATTGAATCGACATATCTAACAATTTTCCCATCGCTTGATGTTTCTTTTCTGATATAAACGAGGATTTTAAAATAATCGACTACATCTTCTAATGTTTCATCAAACATTAAATTTTGATTTTTCAGCATACACATACGAGCCATGCGATGATACATAGTTTCGATATCTTTTGCGTGGATTGTCGTTATAGTTGGATGGCCTGTCATTGCACTATTTAAAATAGCTAACATCTCTTCACCTCGAGCTTCACTAACAATCATATAATCAGGGTTATTTCTTAAAGCATTTCTAACAAGAGTATCGAAATTAATATTCTTAAATTTTTCTAAATTTAACCAAGTTGAAATATCAATATTCCTATTAACGTAGTCGCTATCAAGTTCATCGACGTTATCGATAATCACGATTCTTGTAGCTTCTTCTAATTTGCTTATCAAAAACTTTTGAAATTCCGTCTTACCACTACTCGTTAATCCACCAATAACAATCGAATACCTCTTTTTCATATAAAGTTCGATTAAATCTAGACATTTTTTTGTTACAAAGGTTCCATCATCCTGAATTCTTAATGCATCAAAGCCAATTCTTATCGAAAAAGTAATACATTTTTCTCTATTTTTACGACTTAACGCAAAATGAACTGCGTTGATTCTATATCGACCCACCGAAATATCTAAAATTGGGTCACTATAAGAAAATTGCGCGTCGCTTAGATTAGCAACCTGACGTATAAAGTCATAAGCTTCTTTACTCGTAACATCTATTTTTGCTTTTCTTCTGCCTAATAAATTGTCTTGATAATAAATATCTTGGCCATTATATGAAATATCAGTAATACTCGACATTAATAAATCTTTTAAAAATGAATTTTCGATAAATTCAATCAATTTTTCGTTATTCATCACCTACCTCCACATCTCTTCTAATTCAAAAGTTAAGTATTTATTTATTGTGTAATTTTTATAAAAAGTCGTACTCACATTTATTTGAACATTCTGTGCATAATCGGATAAATCAATTCGATACATATTCATAGTTTCTTCATAAATGTAGTAATAAAATGAGATATAAAATGAGTCGACATAACCATCTAAAACGACTTTATAGTAATCGATAACATCTCCTTCTAATGTCTCTTTGTCGTAATACAAATACTCATCTGTTGGATGATCGATTACAGCTTCTTTTATTAAATTAACTGGGATATTTGTAATCGCACGGTTTATAGCGCTGCCCTTAGTTGCAATAACAAAAATATTGAAACAAGCCCCAAAAATTACAGTTATAAATACAAAAACCGTATACATCATAAGGTTATTTCAGTGCCTGATACGCCTCCACTTACAGCTTTTTCATCTTTATAAATAACACCTACATCTTGGATATAATTCTCTTCGAAATTTACTTCAAATTCGTAATATAGGTTATATCCATACGAAGAAAAACCTTCTATATATAGACCAAGCGTCACAGTTTTATATTCATCGTAATATTTTCTAGGCATATGGATAGCATCATCTACCTCGCCATAGACTCCTTCTTCATTTGTTTTATACATAATATTAGTCGTTAAACTATAGTAAAGTTGATCTTTCGCTTTAAGCGTATAGTCAGTAGTTACACCGTTATAGATAAATTCTAGTTCCAAAAACTTTAAACTCGTTGCCATACCCGAAAGAGTATTTAAAGCATTTAAAAATCTAGTTGACGTATCATAAATATATAAATAAGGAGTTCCTAATGAGGCCAATTTCGTACTGTAACTAAATATAAAATCTTTAAACGAGAATTTATGATAGTAATAGATATCTTTTTCGCAATCTATAAAACTAACTGGTCGAGCCTGATAATAATTATGTCGCCCGACAGTCGTCATACATTCATATCGATAATAAATTCTTTCTCTTTCGCCTAAGTTTACATATTGACTCGGAAAATCAAGTCTAAAACTTAAAACTTGTTTAATAACCCCAACAAATGGCTGAATCTCAAAATTAAAAATATAGTATTCATTATCACCAATATCTAAACTTACTGGATACTCGTAATACTTATCGTATAGCGTAATTTTTGCTTTCGCATTATCTTCTAAATATAATCTTTCAGTATTATCCGAACCTATATAATAAAGTCTAGCAACGTATTGTGGATTAAATACATTAAATTCGACCGGTATAGTAAACTCAACTTTCGTACTATTAGTTGGAGCCGTTACCACAAAACTATTAATCGTAAAGTAAAAACTATGATCTTCCATAATCGAAGTTTCATAGCTTGTATAAAACTCATCTTCATTTACATTCGTAATCTCATCACTATCGTTAGTATTTTCAAAATCTATCTCTTCAAAAAATATATCTCCAACCACTGGACCAACAATTGGTATCATTACCGCTGGCAATAAACTCCTCAATTTCATATTCCACCCCCTTTCACCTACAAGTACGCTAGCAAATTAAAAAGTTGGGGGGTCAAATTTTTAAAATAATAAAAAAGACCACTGAATATACTAGCAGTGGCCTATATTTTTCGAATTATATTAAGATTGAAATTTATTCAAAAATTAAGCGTTTTCTGTTTCAATAACTGGGGCTTTCCTCTGTTTTCTATAGTCGATAATCCGATGAGTAAAACAATATGTATTGATAATCAAGAAACATACATTAGAAGCGATAATTAATGCTCCAACATCGAAATTTATAAACATCAAAGTCCATATAACAAGGCAAATTGCAGCGTATGCAATCCAAAATACCCATTGCCATAAAATAGTTTTTGAGGCTAAAAATACTGCTACTAAGCATAAAGCAGTTGCCAAAGCGTTAAGATATGGATAATTCGATACTAACGATTCACTAATCCAGAATCCATTAGCTAAACATAATCCATAAACTATAGTTACTACAGGAACAAATATAATAATTCCTATAATAGTTGGTAAATTAATCGATTTTATTTCAAATTCGGATTTCTTTTCTATAGGTTGTTCTTGAGGATTTTCTTCATTAGTAACTTCTTTTTTCTTTTTGATTATTGGCAATATATAGAATTTAAATAAAGTCCATAAATACATAGGGAGATTGATACAAACATTTAAAATCGCTTCCCCATATAAACTATTTAAGAAACAATAAATGCCATAAATTACTACATAAATCGAGTAAGTAACGAAAGCGTATTTTTTCTTTTTTCCATTTAATGACGCGCTAATTACACCAAATAAAGGAGCAACAATTTCAAACCAAGAGGCATTATAAATAACGGCGAAACTAATTAGTACAGCAAAAACAATAATTAAAAATAACCATTCATACCGTTTAAAAATATTTAGAAACTTTTTAATAAATGTCATTTTGTTCTCCTTTAATATGGTTCATAATTTTCTCAAAAAACGTGCGTTTTTGAACAAAAACCCTGCAGATCTCAATTATTTTTGCAAAAACATAAGTCTTATCACTATCTTAATAAACACTTCATTTTTTCTTGAAATGAATATAGAAATGTCTTAAACAAGATTCAGTTCGCTCGCCCTTAAAAGCGAGCATTAAATCATAGCAAAAGCATAAAACTAACGCAACAGTGACTCCAACCACTGCAATAAAAAGGGAGCTATCAATCCATCTAAAACTATTAAAAAACTTAAGTTTCTGTTCTTTAATTACTATAGCTATAAACAGTGAAATTATTTAATTCTCGACATAATATACACAGCCAAAAAATTCACAAATATTAAAGTTCTCAACGTTATAATAGCGCTCATCAACAGGAGCTATTTTATTGCTCGATACAGTTTGAGGAGTAAGCCACCAACGATTATCATCTATATAACTAATAGGTGTGCCAGTAGCTCCATCATATGCATCAACAAAATTATAAAAATCAACTTGATAAATATCGTCATCAGAAAAGAAAATATTGAATTCAAGCGAAAAATAATCGTAACTAACGGCATCCATAATTACATTTTTACCATTAGCAGCTAAATATTCTTCTTCCGATATTTGTTCAACAAATAATTCACAAGGAATCGACTCGCTTATTAGATCGTAACCAATATAATGTCCGGTCAAAATTATATTTGTTCTTTTAGTACCCCGATCACAAGAAGATAAACCAAAAATTAGAATTGAAAATAAAGCTATGATTCTTTTCTTCATCGTTTCCCACCTCTCTATTTGTTATTTTTATTATACCACCACAAAATAAATGTAAATGGAAAAATGTTGAGAATTTTTCTTTGTTTTTATAAGTTTCTTATGTCAAAAAATCGACTAGCTTCCTTATAAGGAATTCCAACTAAACATTCTTTTACATATAAAAAAACCTATAACGCAAGCGTTATAGGTATTAGCTAAAATTGAATGGAGCACACGACGGGAATCGAACCCGCACATTCAGCTTGGGAAGCTGATGTTCTACCACTAAACTACGTGTGC
>CAYLSZ010000014.1:0-28611 GCA_964386745.1 uncultured Staphylococcaceae bacterium | reverse complement strand
TCAAAATCCATTGATGGTGACATCATACCGGTTCGAGTCCGGTCAGGAGCACCAACAAAGTATAATCATTAAAGGCGAGTAGATTGTATGGAAAAATATTTGAGAGAAACACCAATGTTAAATTTTTCGGCCATCAATATACAGCAGTTAATAAGTGATAGAAAACGGAAAGAGATTGATACATTCAATCGTATCAAACAAATATATAATTTTGTTCGTGATGAAATTTTATTTGGCTACAATGTCGATGATAGTATTCCGGCATCAAAAGTTTTGGCTGATGGATATGGACAATGCAATACAAAAGGAACGCTCTTTATGGCATTGCTCCGTGGAGTAAATGTTCCATGTAGGGTGCATGGATTTACGATTGACAAAAAACTTCAAAAGGGTGCAATGACTGGCATTGTATATAAAAATGCTCCTCAAAATATTTTCCACAGTTGGGTGGAAGTTTATTTGGATGGGGTATGGTATGAACTTGAAGCGTTTATATTAGATAAGGCATATCTTTCACGATTACAAAGTATAAATTCTACCTGTATAGGGGCTTTTTGTGGATATGGCGTAGCTGTGAAAGATTTCCGCAAACCTATAATTGATTTTGAACGAAACAATACATATATTCAAAGCGAAGGGATAAATCAAGATTTTGGAATTTATGATAGTCCCGACAATCTACTTAAAGAACATCATCAAGAAATGTCAGCATTTAAAGCGTTTCTATATAGGAATTTAGGTAGACATTTAATGAACCGCAATATAAAAAAGATAAGAAATTCTGTATGATGAATTTCGGCTTATAAAAAAATAGCAAATTACTATTAAATGACATGTTTGGTCAATTTTGAATATCGATATAACTCAATCAATAAAAAAGTCTTACTTCTTATTTTTGGCAGTAAATAGATTATAAAAAGAATAGCAATAAATACGCTTCGACTGCATTATCGCTTGAAAGTTGGACAGATTCTCGCGCAACCTCTATGACTCGGTGCACCAATATAATATTTACCTCTCATGTTGGACCATAAACCAATATAAGGGTTTGTATATATAAAAATATTCTAATTAATTTTCGATAAAACTATAATTCTCAGAAAAGATTTTTTATATAAAAAAGGACGCGTATTTTTATTCCATCTTTTAATAATGATTCCCCAATATAAAAAATTCGGGTTCGCGCCCGAATTTTTCTTTGCTCTTATAATAAGAAGTTTTCTAATGAATTAATGATAATATAACCTTCAAGATTTCGAACATCTTCTCGGTTATATGTCATTCTTTCTTTATTAAGTTTTAATACATAGCCGCCTGCTTCTCTAACGATTAAATCGAAAGCAGCTGTATCCCATTCTTTAGTTCCTGGAGATAATCGATAAGAAATTTCAGCTTTTCCTTCAGCAATAAGACAAGCCTTTAAACTACTTCCAGCTTTAGAAACATTTGTTATTTTATCTTTATGCTTTTCGATAGTTTTTGTTTCGTCATCACTAGAATGGAAGATCGAAGTTAGGCACGTTAATCCTTTGGTTTTATTAGAGACATGAATCTTACTCTTTTTAAAACCAACTTTTTTATAAGCTCCTTCACCTTGAACGGCGTAATAAATCGTATTAGTTAGAGGGATCATTACTGCTCCTAATACAATTTCGTGTTTATAACATAAGGCAACATTGATAGTGAAGTTACCATCGTGACTTACAAAATCTTTTGTGCCATCGAGAGGATCGATTATCCAAACATAATCTTTAGATAATCTTTCTTTGTTATTAGGATTATAAGTCTCCTCAGTTAAAAACCCATATTCAGGGAATTTGCTTTTAAGATAATCACTCAACATTCTATCTGAAACTTTATCAGCTTCAGTAACTGGACTATTATCTTCTTTTATTTCGACATTAAATTTTCCGTTATAGTATTTAAGTTGAACTGGAGCAACTTTCTTTAATATTTTTAAAACGTGCTTAAGTTCTTTTTTATACATAAAAGATATTAAAGGGCTTTGCCTTCGCTACCAAAGGCTTTAATTAAAGTGATAACTTGGTTTTTAATAGCTTCGCAACCTGGATTTAATAATTTACGTGGGTCGAAGCCTTTTCCTTGTTGGTCTTTACCAGCTTCGATATAAGCTCTAGTTGCTTTAGCAAATTCGATTTGTAATTCGGTGTTAACGTTAACTTTACTGACACCTAAAGTGATTGCGTGATGAACTTGTTCAAAAGGAATACCACTTCCACCATGTAAAACTAATGGTTTGCCGTTAGTTGCTTTTTGAATTTCGCCTAAACGTTCGAAGTTAAGTCCTTGCCAGTTAGCTGGATAAACGCCATGAATATTACCAATACCAGCAGCTAAGAAATCGACACCTAAAGAAGCAATTTCTGCACATTCTTGCGGATCAGCAAGTTCGCCCATTGAAACGGTGCCATCTTCTTCGCCACCAATTCCCCCGACTTCACATTCAATAGAAACACCTTTACTATGAGCAAGAGCGATTAATTCTTTACTCTTAGCAATATTTTCTTCGATTGGATAGTGAGATCCATCAAACATAACCGAGGTGAAACCTGCTTCAATACAAGCTTTAGCACCTTCATATGTTCCGTGATCTAAATGTAATGCGACAGGAACAGTAATTTTTAATGTGTCATGAACATTTCTAACCATGTCGACGACATTTTTAAAACCACACATATATTTAGCGGCGCCTTCACTAACTCCTAACATAATTGGAGCTTTAGCTTCTTCAGCAGCTAATAAGATTGATTTAATCCATTCTAAGTTATTGATATTGAATGCTCCGATAGCGTATTTTCCTTCGTGAGCTTTATTAATCATTTCAGTTGCGGATACTAACATTTTATTCTTACTCCTTAATCTATATCTTCTTTGATTCCTTCCTCTTCGTCGAGTTCTTCATCTTCAAGATCTTCGAGTTCGGCTTCATCGTGTTCTTCGATATCAAAATTGAGCTTAGCTTCTTTTTCGTCATCGCTATATTGCTCGTTGACGATTAAAAGTTCGCTATCATCAAATTTTTGATTCTTTTTAAGATCCCAAATGTTCTTATTTTGAATATTAGTTAAACGACCATCAAAAGAAAGATTGGTATAAAAAGAAGACATACGATCTAAATATTGATCTTCAGTTACACCAAGTTTTTCACAAACAGTTTTATATAGTTCATGGAATTCAAGTGGTCTTTTGCTTTCTACGATTACATCGTAAGCGACATCAACCATCGATTTGTTTTTGTAATTTGTTTCCATATTTTTACCCCCGAAAAATTATACTTTAACCAAATGAAAAATTAAATCTCTTTAACTTAATTTATTAAGTTAATCTATTTAAAACCTCGTCTAAACCAAGGATATAGATAAGGTTATAAAGTTCAATGCCATGTTCTTTATGAGAAAGTTTCAATCTTATAGGCATAAAGAAATCTTTACCCTTAACACCTGTCGCTTTTTGGACTTTTTTAAAAGTACCTTTAATAGCTTCAGGGTTAAATTCAATCTCTTTGAGTTTTTTACTTAATTCAGCAAATACTAATTTTGAATTTTCATTATTTATTAATGCAAGTTGCTCATCAGTTAAAGCATCAGAATCTTCAAAAACTTCGTTTAAATGATCAGTTAAATCTTGTCCAATATTGATTTCGTTTTTGAAAATAAGTGCCACTTTTTCTTGTTTTTCCTTGCAGAACTCAACTATTTTTCCTGATTTTAATAAAAATGGTTCAGTAAATTTAAGATAATTTTCATCACCTAAATTCTTTATATAATGTGAATTGATCCATGTAAGTTTGCTCTTATCAAACATACTAGGAGCAGCTGATAATCTAGATATATCAAAAGTCTTTATTGCCTCATCAAACGAATAAATTTCATTATTATCGATAGGCGAAAAACCTAATAAGAATAAGAAATTTGTAATTGCTTCAGGCAAATATCCAAGCTTTCTATATTGATCAATAAATTGAACGATGTCGTTGTCGCGTTTAGAAAGTTTCTTTCCTCTTTCATTAACAATAATCGACATATGACCAAATTTAGGAGGTTCCCAACCAAAATATTTATAGATTTGTAATTGTTTTGGAGTGTTTGATAAGTGTTCTTCTCCTCTTAAAACATGGGTGATTTCCATAAAATGGTCATCAATTACGACTGCAAAGTTATATGTAGGTATTCCATTGCTCTTTAAAATGACAAAATCACCTATATCACTTGAATTGAATTTAACTTTGCCTCTAACTAAATCATCAAAAACAAATTCGACATCATCTTCGACTTTAAGTCTAATAGATGGCTTAACACCTTTCTTTTTAAGTTCTTCTTTTTGTTCATTAGTTAAATCTAAGCAGCGACGGTCATATTTAAACGATTTAATACCTTTCGATAATTGCTCAGTTTTCATCTCTTCAAGGGTTTCTTCATCGCAAAAACACTCATATGCATACCCTTGTTCGACTAATTTATAGGCATATTCTCTATATAAATCGAGTTTTTCAGTTTGGCGATATGGTCCATATTTCTTATTTGGCTTATATGGAGATTCATCAGCAACAATACCTAGCCATTCAAGATCTTTAATTTGACTAACATCGGCACCTTCAATATTTCTTTCAATATCTGTATCTTCAATTCTTAAAACAAAATCGCCATTATTTTGTTTAGCGTATAAATAATTAAAAAGGGCACTTCTAGCTCCACCGATATGCAAATATCCAGTTGGCGAAGGAGCATAACGAACTCTAACTTTACTCATATCTATTTACCTCCTTCATTAATTAATACTGCTACAATACTTTCAATTGCTTTCTTTTTTCCAATATATCCAAGCCTTTCATTAGTTCCGGCTTTGATACTAATTCTATCTATTGAAACCCCTAAGATAGAGCCAATATTTTCTTTCATTTTTGGAATAAAATCTGCAAGTTTTGGTTCTTCACAACTTATAAAAATGTCGATATTTTCAATAGAAACCTTGCAGATCTCAACTATTTTTTGCGTTTTTTTCAATAATTCGAGCGAACTCATATCTTTATATGTGTCGTCATTTGGTGGAAAATTCGTACCTATATCACCTTTATTTAAAGCACCAAAGATGGCATCAATAAGTGAGTGTAAAACTACATCACCGTCGGTATGAGAAACTAGTCCTTTTTTATAAGGAATCTCAACTCCTCCCAAAATTAGTTTCGCATTTCTTTTTAATTTATGTATATCTTTTGCTATTCCAATTCGCATATTACACATTAAATCTAAAGAAGAATATGTCTCCATCTTTAGCCTTATACTCTTTTCCTTCAATACGGATTTTTCCGTTTTCTTTTAACTTCGCTTCAGTCTTATATTCCATAATGTCATCATAGGTATAAACTTCGGCTTTAATAAAACCTTTTTGGAAGTCGCTATGAATAATTCCTGCACATTCCGGAGCAGTCACGCCATTAACGAATGTCCAAGCTCTAACTTCATCAGCTCCAACTGTAAAGAATGTAGATAAATTTAATAATTTATAGGTCGTTGCAATTAATCTATCTAAACCACTTTCGCTTGCTCCAAAACTAGCAAGAAAATCTTTCTTTTCTTCTTCAGAATAATCGCTAAGTTCAGCTTCTATTTCACAAGAAATTGGAACGACATCGTTTCCTTCTTTCTTAGCATATTCAACTACTGCTTGATAATGTTTTGAATGTTCTAAATCACCAAGTTCGCCATCGCTAACATTAGCAACATAAATGATTGGTTTAACAGTTAAGAAATTAAAATTCTTAAGGACTTTCATCTCTTCATCAGTAAAACTTAAGCTACGAATTGGTTTTTCATTGCTTAAAACTTCTTTGATTTTTGTTAAAAGATTGACCTCAAATATCGCTTCTTTGTCCTTATTTATACGAGCTTTAACTTCGATTTTTCCAAGTCTATTTACACAAGTTTCGTAATCAGCCATTACAAGTTCAAGGTTAATAGTTTCAATATCTCTAATAGGATCAACGCTATTATCAACGTGGATAATATCGCTACTTTCAAAGCATCTTACTACTTCAACAATAGCATCAACTTCACGAATATGAGATAAAAATTTATTACCTAAGCCTTCGCCATTACTAGCGCCTTTAACTAAACCTGCAATATCGAAAAACTCAATTGTTGTATATATAGTTTTAGCAGGATGAAAAATTTCTACTAAATCTTTAACTCTTTTATCGTTCACAGTTACGACTCCGACATTTGGATTAATAGTCGCAAATGGATAATTAGCAGCTTCAACATGAGAATGGGTAATGGCATTAAATAACGTAGATTTTCCTACATTCGGAAGTCCAACTATACCTGCTTTTAATCCCATAAATAACCCTCTTTTCTTTCCGCCTAATTATATAATAATTAGGCTAGAATTATAATCTATCAAAAGGATTTAATGCAATTCATCTAAAAGATTTTTCTTATTTAGCGTGTAGATAATAAATATAAACGAGGCAAAAGCCATTAGAATTGATAGACCAATTACTCCAATTATTGAAACTAATGGGAATGTGTAAGATAAAGATAGCCCTAAAATTTGTGCGATTATTTTACCCAAGAAATAAGAAACGACACTCAAACATAATGCAGCACTAATAATAGAAGGGATTAGATATGAGAACGTTTTAAGTGTTTCTAGTTTACATATTTCCCCATTACTAAATCCTAGCGCTGCAAATATTGCCAAAGTTTTCTTTTCTTCTTCAAAGTTGATTGTGTTAATAACAAATAGCAAAATCGACGAAGAAACGAATGCAAAACAGGTAAATACAAGTAAACCTAAATTAAGATATGAAAAGACTTCGTTGATGCTTTCATCTATCGGTGAATATGGATCAACAAGTTCATATTCAGGGAAGTTTTGATTTATTTCTTCGATCACGCTTTCGCTAGGTTTTTCTCCACTATCAAACTCAAAAACAACAGCGTGAGGTATTAGATAGAAAGAACTTATTTCAAAGAAATCTCTAAATAGACTAATAGAGAATTCCTTTTCTTGATATATCTGATATTTACTAGAATCAACCACTGCACTAACAGTTAATTTAACCTTTTTAAACGTGTTCCAATTGGTATATCCGTCAGTTCTTTTTTCAGTATTTAACATAAGATAAATATCTTGTCCAAGAGGGTCAACATCGCCATATAATTTATCAGCTAATGCAGTAGAAATCCCCACGGAATTATACAAAAACCCTGCAGATCCGGCATATTTTCCATCAAATTTAATTGAGAACTTAACGCTATCTGCATTGGTATCTAGATAGTGTCCACTTGCTACATTGCTCGGTAAAACAAGGTTATTTTCATCATCTACAAGTATGCTTTCTAAACTCGACTCAACACTATTTAAAGTCTGTTCACTAGCTGCAAAATACATCGTATTAGCAAATCCATTAAATAGTGACGCCCCTAAATTTATATAACCGTAATAGGTCGAATAATAGTAATCTTCAAACCCATCATATAGTGAATTTATGTCGTCAATTATTGTCTGTGAAAATAGATCGTTTAGTGTTCTAAATACAAAAACTCTATTTGAATAACATAGTTCTCCATCAGTACAAAATGATGGCGAATACGTCGAATTATCGACATCGAAAATAAAGTTTTCATACCTTTCATCCTTGCTCAAAGTATTAATAATATTGGTTTGAAACTTGGTTGATTTGAAGTAATAAACCTTTTTCATAACCCACGGATAATATGATTCTTCAAACATATTATTGGTTGAAGGAAGCATCATATTTTCCTCAAACACAGTAACATTAAAGAACATATCGGTGTGATATATTCGATTAGTTGTTGAGGCGAAAACTCCTTTTACACTAAAAATTTGTTCATCTTCATATGCCCAATTATAGTTAGCGACACTTAAGATAATATTTAATCCATTCGTTTGAATATAATCTCCAAGATTGTCATAACTGCGCAAAATTTGAAGGTCATAACATAGATTTTCCATACTTAAATAGTCGATACCTAATATAATTTCATCATCCGCTAAATCATATTGAGCAGCTGTCGATGGGTAAAAAGTTTCAGTTAATCTTGTAGTTTCATCTAAATATTGGAATTCATTAAAACTAGTGGATGATAAAAACGAGATGTTCATTATAGTGAATCCACCTCTTAAGAAATAAACGCTATCTTGATCTACGAAAAACGAAGGAAAATTAACCAAATATTTAGCGCCCACATAATCTACTTCTTCCGGATAATTATTCATTATTCCAACGACATCATCTTTGCTTGCACTATAGCTAACAATATCGCTATAACTATTCTTCTTCTGCAAAACTAACGTATTTTCACTAATAATTGCTCCAAACGCTTTATTAATACTCGATGAAACGTTGTCACTAATAAAAATCGTTAAACCTAAACATATTAACGCTATAGAAAATACTGCACCTGAAACTATATATCTAACCTTGTTTAGCTGAAACGCACTTTTAATATTTCTAAAGATAAAACCTAAAGAAATTCGTCCACGCTTCTTTGATTCTTCTCTGCCAATAATCGTGATAGAGCTTTTATCATCGGTTATCTTCTTGTTTTCCTTCATCTCCATAGTAGATAAGTCAAAAATGTAGTTTGCATATTTCTCTACTAGTTCGACATCATGACTAACAACTATTACCAATCGATCTTTAGCGAAATCTCTTAAAATATCAAAAATCTCATGCTTATTTTTCTCATCTAACGAACCTGTAGGTTCATCACAAAAAATTACTTTCGGTTGATTGATAATCGCTCGAGCAATCGCAACTCTTTGCTTTTCTCCTCCGCTAAGATTTTTAACAAACTCGTCTTTAATTTCATAAATACCCAATCGTTGGAGGATTATTTCTAAGTTTTGAGTTTTTATCTCTTTGGTTAATGTCGAAAACGAGTCCTGAATAATCTTGATGTTATTTATAACTGTTTCTTCGTTTAACAAACTATAGTTTTGAAAAATAAAACCAAAATTCTTAAGTCTATAATCGCGCCTTTGACTCTCACTCATCGTTTTTAAATCGTGTTCATCAATCGTAATTCGCCCTGAGTAATTATTATCAAACGACGCAATCATATTAAGCAAAGTCGATTTTCCTTTACCTGAAGGTCCAATAAGTCCATATAGACCTCTATCTTCGAAAGTTAGATTTAAATCTTCATAAAGTATTAATCCATTAAAGTCCTTGTAAAGATTATTAATATAAATCATGCTATTCCTCCTTGAGCTCTAAGGCTAAATCTATGTTTTTACGCTTTCTTAAAACAAAATATGTGAATATATAGACGAAAACCGTTATAGCTATAATCATCAGTAAATAAAGACACGTTAAATCGAAGTCATCAACAAAAATAATCGCTAGTATCTTTCCAATATTAAATTTCGCACTGACAATTTTATTGACCGTTAATGATATAAGGGTCGTGAATATCAATCCAAAAATAATAGAAATTATAGTGTTTGATAACGTTAATTTCATAAATATTGAGCGAATATCTTTATTTCGAGTGCCTAGCGACAACAAAATTGCTATTTCTTTTCGTTCGCTTAGATATATTGAGATGATTATGAATAATAGCAATGCGAATGTGATTATTATCGATATTACTGAAAACATCGTTAAACCAAGCATCAATATATTCGTTAACTCAAAAAACGAACTCGTTATCATATAGCCTTCATTCGTGATTTGAATGGTATCCCCACTAAAAGCATCAATGAATTGATACATAAAAACGACTTCGCTATCATCACCCACAATCATTTTCATAGAATAACCGGTTATGGCTTCACTTGATCCAGCATTAACTAGCATGTCATACCGAGTGTAATTAGCTATAAATTCTCTATTTATTTCACTAGTTGTTTTCGTTTGTACATAATCTAATAGTTGATAATATGGCAAATATATTTTTGGTACGTTCAAATACGAAAATTCTTCAACAACCTCAGTGATATAAAATGAATTCTCGTAAGAAAACGTTTCGTAGACTTGCTGATATTCGTCTAAATTATTTACTCCACTATATGCATAGGTTTGTCCTAATGTTAAATCTATAGTTTCGTATAACGGATGACTTCCATAATACTCAATGTAGTAATCAACAAATAAATCGTTAACTATGATGCCCATTGCGCTGTCTTCATAATAAAAATCAACTGAAGCAAAAGTTATGCGATTGTCATTGATTTTTATCGAAATATCGCCTGATAAAAAGTATTCCAAATTGTATTCAATGGTAAATGATTCTAAAAAAGTAAAGTTTTGCTCAACTGACTCATAAGATGGCCTAAATAATTGCGATGCCGATATAATCGAATCGGCAATTGCATAACTTTCTATCTCGCTAATATCAAAAACTTGATAATTCAAAAATGTTAATGGCAATTCATATTCTTGTCCTTCAACTCCATATTTAAGTGAAGCTGATAGAGATAAAGATAAGAGCGAGATAGTAAGCGAAATGATAAATAATAAATTTTTAAGGGCACTCATATTAAATAAGCGTTTTGTCAAAATTTTGAAAAAATACTTGAGTTTTGCAGGGTTTTTATCTGAAAAACGAGGTTTTTTATAGTTTTCTTGTTCTATTATTTCTGGTTCATTGTCATAATTTCTTTTAACATTCCCGTCTTTAATTTCGATAATGTTGTCCTCTTCTCTAATTAAATTTTTATTATGTGTGACAATAATAACCAGTCTATCTTCACTTAATCTTCTAAGCTCATTAATAACGATTTCGCCATTTTCTTCATCGATCGCTCCTGTAGGTTCATCACACAAAATAACCTTAGGATTGCTTATTAAAGCACGAACCAACGCAACTCGTTGTTTCTCTCCTCCAGAAAGATTATTAACGACTCTATCCTTTAATTTCTCTAGACCAAAAGACTTCAGCGCTTCATCGATATTAAAATCTTTTGCATTTTTAACTTCTTTGATAATTTCTAAATTTTCAGCGACTGTAATGCTATTAATAAGATTAAAGTTTTGAAATAAAATCCCAATAACTTCATTCCTATACCGTTCTGCATTCTCGCCTGTAATTGCTTGTCCATTATAAAAAATCTCACCGCTACTAGGTTGTAATATCGTTTCTAGTATTGTTAAAAGTGTAGTCTTTCCACTACCACTTTTTCCTAATATAAAATATAGTCCTGTATCAGGAAAAATTAGATTTACATTATTTAAAATTGGTACCTCTTTACCATCATTAAGCGTAAAAGAGCGAGATACATTTCTTAGTTCAATCAATAAAAAATACCTCCTCACTTACAAGTACGTTTGTATTTGCAAGAGTTGGGGGTATAAATTTATTTTTTTTAATATTTTTTTACATTTTAGTTGCGAGTGGTTCTTTTGGAAGGCCTGGCATCGTAAGTATATTTCCACAATAACACACGATAAATCCTGCGCCATTTGATAAAGAAACATCGCAGATTGTTATATTGAATCCTTTAGGAACATTCAATAATTTTGGATTGTCGCTGAAACTAGATTGTGTCTTAGCCATACAAACAGGGAGATTTCCTTTTCCCATCTTTTCGTATTCTTCGATTTTCTTTAAGGCTAATTCACTATATACGACACCATCAGCGTGATAAATTCTTTTAGCAACGGCTTCAATTTTCCCTTTGATAGGCATATCTAATGGATATAAAGGTTCGAAATTAGAAGCCTTAGTACTTAATGTTTCTAAAACTTTTAAAGCAAGGTCTTTTGCTCCTTCTCCTCCTTTTAAATAGCCGTCTAAGAAAGCAAATTGAATATATTGTTTATTTAATAAATCCTTTAATTTTTGAATTTCATTTTCAGTATCAGATTTAAAATGATTCAAAGCAACTACTACAGGAACACCAAATTTCTTAAGGTTATAGTAATGTTGCATTAAATTAGCAAAACCTGTTTCGAGTGCCTCAAGATTTTCCTTATCCAAATCTTCGAATTCTTGTCCGCCATGAAGTTTTAAAGCTCGAATCGTTGCAACTAAAACTGCGCATGATGGCTTAAGAATTCCAGCTCTACATTTAATATCGAAGAACTTTTCGCCACCTAAATCAGCAGCAAAACCAGCTTCAGTAATAACAATTGGGGATAACTTTAACGCAAGTTTCGTTGCAATTAAACTTGAACAACCATGAGCAATATTTGCAAAAGGTCCACCATGAACTAAACAGGCGTTTCCTTCATGAGTTTGGACAATATTTGGCATCAAAGCGTTCTTCATTAATTTATATATAGCATTTGATATATGTAAATCTTCTAGATAAACAGGTTTACCATCCATATTAAAAGCAACAATTATATTGTTGACTCGATTAATAAAATCTTCCTCGTCGCTTGCTATACATAATATAGCCATAAGTTCACTAGCAACGGTAATTTGGAAATGGTCTTCACGCATAATTCCGTTTTTATCGCCACCTAAACCAATAGTCACAGTTCTAAGTTCACGATCATTCATATCGAGTGCGCGTTTCCAAAGAATTCTATCTTTATCAATATTAAGTTCATTTCCTTGATAGATATGATTATCGATAATTGCACTAATAAGGTTTATAGCGCTCGTTAAAGCGTGCATATCGCCTGTGAAATGTAAATTTATATCTTCAGATGGTTCAATAGTGACTTTACCACCGCCTGTTGCTCCACCTTTAACACCAAAAACAGGACCCATCGATGGTTCCCTAAGGCATAATAAAGCTTTTTCGTTTAATGCTGCAAGCCCATCAAGTAAAGCTATTGAGGTGGTAGTTTTCCCCTCCCCAGCTTTTGTAGGCGTAATTGCAGTTACTAAAACTAATTTTCCATCTTTATTATCTTTAACTTTATCGTATGCACTTGGTTTAATTTTGGCTTTATATTCGCCATATAATTCTAAATCGCTAACGCTTATTCCTATTGTTTGAGCAATCTTTGTAATATTTTTTAATCTCATAATCTACCTCGAAAGCAACTTTCTAATAACAAATGAACTTAAGGCAAGGCCAGCCGCATTTGGTACAAATATCATAGAAGATACTGTTGTTCCTCGACTTAGTGGCACTTCGTCGCTAAATGCGACATCAACTTTTGATAAATCGACCCCATCTTGCTTTAGCATATATCTAAGCTTCTTAGCTAATGGGTCAACCGTGGTCTTATTGAGTTTTAATATTTTTACTTTAGTAGGGTCGAGTTTATTTCCCATTCCTAAACTAGAAACAATATTGATATTATTTTTTTCGCAATAAGATATTAGTTTAACTTTGCCTTCTATATCATCGATACAATCAACTACATAATCATAACCCTTTAAGAAGTCGAGGTCAGTAGTTTTTTCTAATTTTATAGGCATAGCGATAATATTTGCTTCGTTACGAATATTTAGTAACTTTGCCTTTAACGCATCAACTTTGGTTTTGCCTACATCTGATAAAACATAGGATATTTGTCTATTTAGATTTGATTCAGTAACTTTATCAAAATCAACTATTAATAGATGCTTAATTCCGCTTCTTATCATGCTTTGAGCGACGATACTACCAACTCCACCAACGCCAATTAAAGCAATTTTAAAACGATGAAGTTTTTCAAAATCATCTTTTAATAGCAACTTGCTTCGTTCATCGATATTAGACATTTAATAAGGCCTCATCCACACTTTCATACCATTCTACATTTTGGAACTGATGTTTGAAAAACGTTATTTGTCGCTTTGCATAATTTCGCGTGTTCTTCTTTATCAGTTCAATGGTGTCTTCTAATGGTAAATTTAAATAAAATTCTTTATACCCAATAGCTTGAAGAGCTTGATTTGTTCCTGGATAGTCGATTTTTATACGGTCAACTTCCTCAATTAAGCCGTCTTCAATCATCATATCGACACGTTTATTTATATTATCATAAAGAATTTCTCTAGGTGGATTTAAGCCGATAAAACGAACATTTTCATATAAAAGTTCGTCCTTTTTATTTTCATTTAGTTCGCTTTTCGATTTATTATGAGTTTTATAAATATAGAGCGCTCTAATAAGTCTTTTTCGATTTCCACGAGTGATTTTTTCAGCATCAACAGGGTCAATTTTATAAAGTTCGTCATAAAGTTCGTCATTAGTTAGATTATCTAAGAAAGTTTCTTCCATCTTATTTTCGTCATCAAATTTATAGTCGAATAAAAGCGCCTTAATATAAAGTCCACTTCCTCCAACTAAGACAACATTACGATTTTCAAACTCCTTAAGGAGTTTGCGTCCATCTTTTTGAAATTGATGAATATCGTAAGGTTCATCAATATGACGAACGTTATACATATGATAATTTTTATGCTTACTTAAAAACTCACTATCGGGTTTAGCAGTACCTTTATTCATTTCGATATAGATTTGAAAGGCGTCGCAATTTATAACTTCAGCGTTATATTTATTTGCAATCTCTTCAGCTAAAAGCGACTTATTAGAAGCGGTTGGTCCAAGCACTACATAAATCATTTTGTAAGTACCTCGATTACTTCACTAATGAGTTCATAAGCTTCTTCTTTTTTAACCAAATAATCTTTATAAATAAGCGATGATTTTAACTCTTTATCAAGCGCTAAATATTCTACACTTTTACAAGAATGAGTCTTTTTAAGTTCTTCCATTCTTTGCATAATTTTAGTGAGTTTTTCACTTTTTAAAACCTTATCTTTAGCAACAAAGTATTCTACAATAACTGGCTCTTTTAACAAAAAACCGTGCAGATCTAAGGTTTTTTTCAAGATTTCATCATTCATCAACTAGTTCACCCATTAAAGAATAAAGGTGATTTTCAGTTATCTTTACTTCGACAATTTTTCCAATTAAAGAAACATCACCTTTAAAATGAACGACCTTATTATTTTCGGTATAACCGGTCAAAAGTTCTTTGTTCTTTTTGCTAAATTCCTCGACTAAAACTTTATGAGTTTTGCCAACCATAGCTTCAGCATATGCATGGAAACTTTCTTCTAAAGAAGATACTAATCGTTTAAAACGACTAACCTTTTCATTATACGAAACGCTATCTTCCATCTTAGCAGCAGGCGTTCCAACGCGAGGCGAATAAATAAAAGTAAATGCACTTGTATACTTCGCTTCTTTACATAAACTGATGGTATCTAAAAATTCTTCTTCAGTTTCATTTGGAAAACCAACAATGATATCAGTCGATAGTTCCATATTAGGAATCTTAGCTCTGATTTTATTGACGAGTTCTAAATATTGTTCGCGAGTATAGCGTCTAGCCATCCTTCTTAAAACACTATTTGAACCACTTTGAATAGGTAAGTGTATAAATTTCATAATGTTATCGTGTTTAGCCATAACGTCGATTACTTCATCTTTAAAATCGCTTGGATAGGAAGTTAAAAATCTAAGACGAGGTATATTTAAACTTGCTACTTTATCTAATAAATCAGCAAAATTTGATCCGTCTTTTAAATCTTTTCCATAAGCATCGACATTTTGACCAAGTAAAGTTATCTCTTGATAACCTTGTTCGACAAGTTTTTTACATTCATCCAATATATCTTTTTCGGCACGACTTCTTTCTTTTCCTCTCGTATAAGGAACGATGCAATACGTACAGAATTTGTCGCATCCATAAGAAATATTGACATAGGCCTTAAAAGTATCTAAACGTTTACTAGGTAAATCTTCTACTATTTGTCCAACTTGACTAGAGACATAGACATAACGTTTTCTATCCTCTATATATTTTGAAAGTAAATATGGAAGGTCAGTAATATTATGCGTTCCAAACATAATGTCGACAAAGGGGTAAGTTTCTAAAATGTGGTCGATAATATGTTTTTGTTCAATCATACAGCCACAAATTAGTAAAACTTTCGAATTATCCTTTTCTTTATACTTTTTGAATTCACCGATTTGACCATAAACCTTGTCTTCAGCATTTTCTCTAACTGCACATGTATTGATAATTAATACGTCAGCTAAAGCGCCGTCAAGGACTTTTTCCATACCAAAATCATCGAGGATACCACTCATAACTTCTTCATCACGAATATTAGCTTGGCATCCATATGTACGGATAAAATATTTCTTGCCTTTATAGTAAGTTTTAGCTTCTTCGGGCGCACTTAAAGAAAACTTTTTCGTTTCGACTTCTTTTAGACGCTTTCTAGCTTCGATTAAGGATGGTAAATCTATAAATTCAACTTTTCTCATATTCACTAATTAATAATATATAAAGGTATTATCTCGTTACCTTCAAACGTAAAATCATCAAACTTTAAAACAACCGCCGAAAATAGCGTTTTTCCTTCATAAAGTTGTTTAAACTTCGACTTCTCATTTTTATGAATTATACGGTCGACAACGCTATTATACTCCACCCCTAAAACACTATCATAAAGTCCACACATTCCGACGTCGGTTATAAATAATGGACCAGTAGAAAGTTTTTGATAGTCACGAGTTTGAGTATGCGTATGCGTACCGCAAATTGCACTCACGGTATTTTTTAAACTATAGGCAAAAGCTTTCTTTTCGCCTGTAAATTCTCCGTGATAATCAATAATATGGATATCGCTATCATCGTTTCCGATGACATCAATTACGGTTTGATATGGATCGTTTATCCTATCTTTAGGGGTCACCGTTGTCCCAAGAAGATTCGTTATACGAATCTTAACGCCATCGACCATAAAGACTTCAGTCCCGTGACCCTTCGTCTCATCCGCTAAATTAAGAGGTCGAATCACATCTTTATTTTCAATGATGTTATAAATTTCGGCTTGATGGTTATAGTGATTGCCTAAAGTAATACAATCCACGCCGTTTTCAATAAGAAAACTATAATGAATTTGACTCATTCCTTTGCCGTTGGTAACGTTTTCTGCATTCGCAACGACAAAGGAAATGTCATATTTTTCTTTAATAGTTGGAAGATTTTTAATTAAGGCATCGCGCCCGAGTTTTCCAACAATATCTCCGATAAAAAGGATATTCATTATTTAGCAGTTTCAATCGCTCTATATTCACGAATAACGTTAACTTTAATTTGACCAGGATAGCTCATTTCCTTTTCGATACGTTCTTTTATATCGTGAGCAATCTTAAATGCACCTAAATCATCAACTTTTTCAGGGATAACTATAACACGTACCTCACGCCCGCTTTGCATAGCGTAGCATTGCATAACGCCATCGAAAGATTTACAAATTTCTTCGAGTTGCTCGATACGTTTAATATATGTTTCAAGTGTTTCACTTCTTGCTCCAGGACGAGCTGCGCTTAATGTATCTGCTGCAGCGACAAGATGTGAAATGACATATTTTGCTTTTACATCGCCATGGTGAGATTCGATTGCATTGATGACAATATCGCTTTCACCATATTTTTTAGCGAGTCTAGCACCGATTTCAACGTGGCTTCCTTCAACTTCATAGTCGACAGATTTACCAATATCGTGAAGTAAACCAGCACGTTTTGCTTGAACTTGATCAAGGCCAAGTTCAGCCGCCATAGCACCACATAAACGAGCAGTTTCAATCGAGTGTTCGAGTTGATTTTGTCCATAACTTGTACGGTATTTTAAACGTCCAACATAGTAGACGAGTTCTTTATTCATATTGCCAAGACCAAGTTTGAAGACTGCTTCTTGACCGGCTTTACGAATCGATTCTTCAATTTCGGCCTTACATTTATTGGCGACTTCTTCAATCTTACCAGGTTGGATACGTCCGTCTTTAATTAAGATGTTTATAGTTCGAACCGCAATTTCTCTTCTGATTGGGTTAAAACAGCTAACCGTTAAGGCTTCTGGGGTGTCATCAATAATAATATCGACGCCAAGAAGTTGTTCTAAACTCTTAATATTACGTCCTTCACGTCCAATGATACGGCCCTTCATTTCATCATTTGGAAGTTGAATGACGGAAATTGTGTGATCAGTTGTAACTTCCTGAGCTTGTCTAAACATCGCATTAGCAAGAAGATTTTGAGCTTTTTCTTCGCAGGTGGCTTCAGCTTCTTCTTCGCGATTTTTAATATATAAAGCAATTTCACGATCGCATTTTTCTTCAACGCGTTTAAAGATTTCATCTTTAGCTTCTTTTAAAGACATTTGTGAAACTTTTTGAAGTTCATCGATAATCGAATCGAGTTTACCTTGAAGTTGCTCTTTTCTTTTACGATTTTCTTCAATTTGTTGATCGAGCAAAGTCTCTTTTTGTTCGATAGTTGACTCTTTCTTTAAAAGTTGAGCATCTCTTTGGTTGATAGAATTTTCACGTTGCAAGAGTTTTTGCTCAAGCGCGACCACTTCTTGCTTTTTCTCTTTAATTTCTTGATTAGCTTTAGCTTCTAATTCGCGTACCTTTTGTTGTCCATCGAATTCAGCGTTTTTACGGATTTTATCCGCATCGTTATTAGCTTTTTCAATAATTCTTTTTACGCCCTTATCGGTGATATTTTCTCTGATTTTTGGAAAGATAAATATAATCACAGTTAAGCCAATGGCTACGACTGCAAAAACAATCATCAAGACCATGAAAATCAGTGCTAAATTGTTTAAACCCCAAGGATTTTGCAAGTTATCAACACTTAAAGGCCCAGTTATACTATATATATCATCTAATAACATTTTCTTTCTCCTCTATATTTAAAGGTTGGCTCCTTTTAATATCTAAGAAAGAAAAACTACAATAATTAATGAATTTTAAGCTTCGATCTCGTCGAGTTCTCCTCCGGATTCTTTGCTTTTAATAGCTTCTTGAGCTTTAATTACATCTTCTTTTAATTTTGCGAATATGTCTGGATTTTCTTGTAAGAAAAGTTTGGCCGTATCGCGTCCTTGACCGATTCTTTCGTCATAAACTTCATACCACGAGCCGCTCTTTTTCACAAATCCATAGTCCAGCGCTAAATCTAATAGTTCTCCTTCTTTAGATATGCCTTTTCCATAAATAATATCTAATCTGCACGATTTGAAAGGTGGAGCAACTTTGTTTTTAACAACTTTGACTACGACCGAATTACCGATAATTTCGCCATTTTGTTTAATCGCTTCGCTTCTACGAATATCTATACGCACTGACGAGAAAAATTTAAGCGCACGTCCTCCAGTAGTCGTTTCGTTACTACCATAAATAACGCCAACTTTTTCTCTAAGTTGATTAATAAAAATGACACTACAACTACCTTTATTCAAAATGCCGGTAATTTTACGCATAGCTTTTGACATCATTCGAGCTTGTAAGCCAATAGTCGAATCGATCATCATGCCATCGAGTTCTTGTTGAGGAACTAAAGCCGCGACACTATCGACGACAATTAGGTCAAATACCCCTTTTCTAGCGAGCATTTCGACGATTTGTAGCGCCTCTTCTCCGCTATCTGGTTGCGATAATATTAAGTTATCGATATTGACTCCTAAGGCTTTAGCATAAATTGGATCGATCGATTGCTCAGCATCGATATATGCGCATACGCCACCATTTTTTTGACATTCAGCAACGGCAGTCAAAGCTAAAGTTGTTTTTCCACTACTTTCAGGTCCATATATTTCTATAATACGACCTTTTGGATATCCCCCAACCCCTAAACAATTATCTAAAAGTATCGAACCACTAGGGATACAGTCGATTCCGCTATCTGGTCGATCTCCTAGACGCATAATTGACCCATCTCCAAAACAACGCTTCACTTCTTTTAAAACGTCGTTTAAGGAGACGGATAAATCAGTTTTTGTTTCATTCTTCATAAGAAAATTATTCCTCCTCACATACAAGTACGCTCGGATTTATAAAAGTTGGGGGGTCAAATTTAAATTTTTTTAAAAATTTTTGTTTTTTCTATCTTTTTAAAATAGAAATAACGGTATCGATGACCGAATTGACAGCGATTTCACGAACCTTTTCGCGATCATATTCGAGGTGTAGAGGAATTGGCCATACTTTATCTAAATAATATATAGCTAAATAAACTTCTCCAACACTTGCATCTCCTGGACAAACTTCTGGTCCAGCGTTTCCGGTAAAGGAAACACAAATATCGGTACCTAAAATTCTTCTTCCTTTAATAGCCATCTCTTTAGCTACGCCCCAGCTTACGAGGCCATTAGCATCGATGAATTCTTTACTCATTCCTAAAAGTTTGATTTTGCTTTCTTCAGAATAAGTGACAAGAGCGCCTTTAAAACATTTGCTAGCACCGCTAACGTCGGTGATAGTTTTTGCAAATAAGCCTCCGGTGAAAGATTCAACGCTACCGATTGTTAATCCCTTTCTAGTCAATAATTCAACTAATTGATTTGCATTGCTCACTTTTTCTCTCCTCCTAAAAATACTTGTTTATTTTGAACAATATATAAAACTCCGCTAGTAATCGAAACTATCGTCGTAATGTAACAAATTATATCAGTGATATGGTAATAATCACCCCAACTTGCATCAAATAAATTAAATGGCCAACCGTTTAATAAAACAAGACAGATCGAAACGATTTGTAAAACGGTTTTAAGTTTGCCAAAAATATTGGCGCTAACGACGATATTCTTTTTAGCAGCTACGAGTCTCATGCCATCGACCACAAGGTCTCTAATGATCATAAGAACTACGCAGAAAAATGGATAGGTGAGGTTATCGCTTAAAGAAACGAAGTTAATAGCAAGGAATATCATCGTCGCGTTGATAAGCATCTTATCAGCGATAGGATCTAAAAATTTTCCTAAATCGGTAACTTGTTTGGTTCTTCTAGCGATGAAACCATCTAAGAAATCAGTAAGACAAATAATGACAAATACTACGAATAAGATGATCATGACCCAGTTAACTGTGGCCCAATCTCTATTCAATAAGATGTTGCAGTTTGCCAAAAAGCCAGTGTACTTATCGACAAAATACAAGATAAAAATCGCGAGAATATAAATTGAGGTCATTACTATTCGCGAAATAGTAATTTTGTTTGGTAAATTTAACTTCATACGTCTCCTTTTCTAATGAGTATTCGATCAATAAGCCATGTTCTGTTTTATGCAATCATTTATCTAAGTGTTTCCACTTGCTAAGACAAATTGAATTCTCTATCTTAACTTCCTCTACCAAAATTTGAGTTTCTCGCTTGAGGGGTTTACCAACGTTTCATTTTAAGCTTTCGCCTAAACTCGTCTCTGTGGCACTTTATAGGCGCCATCCATAGTTGCCCTTAGGACTTTGCCCGCCGTTATTTGCTCCCAAATACCTAGAATTATTTTTTCTTCTAGCACAATCACTACTACCATCTCAGGATAGTGCGAGCATGGACTTTCCTCTAACCATTAGGCCAGCGATTGCATTGATCGAAAGTTTATTTAATTTTGGATGGATCGACTCCCATTTGATAAAGCTTCTTTTCGTATTTGCTTATCTTTTTAAGTAAATCCAAATTGTCTAAATGAGCTACGTCTGGATTAATGAGTATTTCATTTTGAGTTGTGCTAAGTTCAGCGTCTTTTTTACTAAGCTCCACGCGAAGTTTTTGATTATCGATTTTGAGTCTATCAACTTGTGTTTCTAAACCTCTTATGACCGAGTCAATCATTCTATAATCACTAAGAACTACGTCTAAGAAATCATCTACTTCATTTGGGTCATAGCCATTTGAGACTATTTTGAACTCTTTACCCAATATGTTTTTACTCGTTAACTGTAATTTCATAGGACATTTAAACAAAATAATTATACGTTTAGAAAGGGGTTTTATTCAATGGCTTTTTGATTGTAATAATAACTTAAAGTTATTATAATCATTGCATATGAAGAGATTGACCCATATTTTAAACGGACATCGCGAAGTCATTTTCCTAGACTTCGAAGGCACTCAATTTTCGCACGAAATTATCGCTATCGGAGCAATAAAGTGCGAACTTGATGATAAATGCGTCACGAAAAGAACGTATAAAAAATTTAAAACGTATATCACGCCTAAAGAAAAAGTTGGCCGTCGCGTCGAACAACTTACCGGTTTAGATAGAGAATTTTTGCTTAAAAGTGGCACTGATTTTATGACCGCTTTTAATGGTTTAAAAGGGTTTATCAAAGCGCCATACGACAATAAAACTTATATCACTTATGGCAATTTTGACCTTCATTTATTAAAAAATATGGCATTAATGTATGGGTTAATTGATGACCCATTTATTCAAAGTTTTTTCAAAAATTACCTGGATTTTGCAGGGTTTTTAGAAAAATTCGTGAGATATCAAGGTTCTTGCCCATCTTTAAAAAACGCCTTAAAAATCTTTAAATTAAGTTTTGAAGGCGATGAACATGACCCACTATATGACGCTTTAAATTTAAGACGATTATACGATGCCTTCCTTACTCAAAAAGGCATCTTGCTTGAAGAATATAAAAAGGTTTTAGAAAGCCACGCCAATCAAGGTCCACTAGCTAAACTTATACGTAAACTCAATAAATCAGGCAGCTGCACTTACGAAGAATATTTGGAGTACATCAAGGAAGAGCTTAAATGACAAAATATCCATTTGTAAAAGGCAATATCAAAACCAATCCAATTAATCATAGCAATCGCGGAATGAGTTTTGAATCGCGCATCAATCAATCAAATGAATATTACAAAAAGCACGATGTAGCCTTGATTTTTAAGCGCTACACTCCTATAAAAACTATTGATGTAGATACTTCTACAGCCACTATAAACAAAGCAACTTTTAAAGAAAAATCTACTACCGATTACTATGGCTTATATAAAGGGGTCTATGTTGATTTCGAAGCTAAATCCACTCGCAATAAAGTTTCTTTTCCATTAGAAAATCTAAAATATCATCAAATCGAACACCTCAAGGAAGTCGACCGATTAGGTGGCATAAGTTTCCTATTGATCGAGTTTAGTTTACTTGATGAAATATATATTCTAAAGACCAAAGATTTGGTTAAATTTTTATCTACTTCAAAACTAAAAAGTATTCCTTATTCATACATAAAAACGAAGGGATTTTTAGTCGATATGAAGATTAATATATTAGTCGATTATTTAGAAAATTTTGAAAAAATATTTGAGATTAGCAGGGTTTTTTGCAAAAAATAGCCAATTTACAGTTTTCACAATGAGGCGAAATCGCCTTACAATAATACCTTCCAAAATGAATAAACTGATGATGTAATTTGATCCATTTTTCCTCAGGAAAAATGTTTCTTAATTCATTTTCAATTTGTCTCACATTGGCTTTCTCTTCAACTAATCCAAGACGTTTACTTATCCTTTCAATATGAGTATCGACAGGAAATTGAGGAATCTTAAATAGTTCGACTTGAACAACATTTGCGGTCTTATTTCCAACTCCACTTAAACTCATTAGTTCAAATTTATTTATTGGTACTTCACATTGAAACTTTTCTATTAAATCTTTTGCAATACTAATAACGTTTTCAGCCTTCTTTTCACCTAATCCTAAAGGTTTAACTATCTCAAAAACATCCTCATATTTAGCCTTACTTAGGCTTTCTAGATCTTTATATTTATCAAACAAAACCTTAGTAACTTTATTAACCTTCTTATCAGTCGTTTGAGCACTAAGCATAACCGCAATAAGAAAAGAATAGTCGGTTGTATACTCAAGTTCACAACCAGCATCAGGCAATATTTCATCGAAGTAAGACATTATAATCTTACTTTTTTCTTGCGATGTCATTTCCAAAATTATCTTCTTCTTTTAAGCGATTTATAACGAGGCGATCAATTTCTTTTATAGATGTTTTGCCATACAATTTGGCATCTTTAATCGAGTTTAAAATGATGTCTTTACCAACTCCAGTAGCGATCCAATTATCAACCACATCGATTTCAATCGGCGATAAATTTCTACCAATAATATCTTGGAAGGCCGTAAAAACTTCACTTCTAGTCTCTTCCATATCTTTATTCTTTTCCATTTCTTCTTCAGTAAAAATGGTCTTTTTAAAGCTATCTATAAGCATTTTTTTGACAGGTTCGAGACTAATTTTTGTCTTTCCGTGTTTATTTATAAATTCGATATATCCATTAGCTAAAAGATGAGAAAACATCTCGTCAATTTTCTTAATTTTATAGTTCATTTTAATGGCTAAAGTGTCACTTGTAATAAAATCATTACCTTGAGCAAGGAGATGATCAAGCATCAAAATTAAAAAAGCTTCCTCTTCTTTAAGTGAGATATCTTTATAAAATTCGAGCAATAAATAAGAGAAATTTACGGCATTAGCTGAATTAATTTTCATGGATTTTCTCCCCCTTTTTGAGTTCCTCTTTGATCTTTTCTTTGTTTAGTTTTTCTAATAAAGGTGTATTCAATTCAAGTAGATCGAGCACTTCTTTGGAAGCACTCAAATTATACTCTTTTATAAATCGCTTGGCTCTTAATATTCTTAATGGATCTTCTTTTATTCTAGTTAAGGGGTCTCCTATAAATATCAGTACTCGATTTTTAAGGTCTATTACTCCACCACTAGGATCAATAATTTTATAGTTCTCATCGATATAAATTGCGTTTATCGTAAAGTCGCGACGCAAATAATCGACATTTATATCTTTAATAAATTCGATACTTGAAGGATGACGACTATCTAAATATTCGCCTTCTTTTCTAAGGGTAGCGATTTGGATTTTATAGCCATCTAACTTTAAAGTCGTAATTCCGTATTTAGAAAAAGTCTTATCGACCTTTAAAAATTTCTCAATTTCATTAGGAGTTGCGTCACTTACAAAGTCGTAATCTAAAATTTGATTATTTAACAAATAATCGCGGCTCGTCGAACCTATCATATAGAGTCGATAGCCGTTTTCATTAAATTTGACCTTAAGTTTTTCAAAAATTTCTAACATCTATAATATTTTGACAAAAATAAAAACTAGTCGAAACTAGTTTTTATATTAATAATCCTTAAATAGATTATTTAATGGCGTCTTTTAAGGACTTTGATGGCTTGAAACCGACTGTTTTGGTAGCAGGAATAACGATTTCTTCGCCGGTTTTTGGACTGGTACCTCTTCTTTCTTTTCTCGTTTTAACAACGAAAGCACCAAATCCACTTAATTTAACGTCTTCGCCTTGTTCTAAAGCGGCTTGAATTCTATCAAAAAGAATATCGACTGCATTAGCAGCATCTTTTTTAGAAATGCCAACTTCTTCGGCAACAGCTACGACTAAATCAGCTTTTGTCATTATTTCTTTTCTCCTTATAAAATTATTAAATCACAATAAATAAAGATATACAACAAGAAAAAAGCCGACTGTATCGGCATTATTCTTCTTTTTTTAGGGGTCTATTAATACATTCTTTAATCGCTATACTAGGTTTTTTCTCTTCAAAAATGATTTGATATAGTGCTTCGATAATCGGCATATAGATCTTATATTTTTTTGCAAGTTGATAGGCAACATTGATTGTACTAATACCTTCAACTGTCATCGTATTCGTTTCTAAAAAGTTCTTTGCTGAGTCATCTTTTCCAATAATATAGCCCGCTTTAAAGTTACGCGATTCGTCGCTATTACAAGTCAAAACAAGATCTCCCATACCAGTTAAACCCATGAAAGTTGCAGGTTTAGCATGGAACTTTTTACCAAAACGTTTAATCTCAGCAATCCCTCGACTAATAAGAGCGGCTTTTGTGTTTTCACCATAGCCTAAACCTTTAATAATTCCGCTCCCGATAGCTATAGCATTTTTAAGTGATGCCCCGATTTGAGCGCCTGCTACATCGGTTAAGGCATATACTCTAAAGTAACTATTTGAGAATAATTTTTGGATATATTTTGCGACAAATATATTTTTGCTAACTGCACAAACGCAGGTTATTTTTTTCTTTAAAACTTCAATCGCAAATCCTGGACCAAGAATTGATCCGAGTTGCTTAACGTATTTATTGCCTTTAAATTCTTTCTTTAAAAAATCTAAAACAAATGAGTTAGTTGATGGCTCAAAACCTTTTGCAGCATTTATAATTAATACTTCTTTATTGAGATATTGGTTAATATTTTCAACGACTTCACTAAGTGCTTTACAAGGAACAGCAATGACTATTGTATAAGCAAAATCGAAAAAATCTTGAAGGTTATCGGTCATTGAAACATTGTCTGTAACTCCAAAATCTTCAAAGCCCTCAACTTTTCTGTTTTTTAAAAAATAGTGGACTTTTGCAGGGTTTTTTTCAAAATAAAGGACTTTATTGCCGTTATTTAACAAGACTGAACCGAGTCCTAATCCCCATGCGCCAGCACCAAAAATACCTATATTCATTATTTTCTTTTCCTACAAATTAATTGAATTGGTGACCCAATAAGTTCAAAGGAATCACGCACTTTATTTTCTAAATATCTAAGATATGAAAAATGTATCCAAGTTGGTTCATTACAAAATAACGCTATCGTTAAAGGCTTAGTCCCGACTTGTTGAGCATAATAAATTTTAACTCTTCCGCCATTAAAATCTGGAGCCTCGTTAAGAAGTTGAGCTTCTTGCATAATGTCATTAAGAACGCTTGTTTTGATTTGGAAGGTATAGCTTTCATAAACCTTTCTAATCATTGGCATAATCTCTTTAACTCTAAGCTTAGTCATCGCGCTCACATATATAATTGGACTATAGTCTAAGAATTTAAAATGCGCTCTAATCTCTTTTGTAAAGTTATTCATCGTGTCGTTATCTTTTTTAATAGCGTCCCATTTATTAACGATTAAAATAATGGCTTTATTTTCTTTAAAAGCATACCCGGCTACGTGTTTATCTTGTTCGGTTATACCTCTTTCAGCATCGATAACGAGTAAACAAATATCCGATTTTTCAATTGCTCTAAGCGCTCTTAAAGCTGCGTATTTATCGACCGATTCATATATCTTTCCACGTTTTTTTAGACCTGCAGTATCGATAATCGTATATTCTTGATCACCATAAACAAACTTCGTATCGATTGCATCGCGAGTCGTTCCTTCAATATTTGAAACGATGACTCTTTCTTCTTTTAAAATAGAGTTAACTAAACTCGATTTTCCAACATTTGGACGTCCAATAACCGAAAATTTAATCGTATTATCTTCAACTATTTCATCAACTTTTGGTAACTTTTTAACAATTTCATCTAAAATATCGCCAATGCCGACGCCATGAACACCACTTGTCGCAATCGGATCGCCTAAACCTAATGAATAAAATTCATAAATATTATTTATAGATTCGGTATTATCGATTTTATTAACTGCTAAAACGACTTTTTTATTCGTATCGTGAAGCATTCTAGCAACAAATTTATCATCATCTGTCACGCCAATTTTTCCATCAGTTACAAATAAAATAACATCTGCTTCTTCGATAGCAATTTCAACTTGAGCACGAATTTGTTCTTGAAAAGGTCTATTTTCAACTTCAATTCCACCCGTATCGATAATATTAAAAGAAGTCGTTAGCCACGTCGCTACGCCATAAATTCGATCGCGCGTGACACCACGAATTTCTTCGATAATCGACTTTCGTTCTCCTAAAATTCTATTAAAAATCGTCGATTTACCAACTGATGGACTACCGACGATTGCAACTGTACCTTTATTCATTTTCTAAATAACCTTTATCTTTGATTATCTTGATAACTTCTTCGACTACTTCCTCAATGGATAAATACGTTGTATCTATAGTAATTGCATCGTCTGCTCTAGTTAGTGGCGAATGTTCTCTATGTGAATCGATATAGTCACGTTTTTTGACGTTGGCTAATACTTCCTCATAGTTACTTTCTATGCCATTAGCGATATTTTCTTCGTATCTTCTTTTTGCTCTTTCGCTAGCTTCAGCGATCATAAATATTTTTATTTCAGCATTTGGTAAGACATTTGTTCCAATATCTCTACCATCCATTACGACGCATCTACCTTTAGCGATTTCTCTTTGCGATTTAACTAGCGCTTCTCTAACAGCTTGATAGCTAGCAATATAACTAACATTATCAGCAACTATATTGCTTCTTATTTCTTTATGAATTTCATTACCATTCAAAGTAATAAGATCTTCTTCGTTGAAATTTATATCAACATCATTAATGATCGCGCACGATTTTTCTTCGTTTTTAGGATCAATATCTCTTATTAAACAAGCATAAGTATAGGCACGATACATGGCTCCTGTATCGACATATAAAAAATTAAATCTATCCGCTAAGATTTTAGCAATGGTAGATTTTCCACTAGCACTAGGGCCATCAATCGCAATCGAAAACTTCTTCTTCATAAATACTTAATCCCAATATATGTAACTAATATAATCGCCAAGATGAGGAGTATAGTGATGAAAATATAGTAAGCTGTGAGTTTTCTAACTCTTTTCTTTTTAAATTCGATGATCAAAGAGTTGAGTTTAGGTTTTTCTTCGATAGTAATATCAGAGGTTGATTCATCGATATCGCCTTCTTGAATAATGGAATCGCGATATTCTTTATACTTCTCTTTTCTAGTCGACTCGTTTCTTTTCATCGAGAGTTATTTTACCATAAAGTCACTCAATAAACATTTACAAAAATTAGTCAAATTACTATAATACACATTCTCAAAGTAATTTCCGTTACTTCCATTTTTCCGGAATTTAGTTTGGT
>CAYLSZ010000013.1:0-29047 GCA_964386745.1 uncultured Staphylococcaceae bacterium | reverse complement strand
CAATATTGTCAACGAAGTATATAAAAACGCCGATATAATCAAAAAAATTAAAAAGTTTCAAATTGTCAGTTGTATTGTTTGAAATTTGTACTATAATAAATATCGAAAGATCCGTGTCTTTCAAAAACCACCTCCTTTCAGCTAATGTCATGTTAGTTGAATACCGAAGGACACTTACTGTGCAAAGTGTCCTTTTCTTTTGTAAAAATGAGGAAAATCTATTATTTAATTATTTAAATAATAGTCAAAAATTATGTATAATAACTGCGATTGATTTAGGAGTAGTAACTAAATAAATTTTTTATAGAGAGGGAACGAGGGTGGAAAGTTCCTAAAAAAGTTTAGCGAATTCACCTAATTGGATATCAATTTTATAAATTAAGTGCTCAAATTATGAGAATTAGGATGGTACCGCGGCAAGAAGTCGTTCCTAACTAATTCTTTTTTTATTTATAGGAGTTTATCTATGCAAGATATCAAAGAAATAGTGAGTGAAGGCACAAAAGAAATTGAAAACATCAAATCTTTAGCCGAAGCTAATGAAGTCCGTAATAAATATTTTTCTAAAAAAGGTATATTTTCTAGCTTAATGTCGGTCATGAGAGAACTTTTGCCTGAAGAAAAAAGAGCTTATGGCACCGAAGTTAACGTTGCTTTAAAGACTCTTGAAGGTTTATTAGACGAAAAGATCAAATTATTAAACGAAGAAAAGTTAAATGAAGACCTTAAAAAAGAGAAAATCGATATAACTTTACCTCATAAGGATCATTCTAATGGCGAAGTTAATCCTTTTTATAAAGTTATTGAAGATATCGAAAATATCTTTATAGGAATGGGCTATACAGTCGAAAAAGGACCTGAAGTCGATGCCGAACACTACGTTTTCGAACTTTTAAATATTCCAAAAGATCACCCAGCTCGCGATATGCAAGATACTTTATATATTGACGATACTTTACTTTTAAGAAGTCATACCTCAGCTGTTCAAGCTCATGTCATGGAAAAAGCTAATGGCAAACCAATCAAAATTATTTGTCCAGGAAAAACTTTTAGAAGAGACGATGACGATATGACTCACTCGCATCAATTTGCCCAAGTTGAAGGTCTTGTTATCGATAAAAATATTAATTTAGGAAACTTAAAATCAACTTTAGAACTTTTTGCCCAAAAGATGTTTTCAAAAGATTCAAAAGTTAGATTTAGAAGCAGTTATTTCCCATTTACAGAACCAAGCGTCGAAGTCGATGTCAGTTGCTTTAATTGTCATGGAAGTGGCTGTCCAGTTTGTAAAGGTAGCGGTTGGATCGAAATTTTAGGCGCTGGTATGGTCCATCCAAACGTTTTAAAAATGAGTGGATACGATCCAGAAGTCTATAGCGGATTTGCTTTCGGTATCGGTATAGAAAGAGTCGCTATGCTTAGATATGGAATCGATGATATTAGACGTTTTTATCAAAATGACATCCGTTTCATTAAACAATTTTCAAAGAAAGTGGAGGATTAATTATGTTAGTTTCATTAAAAGAAATTCAAAAATACGTGAATATTAAAAACATTGATCCTTCCGCGATCGCTCAAAAACTCACCGATGCTGGTATCGAGGTCGAAGAACTTAAAATAGTAAGTGACGCCACTAATTTAGTTATAGGTGAAGTCATTTATTGCGAAAAGATGGAAAATAGCGACCATCTTCACATAACTAAAGTTAACGTTGGAGACGAAGTTTTAGATATAGTTTGCGGCGCACCTAATGTAAGAGTTGGTTTAAAAGTTATAGTCGCAAAAGTTGGCGCAACTTTACCTGGTGGTATCAAAATTGTTAAATCAACTATCAAAGGATACGAAAGTAACGGCATGCTTTGTAGTTTAAAAGAACTCGGCATCGAAGATAAATATCTCAAAAAAGAACAAATTGAAGGTATTGAAGAACTTCCTAAGAGTGCAGTCGTTGGAAATACCAAAGTTTTAGAATATCTTCGTTTAGACGACACTGTTTTAAACTTAAAATTATTAGCAAACCGCGCAGATTGCATGAGTTTATTCAACGTCGCTAGAGAAATCGGTGCTTTATTTAATAGAAAAGTTAAACTTCCTGAAGCAACAAATCACTATACATATAAAGAAGATTTCGTAACCGGAAGTACATCCGAACATTGCAAAGCTTTCTATGGAAAAGTCTTTAAAAACGTAAAAATAAAACCTTCACCAGCTTGGCTTGTCGAAGTTTTACGTAATGAAGGCATTAGATCTATCAATAATATCGTCGATATCGGTAACTATGTCATGCTTTTAACCGGTAATCCTGTCCATATGTATGATATGGATAAACTTCCTAAAAATGAACTTATAGTTAGAGATGATATTAATGAAAAAGTTGTCGCTTTAGATGAAAAAGAATATGAACTTAAACCAGGCGATTTAGTCGTTACAAGCAGTGGTATACCTGTTTCTATTGGTGGCGTGATGGGTTTAGAAAGAGTAGAAGTCACGCCAGAAAGTAAAAATATTCTTTTAGAAGTTGCTCATTTTAATGGTCCAAATGTTAGAAGAACGTCAGCTAGACTCGGTTTAAGTAGCGATTCGAGCGCTAGATTTACAAAAGGTATCGATAAAAATACCTTCGATATAACGATGTCTTTGATAACAAAGTATGTAACTAAGTTGGCGAAAGCTACTGAAGTTAGCGACATTATAAAATACGATGAACTCGACCATTCTTTAAGAGAAATTTATTGTACTGCTAGCTATATAAACAAACGTTTAGGTAGCAATTTATCCGTACAAACTATCATGAGTACGCTCTGTAAATTACATTTCGAAGTTTCATATTATTTAGGTAGCGATGCATTTAGAGTCAGAGTTCCAAGTTTTAGAAATGATGTCGAAGGAAAAGCCGATCTAAGCGAAGAAATTGTCCGCTATTTAGGCTTTGGAATCGTTAAAGACTCCCTTCCATTAATGGAAACTACTTTAGGTGGTCGATATATTGAAGACGAAAAAGTTAACGCTATTAAAAACTATCTATCCAACCAAAGAATGTATGAAATTTTAACCTATACTTTGGTTAGCGAAAAAGATAACGCAATACTTAACTATCTCAATAACGATGAACCTTATATCATCAAAAATCCATTAACTGAAGATCATAAAATCGTTAGAAGAAACCTTCTTAGTAGCCTATTAAATACCGTCGAATATAACCTAAATCACCAAAATAAAGATTTTGCTTTATTTGAAGTGAGTAATATCGAATCCCTCAATGTTAATAATGAACATTTAGCGATCGCTTTAGTTAACCGTAAGACAGGACAAGATTTATATAAAGCAGAAAATTACGATTTTTATGACTTAAAAGGCTATTTAATCAATATATTCAAGCTTTTAAATATCAATACTAGCCGTATGAAACTTGCTGAATTCACTGATTCTAAAGAATTCCATCCAGGAAGAAGCGCTAAAGTTTATGTCGATAATAAACTTGTTGGGGTATTTGGCGAACTTCATCCAAGTTTCAAACAAACTAGAGGCTTAAAGAAACAAAATATCTTACTTTGTGAGCTTAATCTTACGCCTTTATATACCTTAAAAACCGGGAATAATAGATTCAAAGAATTTACTCGTTTCCCTGCTGTAACTAGAGATTATGCCTTCTATTTAGATGAAACATCTCCAAGTTACGCTGATATCGTTAAGAATATAAAAGGCGCTAGTAAACTCATTAAAAACGTTCAATTATTCGACTTATATAGCGATAATGAATCTAAATCGATGGCTCTAACTATCACTTTAGAAAATAGCGATAAGACTTTCACAAACGAAGAGATAGTCGAAGTCGATAATAAGGTTCGTGAAATTATCACGAATAGACTCAAATTAAGGTTAAAATAATATGAAAATCAATCTAACTGAATATAAAAATAAGACCACACTCGATATCGATATCATTTTAAAAGAGTTCAATGAAACTTATATCACGAGTGTTATAAAGCACTATGATTCGATTGAAGGATCTATCGAAATTAATCCAGTAAGTGGGGCAATTTATGAGCTTAATTTTGCTATAAAAACCAAACTCGAAGTCATTAGTAGCCTTACTTTAAAACCATTTAAAAAGACACTCAAAATCGTGGATCAATATTACTTTACTACTGATCCAAATTTCGACTCAAACGATGTCTTATATACTGGTGAAAATGTCGATTTAGACGAGATTATTTTCTCTTTAATAGTCTCGAGTTTGCCTATAAATTTACACGCTCCTAACGAAGGAAAAATCGAAGGAGATGGTTATAGAGTCATAACTGAAGAAGAACTTGAAAAAGAGGAAAAATCTTCACCATTCGATATCTTAAAAGATATCGATTTAGACGAATAAACCTAGTATTTATCAAAGAAATTTGCGGATTTCACTATTAGAAATCCGCTTTTTTATTGCTTGAGAGATGATAAATTTCTTTGACAAAATTGTCATTAAATTTATCAAGAAAAATCGATTTACTAAAAAACTACTAATTAGTATCTTTTCAAAACAAATTTAGAAATTTTTGAAAAAAAGTATTTGACATAACTTATAGTAATGACATCGAAAATCGGGGAGGTTTTAGATTATGAATGTAAACGTAATTAATGGTCATTTAAGCACCGCTGAAAAGCAAGCTTATTGGGATTATGCTTTAAGTCATAGCGATGGAAAAGAGCTTGAAGCGCTAGACGTTAAAGTCGATGGCGAATTTGTCGATTTGACATATCATTTTCATACGCTTCCTTTTGAAAGAATCCGTAGAATTACCGGTTATTTAGTCGGCACTTTAGATCGTTTTAATAACGGCAAAAGAGCTGAAGAACATGACCGCGTTAAACATATGACTAGAGAGGACCTTTAATTATGAAAACTGAAACCAAAGAATTTATCAATCAATACGTTTTACCTTCATTCGATTATAGCGATAGTAATGAACTCAAAGTCAAAGATATCATTAGCTATATCGAAGAAAATTTTGAAAAACCACTCTCTATTAAAATCGCTTCTGGCGACGTTATCGATTACGATTTCTTTTTGTTAGTCAATAACGTTATAAGCGATTTATCTTGCTGCTGTTAATACTCCTTTTATCTCTTTCCTTTCACCGAAAGCACCTGATTATAGGTGCTTTTTTGTTGGTTTAGAGTTGTAAATGTATACTTTTTTAATACTTGATTAATATTAATAAAACTTGAAAAAACTTTGATATAGTCAAGAAAAAATCGAGTTTTAAAATACCTATAAACTACCTCACAAACATCTTTTTCAAAATTTTTAAAAAATCACTTGTCTAAATCGATATTTATAACTAAAATAATAACAGGTGGAACAAAGTGGAGTGAAGTGGAATGTTTTTTGGAAGTTATGAATTTCAAATAGACGATAAAGGTCGCACAGTTATTCCTAGCAAATTCAGAGATGAACTTGGCTATAAAGCCTATCTTATCAAAGGATTTGAGGGTTGCATTGCGCTTTATAAAGATGAAGATTTCCAAAAACTCATCGAAAGATATTCTCATCTCCCTTACGAAGATGAAAAAGCTCGACTTCACCTTAGAGTCCTCGCTTCCTCAACAGAAGAAGTGAAAGTGGATAGTCAAGGACGATTACAAATTCCAGCTCGTATTCTTGCTAAATATAATATCGGCAAAGAAATTACGATCAATGGAGTCTTCGATCACATAGAAATTTGGAATCGCGCTAGCTATAACCAATATCTTACTGATAAAGAAGATCAATTCGAAACAAATGCTGCGAATTTACTAAATTATGAAAAGTGATGTTCATATTCCGGTATTACTTAATGAAGTAATCGAAGGGTTAAATATTAAACCTAACGGAATATATATCGATGCGACGTTGGGTCGAGGCGGGCACAGTAAAGAAATATTAAGACGTCTCGATAAAAAGGGTCTATTAGTCGGAATAGATCAAGACACGGAAGCGATTGAATATTGTGAAGTAGAACTATCAAAAATTGCTACTAATCGCATCATTGTGAACGATAATTTCTTAAATATTGATGAAATTATCACTAAACTTGGTATTCACGGAGTCGATGGAATTTTATTCGATTTAGGAGTAAGTTCCCCCCACTTCGATGAAGATTATAGAGGTTTCTCATATAAATACGATAACGTACTCGATATGAGAATGAATCAGAAGAGTTCTTTGACAGCTAAAGACATCGTTAATAATTATTCTTATAAAGATCTCGTGAGAATTTTTAAAGAATATGGCGAAGAAAAATATTCGACAAGTATTGCTAGAAATATTTGTAAGTGTCGCGAGGAAAAAGAGATTCAAACGACTTTAGAACTCGTCGATATTATTAAAAAAAGTAAACCTGATAGGGAACTTAAAAAGCAGGGTCACCCTGCTAAACAAGTCTTTCAAGCCTTACGTATCGAAGTTAACGATGAGCTTAATGTCTTAAAGGAAGGGTTAACGAAAGCCACAAAACTACTCAATATAGGCGGTAGAATTGCAGTCATCAGTTTCCATTCCTTAGAAGATAGGATAGTTAAAGAGATTTTTAAAGGATTAAGTGTCGCTATCGGAAATCGAATTAATGACTATAAACTCCCATCCAAAGACGATGAGATGCCTTATAGACTCGTTAATAAAAAAGTGATCATCCCTAGCGATAAAGAGATGGAAATTAATCCAAGATCAAAAAGCGCCAAGCTTAGGATTATCGAACGCATTAAATAAGAGGTAAAAAGTATGCAAATGAAAGATAAACTCTCTAAAAACCACAAAGGTAGAAGTTACTATTTCTTTAGAAAAATAGGCATTTTCTTTACGATTGTTGGAGCTTCTAGCGTCGTTTTAGCTATTCCTTTAAGCCTATATTTATTAAATCACGAATCTCAAACTACCCAAGCGACCATTCAACAACAAGTTGAAGATGTCGAAATTGAAAAAAATATCATTGAAATAACATATGACCTTAAAAAATAGATAAGTTGTCATAGTCATTTTTTATCCCTCCTTGATGAAAAGTAGCTGCGGCTACTTTTTTGTTTATATAGATAAAAATGTACTAAAAATATACTAAAAGTAAGCATGTAACATCTATTATTCCCTACCTTTCTATCAATTATAAATTGATAGAACCTATGACAATTATTATAATATTCATAAATATGGAAAACTTGACGGCGATACTTGAAATTGGTTCACAAAAAGCAAAATTACTTCTTTGCTACCTTTTTCATAAGCAAATCAAAGTCGTCTATACGAAGACAATTAAACTTAATAAAACTATAGATTTTGGCGACTATATCGATGTTTATAGTCTTAAAAAAGATATATCAACTTTGATCGAAATCGATGATTCTAAATTAGGTTTTAAATATACATTAAATAACGTAACTTTACTCATTCCACCAGTCGGATTAGAGGTTTATCAAATCAAAAAAACGATGAAAACGAGTTCACCAGATGAGATAACTTCATTTGATATAAAAAGCGTTATGAGACAAATTGTTAAAGAACCTGTTCCAAATAATAATGTGATCATAAATGTTATACCCGATACGTTTATAATCGATGGAAAACAAACATTCAAAAAGGCGCCAATTGGCTTTCCAGGAGGCGAAATTTCAATCGATGCGCACGTTTATACCTTGCCTCAAAAAATGTATAACGCTTTAGTTGAAGCAATTACTGGCGCAGGACTTACAATTTCTGGCGTATTCATATCAAATTTATGTGCAACTAGTTATTTGACTCACAATAACTATAAAAATGAAGACTATATTTTAGTAGAAGTCGCGGAAAAATCGACGATTTTAAACCTTATCAAGGATAAAAAAGTTATCGATTCAAAGCGAATTTTTGTTGGAAGCGACGATATTGATGAAGTCATTTCAAAAGAGTTTGATATTTCATTAGAAGAAGCTGAAAATCTTAAGAAATTATTTATAAACGACACTTCAAATACGACTTATAACCCATTAATTAGCAAGACAAATAACGGTATAGAAATCACAAAATCTAGCGTTATGCCTTTAATAAATCGTACAATAGAAGATTTTGCTTCATCACTAGGAAAAATGATAGAAGTACTCAATGAAGAAGCCGAAACCATCGATGATTTGCCTATTTTTATATACGGAAATGAGGTTAAATTCGATAGTTTAAAAGACTATTTAGCAAACGAAATGCGTAATAAAAAGATCGACATAATTAAATCAAACGTCATCGGCGCGCCATTTGATGAATACGGAAATTTAATCGGTACAATGTGTCTTAAACTCGAAATCGAAGAAAATATAAACGATAAAATTAACGCTGCTAGACACGCTTCATTACTCCATCGTCAAGGAGGAGAAGACCATGAATAACGATCACGAAAACTTCGAACCAATCGCAAAAATTATAGTTATCGGTATTGGCGGAGCAGGCAATAATGCTGTCAATCACATGATTGATGAAGACATTCAAAATGTCGAATTTTATGCTGCAAATACCGATAAACAAACTCTTAGTATAAGCAAAATTCCTAATCAAATCATTCTTGGCAAAACAATTACCAACGGCTTAGGGGCAGGTGGCGATCCTAGTATTGGAAAAACTGCTACCGAAGCTAGCGAAAATGAAATTCGCGAGATAGTTAAAGGCAAAAATCTCGTTTTTATAGCCGCTGGAATGGGTGGAGGAACTGGAACTGGAGGCGCTCCAGTAGTCGCTAAAATTGCTAAAGAAGAAGGTTGTTTGACTATGGCTATAGTCACTCGTCCATTCAAATTTGAAGGTCCTACAAGAAACGAAAATGCAACTAAAGGACTAAAAGAATTAAAGGAAATAGCCGATAGCTTAATTATTGTAAGTAACGATAATTTATTAAAAATAGATGGCTCTTTACCTATCGATCGAGCCTTTGAAGAAGCAGATAAAGTACTAGCAAAAAGCGTAAAAACGGTCAGCAATTTAATCTTGTTGCCTTCGTTTATTAATTTAGATTTTGCTGATGTAGATAAAACGCTTAGAAACGGCGGAATTACCCTTATTGGATTTGGCTCTGGTAAAGGTGAAAACGCTGATATTGAAGCCACTCAAAGCACTATAAATAATCCTTTAATTGAGCAAACAATCGAAGGTGCTAAAACGGCTATTTGTCATATAACTTGTGGTCCATCAGTTTCCTTAAATAAGAATTACGATTGCGTAAATCACATCTTTGAAGCGAGTAAAGGAACACTCGATATTAAGTTTGGAATCGCTGTTGACGAGACTCTCGACGACGAAATTTTAATTTCACTTATTGCAACTCACTTTGAAGAAGATAAGAAAATCGAAAAGTCTATCGAAGAAGAAATTCTATCGACTGAAATCTTAGAAAACAGCAATGAGACAGAACCTGATATAGATGATGAAGATGATGACATCATCCCAAATTTCTTAAAAGATTTAGTTAATTAATTTTTAAAGTTTTTAATAAAAATAGTGGAGATCTGCAGGGTTTTGTTCAAAAACGGCGTTTTTTTAAAAAATATATGACAGCAAAAAACTGAATTTACTCTAAGAATAATTAGACTAAATTTATGTTTTGACTCACCTTGACCTTATATATATTTCTATTTGAAATATATATGCAAATAAACTAAAATAATGCGTAGAAGACAAGTCTGATTAAAACTTTTACTTCCAGAGAATGTAACAATTGCTGCGAGTTACTAGTAAAAATTAGTTAGGTATCACTTCGAATTTATAAACGGACATTGATATTAAGTGGCGAAATATTCGCAACTAAGGTGGTACCGCGTAAAAAGAATTTACGTCCTTAGATCTTCTAAGGATTTTTTTATTAAAAGGGGTAAATATGGAAATTAAAGAAAGTCTATTGATGCCAAAAACAAACTTCGAGATGAGAGGCAATTTATCGCAAAAAGAACCTAAACTCGTCGAAAAATGGAAAGAAGAAAAAGTATACGAAAAAATGAATGAAGGAAAAGATAGAGAATATGTCCTTCATGATGGCCCACCATATGCAAACGGCAATATGCACTGTGGCCATATGCTTAACCGTATATTAAAAGATTTTGTTGTGCGTTATAAAAATATGCAAGGATATAAAACTCCTTTCATTTTTGGCTGGGATACTCATGGCCTTCCAATCGAAAATATGGTTACTAGAAGTGGCGTAAATAGAAAAACGACACCCGTAACCGAATTTAGAAAGAAATGCGAAGACTATGCTTTAACTCAAGTTGCCAATCAAAAAGAACAAATTCGTCGACTCGGCGTCATTGGCGATTTTGATCACCCATATTTAACCTTACAAAAAGAATTTGAAGCTAGTGAAATTCATTGTTTCAGCGAAATGGCTTTAAAAGGCCTCATCTATAAAGGCTTAAAACCAGTTTATTGGTCGCCTTCTAGTGAATCGGCTTTAGCTGAAGCTGAAATTGAATATCACGATGTCAAAGCTTATACGATATATGTCGCTTTTAAAGTAAGCGATACTAAAGGAAAAGTTCCTCAAGATACTAAATTTATCATTTGGACGACAACTCCATGGACTTTACCTGCAAACTTAGCCCTTTGTGTTAACCCTAGATTTAGCTATGGCTTATATAAAACAAACCTCGGAAATCTCGTATTTGTCACCGATTTACTTGATATTTTAACCGAAAAACTAGGTTTGACTGAAGTTGAATTAGTTAAAGAATTTAAAGGAAAGGATTTAGAACTTATCACTGTTCATCATCCATTCTATGATCGCGAATCGCTCGTTATTTTAGGTGATTACGTCACAAAAGATAATGGTACTGGTATTGTTCATATCGCTCCAGGTCACGGTGAAGATGACTATAATGTCTGCGTAAAATACGATATTAAGCCATATTGTCCAGTCAATGAACATGGTTATATGACTAATGAAGCCGGTGAAAGACTTGCTGGAAAATTCTATGAAGAAGCTAATTTAGAAGTCATCAAAATTTTGACTGAAAACGGCGCTTTACTCCAACAAGAAGAAATAATTCATAGCTATCCTCACGATTGGAGAACTCATAAACCAGTTATTTTTAGAGCGACTCCACAATGGTTCTGTTCGATTGCTCCAATTAAAGACGAAATTATTAAAGAAATCCATAAAGTTAAATGGGCACCAAAATGGGGCGAAACCCGTATGGTCAATATGATTAAAGACCGCGCTGATTGGTGTATTTCCCGTCAAAGAGCTTGGGGCGTACCAATTCCAATTATTTATTGTGAAGATGGAACTCCAATTATTGAAAAAGAAGTTTTTGAACATATTGAAGAAATCATTAAAGAAAGAGGAAGCAATGCTTGGTATGAACTCGATGCTACTGAATTACTTCCAGAAGACTATAAAAACGAACATTCTCCAAACGGAAAATATACCAAAGAAAAAGATATTATGGACGTTTGGTTTGATAGTGGTTCAAGCTTTAATTTGGTCGTTAAAAATAACGGCTTAACCTATCCATGCGACCTTTATTTAGAAGGTAGCGACCAATATCGTGGATGGTTTAATAGTAGTTTAATTATTAGCGTCGCTTTAAATGGCGTTGCTCCATATAAACAAATCGTTAGCCATGGCTTTGTTATGGATGAAAATTGGGAGAAGATGTCTAAATCTAAAGGAAATGGCATCGATCCTTTAAAAATTGCTAATAACTATGGTAGCGATATTCTTAGACTTTGGACCGCTTTAAGTGATTATCAACAAGATGCTCGTATTAGCGAGTCAATTATTAAGCAAACCTCTGAAATCTATCGTAAAACCCGTAATACATTTAGATTTATGCTCGGTAATTTATCGAACGGTTCATTTGAAGATACCTTCAAAAAAGAAGATATTCAAACTAAACTCGAATATATCGATGAATGCTTACTCGCCAAATTAGAAGAAGTTAAAAATAACTTCATTAAATACTTCGATGAATATAATTTCATCAATGCGATGGGCGAAATTACTAAATTTATCAGCGACGATTTAAGTAGTTTCTATCTCGATATCGCTAAAGATATCCTTTATTGTAACGATAAAAATAGTAAACGCCGTTTACAAGTTCAAACCGTTTTAAACGAAGTAGTCTTTACATTAATGAGACTTTTAAATCCAGTTTTACCATTCACAATGGATGAAGTTAACGCTAACTATCCATTAAAGAGTAAAGATAACGTTCAATACTATGACTACCCAGTTAAGAGTAGTAAATATAGTCAAACCTTATTAGACGATTATGAACTTATTAAACAACTTAGAGGCGACGTCTTAAAAGCTCTAGAAGTTGCTAGAAACGATGAACTTATCGGTTCAAGTCAAGAAGCTAGTGTCACAATCGAAGTTAAATATAATCGTTTAGCCGAATTACTCGAAGAAGAATTCACTGAAGATGAGTTAGAAATATTATTTATCGTCAGTAAAGTTACCATTGCTAAAAAGGTCGATAATGGATTGAATTTAGATGTCTCGAACGTTTTTGTTAAAAAACATGATGGCGTAAAATGTGACCGTTGTTGGTGCTATAAAAACAATAACGAGATCACTGAAGTTGAAGGAGCTCACCTATGTCCAAGATGTATGAAGGCGATGAAAATCTAACGAATTTAGAAAAAAACCCTGCAGATTTCGGCTCAAATTTTGAAAACTCGGAAAATCCTCAAGAAGAAAACAAGGTTGAAACTGAGGTAAAAGAGGAACCTAAAACCGAAACAAAAAAGGAAGAAGAAAAGAAAACCGACTACTTTTGGCAACGCGTTGACTATAAAGGTGCAGGTAAATTTTGGAAAGAAACTTTCACCGATTGGCGTAAATTTTTGAAGTGGTTATTTTTCTCATTTATATGGTTATTCGTATTACTTTTTGTAATCGATTTAGTCTCAAAATTATGCGCTCAAGAATTCTTAACATACCGTACGCCAGTCGTTTTAATCCCTGGATTCTTACAATTAACACTCACATATAACACTGGCATGGCCTTTGGAATGGGTGGCGATACGACTCTATCAAGAGTCTTACTTGCACTCGTTTCTTGGATTGCTTTAATAGTTTTACTATTCATAATTATTTTTTATAGTCACAAGCAAAATGGCTTCATTAGAGCGACCTTAATGGTCCTTTTAGCAGGAGATTTAGGAAACTTAATTGACCGTACATTCTATAAAACTGGCGTTATCGATTTTATCGATATTACGCCGGCAATTTCTTGGATGGGTATTTTTAATATAGCTGATTCATGCCTCGTTGTAGGTATATTAATGCTAATTGGCTACTTTATTTATAGCTGGATTAAAGAAGCTATCGAAGAACATAAATCAAAACAACCAACTAAATAAAAGATGGCAAATCAAACCAAAATTACATATATAATCGATGAAAAACTAGCGACTTTAAGAATTGATAAAGCCTTGCCAATTTTAAACGCGAACAATACTAGAGCATATTATTCTCATGCTATAAAAAACGGGAATGTCTTGGTCAATTCGAAAGAAATTTCACCTTCTTACAAGGTAAAAGAAGGTGATGATATCACCTTAATCATCGAAGAAGACCTATCGAAAGACGAACTTAAACCATACGAAATGGATCTTCCTGTCATCTATGAAGATGACGACGTTTTAATTATCAATAAACCTCAAGGACTCGTCGTTCATCCTGGAAATGGCCATGCTGATGATACTTTAGTAAACGCTTTAATTTATAACGAAAAACAACTATCGACTATAAATGGTTTAAATCGTATAGGAATCGTTCATAGAATCGATAAAGATACGAGCGGTTTATTGTTAGTTTGTAAAAACAATAATTCTCACAACTTTATAGCTGATCAACTTAAAGATCATACGATGCATCGCGAATATTTAGCTCTTGTGACTGGCGTTTTTCCTCACGAAAAAGGTAAAGTTATCGCTCCATTAGCTAGATCTAAAACCAACCGTATGAAATACGAAGTCAATCAAGTTAATGGTAAAGAAGCTATTACAAATTTCGAAGTCGTAAAACGTTTTAACAACTACACTTTATTAAAATTTAAACTCGAAACCGGTCGAACTCACCAAATTAGAGTCCATATGGAATATTTAAATTATCCGATAGTAGGCGATCCATTATACGGCAAAAATAACTGCGCTTTATATAGTAAAGGGCAATTACTTCACGCTTATAGACTTACATTTATCCATCCAACAACAAAAAAAGAGATGACTTTTGAAGCACCTCTTCCTAATTATTTTAAAGAAATTCTCGATAAGCTTAATTAAGGCTTGTTGTCAAAGTTATATAGTTTCTAAAATTACGTTTACAAAGATTTTTGAATTCGTCTAAACCATATTTTTTTACGAATTCGATAGCAAATTCATCGACATCTTTTCCAGCGCCAGTAGGAAATTTCATTCCATATTCTTTACTAAGTTTATCGATTTCGATTAAGAAGTAATATCTAGCTATAATACTAGCTAAAGCGACGCTTGGAAAATATGATTCAGCCTTTTCTTTAAAGACGATATTTTCTTCGATATTACTCATACCATTAAGATGTTTATAGTAAGCTTCAGCAGGACAGAATTGATCGACATAGACGTTTTTAACATATGGGCAACGTTCATGAAGTTTAAGTAAAACGTGATTATGTAAAACGCATTTTATACGGTTCGCATTGAAGTTTTTTGCAATGCCATCGTTATATTTTTTATTCGATAAGACTTTATATTCATAGATAACTTTCTTTAATAACATTGGTGCGATACGTAAAATTGTTTCGTCATTCATCTTTTTACTATCTTTAACGCCATATGTATCGATAACTTTCATCGTGTCGTGATCTACATAAGCTGCGCAAACGACAACTGGACCTAAAAAACTACCAGTTCCAACTTCGTCGCTACCAATTTGACTATCGATATCGATAAAATGAATGGCTTCCTCAACACCTTTTTTAGTCTTTGGAAGAAGTTGTTTATCTAAACTATATTTCTTAGCAAGTTCTAAATACCCGTCCCCTTGAATAGTGACCTTAAAATTAACGCCTTTTCTATTTTCGTAGGCGGTAATGATATTTTTATCGGTTTTAGCGACAAAAATAATATAGCCGATATTGCGTTCAGTAATAAAATCGGCGTATGTTTCTTCTATTTCCTTAAGAGTTTTTGGGTCAACTTTTATGGTAATCATTGGCAATATCATACCATAAAACGTCTCTTTATGCTAATATATTGTGGAAAAATGGAAACCTTTAATACTTTAGAAATAGATAAAATATTATCGAAGATTACTAGATATTTGAAAACTAGTTTTGGGAAAAACCTCGTCTCAAATTATCGCTTTTTACCTGATTTAAAATCTATTCAAAATGAATACGATTTTATTAATGAGGTCGACGCTTTGATTATGAATCATGGCGATTTACCGATCGTTAGCGAAATCGATATCAAACAAATTTTAGATAACGCTAAAAAAGGTATGCGATTAGATGAAGCGAGTCTTAATAAAATTAAAAACGAAATCTATTTAGTCGACGAAGTTCGTAAATATTTATTAAAGAAAACGGTCGAAACTCCAAATGTGGATAATTTAGTTAGTAAATTTACCTCTTTAGAAGATTTATATAACGATATAGATCGCTCTATTTCTATTGAAAATAGCGTTAAAGATAGAGCGAGTAGAAAACTATTCGATATAAGAACGAATTTAGCTAGACTAGAGAAACAAATTCGACAAAATATCTCAAAATTATTCAATCAATATAAGGATATTATTAGTGGCGATAACTTCGTTCTCCGTGATGGAAGGTTCGTTTTACCTATTTCGACGAGTGAAAAATCTAAAATTAACGGCGTTATTCACGATATAAGCGATAGTGGTCAAACAACGTTTGTAGAACCTGCCGAAGTAGTCTTATTAGAAAACGAAAAGAAGGTTTTAGAGCTAGAAGAACGCGATGAAATCAATCGAATTTTGACTGAACTAACTAAAAAATGTCTCGAATATGAAGAACCTCTAAAATTAAATACTAAAATTTTAGGAAAACTCGATACTTATCAAGCTAAAACTAAATATATGGTCGAAATTAATGGCTGCACACCTGAATTAAGTCCAAATCAAGAGGTCTATTTATACGAAGCGCGCCATCCATTATTAAATAAAGAAGTGGTAGTACCTAACGATTTTATCTTAACTAACGAACATCCATTAATGCTTATTAGTGGACCTAATGCAGGTGGTAAAACTATAGCTTTAAAAACCGTTGCAACCTTAGTCTATATGACTAAACTTGGTCTACCAATTCCGGCAAACAAAAATAGTAAGGTCGGATATTTTAAGAAAATATACGTCGATATTGGTGATAATCAATCAATTGAATCTAACTTATCGACCTTCTCAGCGCATATTGATAACGTCGCTTCTATTATTCGCCACGTAACTAGTAAAGACCTTGTTGCGATAGATGAATTATGTAACGGAACCGACCCAAAAGAAGCCGATGCGCTTGCTGTTTCGATAGTAAAATACCTTTTACAAAAGAACTGTATAACCTTAATTTCATCTCACTATCCACTACTTAAAAAGTATGGAATGAGTAACGCTAAAATTGTCAACGCATCGTTTATTTTTAACCAAGATTTACTCCAACCAACCTTCAAAATGCACGTTGGATCAAGCGGTAAATCTTTTGGATTTTTGATTGCTGAAAAGTATGGAATTCCTAAGTCTATAAATAACGAAGCAATACGAATTTATAAGAAAAATTATCAAAGCGAAGTCGATATAAAAATCGAAAGTTTAGAGAATAGAGAACAAGAAATAATTCGTAAAGAAGAAGAGTTAGAATTACTTACTGAAAAGCTAAAAAATCAGGAAGCAAAACTCAAAGAAACTGAAGAAAAACTTAAAGAACGCGAATCAAAATTAAAAGAGAGAAAACTCACCGATCTAGATGAAATTATCGATGAAAAATTGCGCGAAATCGATACAATTTACGAAGAGTTTTTATCCAATAAAAAAGAAAAATATAGAGAATCTGCAGGGAAAATTGAAAAATTAAGGCTTTTTTCTGAAAATGAACCTGAAGAAATTAATGTTGGAGATTATGTCCAAATTAAGTCACTTGGTATTCAAGGAACAGTCAATAAAATTGAAGGAAATAAGGTCTATTTAAGTGACGAAGGTGGCTTCTCTTTGACCACCACAAAAGACGCCTGCACTAAGATTGAAGCACCTAAAAAATCGACTAGAAAATCTATCAATATTGATAGCGAAGCAGTAAAGACTAAACCTATTTCTCCTACGCTAAATATCATCGGTTTAAGGGTCGATGAAGGGGTCGAAGAAGTCGAAAAATATATTGATGAATGTGTCCTTAGAAGAATGAAAGAAGTACGCATAATTCATGGCTATGGAACAGGTCAATTACGCACTGCAGTTCATAAGGCTTTAAAGAGCAATAAATTTGTCAATGAATTTCATATTGCTAACGAATCTGAAGGGGGTGGAGGCTCCACAATCGTTAAACTAAAATGAACGCTAGACTCAAAGAAGACATAAATTTATTGCCTGACAAACCTGGTTGCTATCAGATGTTTGATAGCGATGGAAATATCATCTATATTGGGAAAGCTAAGAACCTTAAAAAACGCGTTTCCCAATATTTTTTGCGTTCGCAAAACGGTAAAACCTTCGCAATGGTTTCTCATGTCGACCACTTTGAAATAATTATCACTAAAAACGAAAAAGAAGCCTTCATTTTAGAGATGAATCTCATCCAAAAATACCTTCCTCGTTATAACATTTTGTTAAAAGACGACAAACATTATCCATATATTGCACTACATAAAGTCAAAGATCCTTACATTTCGATTGCTCGTAATTTAAAGGATAAAAAATGCGAATATTTTGGTCCATTTCCAGTATCAACTAACGCTTACGAAATGGTCAATTTAATTAACAAAATCTTTCCTTTAAGAAAGTGTCATAGCGTCCCAAAAAGCGCTTGTTTATATTACCATCTAGGACAATGTTTAGCTCCTTGTATCAATAAAGTTACAGACGAACAATATGAAAAAATCCTCGATGACATCAGGAAATTTTTAAAAGGTGATAATCATAATGTCTTAAAAACTTTAGAAAAAAGAATTAGAGAATATAGCGATAAACTCGACTTTGAAAACGCAAGCGAACTTAAAAAATATTATGACGCTATTATACATATAAATGAAAAACAAAACGTCGAATTTTTCGATAAAGTTGACCGCGATATTTTCGCTTTCAACACCCGCGACAACTATCTTTCACTATCTATATTTATATATAGAAAGGGCATTTTGATAGGAAAACGCAACTTTGTATATGAAATTATCGGCGAAATCGATGAATTTGTAGCCGATTTAATCACTCAATACTATTCAATTAATCAATTACCTGCTGAAATTGTCATCGGTTCTAAGGATATAGGCGAGATTTTAGAAAGTTATCTCGATGTCAGAATAAACGTCCCAACTAGAGGAAAATTATTCGATATTTTGCCTACTTTAATTAATAACGCTAAGGAAGATTTAGACGAACATTTTGCAACCGCTAGACTTAGCGACGATAATCTTGACACGCTCGAACGACTTGGAAAATTACTCAATATAAAAACGCCTTATTGCATCGAATTATTCGATAATTCTCATCTTCAAGGAACTAATGCTATCGGGGCAATGGTCCAATTTTATAATGGCGAACCTTTAAAAAGAAATTATCGAAAATTTAATATCGCTAACTTCAATAAAAAAGACGATTTAGCAAGTATGAAAGAGACGCTTTTTCGTCGATACAATCGACTAAAATCGAGCGATGGACATTACCCTGATTTAATAATTTTAGATGGTGGAAAAACGCAACTCGAGGTGGGTATAAATGTCTTAAACGAACTCGAATTAAATATACCAATCGTCTCTTTAGTTAAAAACGATAAACATAGAACAAGTGGCCTCATCGATTCAAATATGAATGAATACTTTTTTGACAATGACAAAAAATTATTCTATCTCCTCACCCGTATGCAAGATGAAGTCCATCGTTACGCTATAACTTCCCATATCTCAAAACGTGGAAAAGCGATGTTTAAATCAATTTATGATGACATTTCTGGGATCGGACCTAAGAAAATCGAGCAACTAAACAAGAGTTTTCCTACTATAAATGAGCTAAAAAAGGCCTCTATCGAAGATTTTGAGCAAATTTTAAGGAAAGATTTAGCACTTGCGTTATATAATAAACTTCATGGCAAAAACGAAGAAATCTAGTGTATTTGAAAATTTAACCGCTCCGATAACACCCGAAGTTGCGGCTGAGGTTTTTGAAAAATATAAAACGAGTTATATAGACGATGATGTTACATCGGTATACTCGACGCTTTTAATTTTATCTGTATACAATCCAAATTTACCTTATCTTGAATTTTTCTTAGAACATAAAGAAGAATTTGAAGAAAAAAACTACATCGTATCGATGCAACTTCATTTTATGATTGCTTTAATCAATGAAAATGAAGAATATATCAAACAAATTAAAGAAGAATATTTATCAGCTCCATATATAAGTCAAGAGGTCGAAGAAGAGCTTCGCGATATCGATACTCTTATTCAACATCAACGCATAATAAGAGAAAAACTTAAGCCAACTATAGAACCTGAAGTAAGTATGTTTGAAGTCAAAAATTGGCTTAAAAGCAATAAGTTTTCCGAAATTGAAAAGGGGTTGGTTGCTGCTTATCAATTTGCTAGCGAAGGCATCTATATGACAGAGTATATCGACTCGGTTTTAAAAGAGTATAAAACATATAATCTCGCTTTCTTTGACTTATTTAATTTCCTTATGAGATTTGGCTACGATGCAACTTATAAAATCACAAAAAATTGCGAAGAAATCGTGCTAAACACGACTAAAATTTCTAAAAAATTCGAATCAATTCAAAACGCTACTAGAGAAAAATTTGAACATTTATGTGGCATTACAAAAGATCCACTCGTCATTCAAATGTGTAGCAATGTTTCGGAGTCTATTTTCTATAATTTAATACCTGAATATCTCGATAACTTTGATGTCGAGGCCTATGTTTTTGCGGTAATTGCCATGTGTTCAGATATGTATCAGGATGTATTCAAATTAGAAAAAGATCCTGTCTATAAAGAATTTAATAATGAGACTAAAGAAAATAATAAATATCTCGCTATAGTTCATGAATTTTTCGAGATAACTTTATTTGATGCTGGCGATGATTTAAATAGAGTCGCCATAAACATGCTCTAACACCAGAAAAACGCTTATTTACTATGTAAATAAGTTGATTATAAAATACGTTCCGTATATAATCTTTGCTAGTAGTTTTTAAGGAGGAATATTTAGTGAACACTAAAATTTTGAAAGATGAAAAGACAACTGTTGAAGCTATTGCTACCCTTGATGGCGAAGAATGGAAAAGCTATCAAACTAAGGCATTAAAAAAACTTGCTTCTAACGTCACCATTAAAGGCTTTAGAAAAGGAGAAGCCCCAATCCAATTAACACAAAAGAAAATCAAAGACGTCGACGTTTTAAACGAAGCTGTCCATTCATCAATTGATAACTTATTAAAAGAAACTGTTATTACGAATAAAATCAATTACTACGCTTGTAGAAATACGAGTATTACCAAATGTAGTGCTGATGAACTCGAAGTTAAATTTATTATCGTCAAAGTTCCTAACGTCACTTTAGGTGAATATAAAGGCCTTGGTGTTGCTATGGACATCAAAGAAATTACCGATGCCGATATCGATCACAAAATTTCGCACCTTTTAGAAGATGAAGCTGAACTCATCGTTAAAGAAGGCAAAGCTGAATTAGGCGATACCGTTGTTTTAGACTTTAAAGGCTATATTAACGGTAAAGAATTTGAAGGTGGAAGCGCTCAAAACTATGAATTAATCTTAGGAAGCAATCAATTCATTCCTGGTTTTGAAGATCAACTCGTCGGAACAAGCGCTGGCGATAAAGTCGATGTAAACGTCACTTTCCCAACTCAATACGTCGAAGAACTTGCTGGAAAAGACGCCAAATTTGCTTGTACTATTCACGAAGTCAAACAAAAGAAATTACCTGAATTAGATGACGAATTTGTCAAAGGTTTAGATAAAGATGGCATCGAAACTGTTGAACAATTAAAACAAGAACAAAAAGAAATCTTAGAAAAAGATGCTGAAAATAGAGCCCGCGAAACTGCTTTTAGAGAAATTCTTAATAAAATCGTCGAAAATTCAACTTTTGATGTTGCCGAAGAAGTTATCGAACAAGAAGCTAATGCTATCCAACAAAATTTCAATAACCAACTCGCTCAAAGCGGCTTAACTTTAGAGCAATATTTACAACTCACAGCTCAAACTGAAGATAAACTCACCGCTCAATTTAAAGAAGAAGCTACCAAGAGATTAAATGAATATTTAGCCATTATGGCAGTCGGTACTAAGGAAAATATTACCTGCACCGATGAAGAACTTGAAAAATATTATAGTGACACCGCTTCACTTTATGGCATGGAAGTCGAACAAGTTAAAAAAGCTTTAAGTGCCAACGAAGGAAGAATTAAGAGTCAACTGGTTCAAGATAAGATCGAAAAATTTATTCTTGAAAATAACTTAACTGAAGCTAAGACTAAAAAAGCTTCAAAGAAAACAACCAAGGAAGCTAAATAGTTTCCTTTATATAAGGTGAACTAATGACATTTAAACCTGGAGAAGTAATCCGTATCCCGGCCATTGTTTGTAAGGGATTTGTTTGTTATCCAACAACGAATAATGGTCTATACGCCGAAAGACCATTTTCAATTTCGGCTATTAAAGAATGCGCAAATAATTTCGATAATTACTGCGTGATTCTTACTCAAAATAACGAAGATCAAAATAAAGACTTCCAAACTGAAGACGTCTATTCGATCGGAACTTTATGTCGCATCACTTCGACTAGTGGCGATAAAACTGTCCGAATCCGTATGATGGGACTTGATCGCTTCGAACTCGATTATCTCGTCTTTGAAGAGTATGCTAATAGCTATTTTGCAATAGGTCACATTAAACCTGACTTATTAGGCGAAGCTAAAAAAGAAGAAGTCTTGATCCGTAAACTTATCGATGAACTCAAGAAAAATAAAGACATCGTTACCGATAGTCAAACAAGATATTTTACGAGTCAACTTGCTAGTGGTATCAATGCTTTAGAATTTTCTTACGCCTTAGCTAACGTCTTACCTTTAGACTATAAAGAGAAGATGGAACTTCTTGAAGCTAGCGATATCAATGAACGCTTAGAAAAAATTCTTATTGACGTCGATAAGATTATAAAAAGCGCCCAAATCGAAAAAGATATCAATAACGAAATTCGTAAAGCTACAGAGAAAAATCAACGCGACTATATCTTAAGAGAGAAACTCAACGCCATCCGTAAAGAACTCGATGAAGACGATACGCCAATTGATAATGAACTTCTTAAAAAGCTAGATGAAGGTAGCTATCCAGATTACGTTAAAGCCAAAATTAAAGAAGAAATTAAGCGCTATAACATGATGCCTCAAGCTTCGCTTGAAGCTAGCTTAATTAAAAACTATATCGATATAATGTTGTCTTTACCTTGGTTTGAAAAAACTAAAGATAATGACAATATAAAAAATGTCCAAGTTATTTTAGATGAAGACCACTATGGTCTTAAAAAAGTTAAAGAAAGAATTATCGAATATTTAGCTGTTAAGAAAATGACTGGTAATTTAAAAGCTCCAATCCTATGTTTTTATGGCCCACCAGGCGTTGGTAAAACTAGTTTAGCTAAATCTATCGCTCGCGCTTTAGGTCGTAAATTTGTTAAATCGAGTTTAGGTGGCTTAAGCGATGAAAGTGAAATTCGTGGTCATAGAAGAACATACGTCGGCTCAATGCCTGGAAGAATTATTCAAGGTATGAGAAAAGCAAAAACTGTAAACCCAGTCTTCTTACTCGACGAAATCGATAAACTTGGTAGTAACTATCGTGGCGATCCTGCTAGTGCTTTACTTGAAGTACTCGATCCTGAACAAAATATCGCCTTTAACGATAACTACATTGAAGAACCATACGATTTATCGAATGTCATGTTTATATGTACCGCTAACTATTTAGGAAATATTCCTGAACCACTTCGCGATCGTTTAGAACTTATCGAAGTAAATTCTTATACTTCAATTGAAAAACTTAATATTGCTAAAGAGCATTTAATTAGAAAAGAAGTCGAAGCTAATGGTCTACCTGAAGGAAAAATTACCTTCACCGATGAAGCGATAAATTACATTATCGATCGCTATACCCGTGAAGCTGGCGTCCGTGAACTTCAAAGAAAAATCGGCGCGATTTGCCGTAAAATCGTCGTCGAACACGTCGCTAAGAAAAATCACCGTCAGGTTGAAATTACGCCAACTAAAGTCCGTAAATATTTAGGAATTGAACTATTTGATTCGCCAACTAAAGAAAAAGGAAAACAAGTTGGAGTCGTAACAGGTCTAGCCTATACCGAATTTGGTGGCGATATCTTACCAATCGAGGTCAACGACTTCCCTGGTAAAGGTCGACTCGTTTTAACTGGAAAACTTGGCGACGTCATGAAAGAAAGTTGTTCGATTGCTTTTGACTATATTAAAGCTAATGCTGATAAATATGGCATCGATTCAACGCTATTTGAAACTAAAGATTTCCATATCCACTTCCCTGAAGGGGCCGTCCCAAAAGATGGACCAAGTGCTGGATGCGCAATCACTACGGCTATAGTAAGTTGCTTAACAAATAAACCAGTTAGTGGCGATATAGCGATGACTGGCGAAGTCACTTTAAGAGGAAAAGCCATTCCAATTGGTGGATTACGCGAAAAATCTTTAGCCGCTTTAAGAGCTGGCATCAAAACGATTATTATCCCTAAAGATAACAAGAAAAATATCGAAGAACTTCCTAATGAAATCACTGAAGGACTTTCTATCACCTTCATCGAAAACGTTAGCGAAGCGATTAACATCTGTTTAAATTCTTAATATGACGATATTTAAGTCCGCTGAGTTTATAAAAAGCGTCGATAAAATCGAGAATTTACCAACAAAGTACCTCGACGAGGTACTTTTTGTCGGTAAAAGTAACGTTGGAAAATCGAGTCTTATAAATGCTTTAGTAAATCGCAAAAATCTTGCTCACACTTCATCAAAACCTGGTATGACCCGTTTATTAAATTATTATTTAATAAACGATAGCTTCTATTTCGTAGATTGTCCAGGCTATGGCTATAGTGAGCACGGCGTCAAGGACTATTTATCGTTTGGAAAATTAATTGAAGACTATTTTAAAGATAATAATCGTCTAAAACTTATTATCTTTTTACTCGATTCGCGCCATAAACCAACCAAAGATGACGTGAGTTTCTATAACTTTTTAAGTGAAAATCATTACGATTTTATTATATGTATGACTAAGTGCGATAAGCTCAATATGTCGATGCGATCAAAGGTTAAAAAGAACCTTGAAGAAGTGGGTATAGATACTACGGATAACGAAATTATACTTACTAGCGTCCTCGACTCACGCACGATCGCTAACTTAGCAAACTATATATCAACCTACGTTAGATGAGATTAGATTATGATTACTTTAGAAAAACGCTATGACCACATCAAGGTCGAAGAAGGAAAATACGATACCTGGAATAAGAAGGGGTATTTTAAGGCTGGAGATACTACTAAACAAAAATTTTCAGTCGTTATCCCTCCACCAAACGTCACCGGAAAACTTCATATCGGTCACGCGATCGATAATACTATCCAAGATATTTCTTGCAGATATAAAAAGGCGAAGGGATACGACGTATTATATCTTCCAGGAGTCGATCACGCTGGCATTGCAACCCAAGCTAAAATCGATCAACTTTTAAAATCTCAAGGGAAAGATCGCTATGAGATGGGTAGAGACGCATATCTTATCGAAGCTTTCAAATGGAAAGACGAATACGCAAAAATTATTCATAATCAATGGGCGAAAATGGGTTTAATGCTCGATTATAGTCGAGAAAGATTTACGCTTGACGAAGGTCTTAGCGACGCTGTTTATACCGTTTTTGAAACTTTATATAAAGAAGGACTCATCTATCGCGGGGAAAGAATTGTTAATTATGACGTCGAAATGCGTACGGCTTTAAGTAATATTGAAATCGTCTATAAGAAAATTAAAGGCCATTTCTATTACTTTAAATATCGTCTTGAAGATAATCCTGATGAATATTTAGTTGTCGCTACAACCCGTCCTGAAACGATGTTTGGAGATGTCTGTTTAGTTGTTAATCCTAACGATGAACGATATAAAAAATATATAGGAAAACGAGTCAAAAACCCTGCAAATCGCGACTATTTTCCAATAATTGCCGATGAATATGTCGATATCGAATTCGGCACGGGCGTCATGAAATGTACCCCAGCTCATGACCCAAATGACTTCCTTCTTGGCAAAAAATATAACCTAGATCATCCAGTCGTTATAAATATCGATGGAACGATAGCTGATAGTGTTGAAAAATACGCTGGCATGGACCGCTATGAATGTCGTAAGAAACTTGTCGAAGACATCAAAAATAACGGCGACTTAATAAAAATAGAAGAAATTACTCACGAAGTCGGACATAGTGAAAGAACTGATACTGTCGTAGAGCCAATTTTATCGAAGCAATGGTTTGTCAAAATGAAACCACTTGCTGAAAGTGTCTTAGAAAATCAAAAGACGTCTAATAAAGTCAATTTCATCCCAGGTCGATTTGAAAAAGTTTTAAATCGTTGGATGGAAAACTGTGACGATTGGTGTATATCGCGTCAACTTTGGTGGGGACACCGTATCCCTGTATATTATAATAAGGATACGAATGAGGTCTTAGTTTCTAAAACTGCACCAGAGGATAAAGAAAATTGGTATCAAGATGAAGACGTTTTTGATACGTGGTTTAGTAGTGCCTTATGGCCTTTTGCAACTTTAGGCTGGCCAAAAGAAACGGAAGACTTTAAGCGATATTATCCAACCGATACGATGTTTACCGGCTACGATATCATCTTTTTCTGGGTCGCTAGAATGTATTTCCAAGGACTATATTTCACTAAAAATATTCCATTTAAAAACGTCGTCATTCATGGCTTAGTAAGAGACCCTAAAGGTAGAAAAATGTCAAAATCTTTAGGAAACGGGGTCGATCCTATCGAAGTTATCGATAAATATGGCGTCGATTCGCTTAGATATTTTTTAGCAACCACCGCCTCCCCTGGACAAGATTTCCGCTATATTGAAGAAAAAGTGGCTAGCGCTCAAAATTATCTAAATAAAATATGGAATAGCGCTCGATATATCTTAATTAATGTCGATGAAAATTATAAAGAAAGTGCGATAGATTCTAGAAAAATCAATAAAATTGATAAGTATATTTTATCTAGACTCAATAAGACTATTAAAGACGTCACTAAAGCCATGGATAAATACGATTTTGGTCGCGCAAGTACTCTTTTATATAACTTTGTTTATGACGATTTTTGTTCTTTCTATCTAGAAATGAGTAAAGTTAGTCTCCAAAACGAAGAAAAGAAAAATGCGACACTTGACGTTTTACTATACGTTTTAAAAGCTATCATCATGATGATCTATCCATTCTCGCCATTTATTAGCGAAGAAATTTATCTCCATTTACCTGAACATAAAGATAGCATCATGCTTGAAAGCTATCCTGAATACGAGAAGAAGTACGTTTATAAAAATTTAGAAATCGTCGATGGATTGAAGGAAATTATCGAATCGATCCGCGCTTATAAACACGATAATAATCTTGCTCCAAACGCCGAAATTAGTCTAAATATCGCTTCTCAATACGACTTTAAAGAAGTCGAAAATTATATAAGACGCTTCACTTTTGCTAGTAATATCACCTTCGAAAATAAGGAATATAACGATGCTTCAAGTTTCGTTTTAAAGACCTGCGTTTTGACCGTTTTTGATAACGTCGATAAGAGCGAATTACTAGAAAAACTTACTAAACAAAAAGAGCATTTAGAAAAAGAACTTGCTAGATCAAACGCTATGCTATCAAACCAAAATTTCTTAACGAAAGCTAAAAAAGAAAAGGTTCAAGAAGAGCAAGAAAAGGCTAAAAACTATCAAGCGCAACTTGAAGAAGTCTTGTCGAAACTCGCAAAACTTAACTAATTTTTATCAAAAATATTCAAATTAATATAATGAAAATATAGTCGATTACGGCTATATTTTTTTATATTTTAAAAACTATATTTATAATACTTTCAAAAATTTATACCCCCAAACTTTTATTAGTCCAAACGTACTTGTAGGTGAAGGGAGGTAGAATATGAGTAAAATTGCACTAACAGAACAAGAACTTAATTCATATGAAGTCGGTGAAGCCATCACATTGACAGCTGTTTTGGCAATTCTTGCAACAGCCGTTGTAGTAGTACTTGTATATAAAATATTTACAAGTTCTTCGGGCGATGTAGAGATTCCAGGCGGATGGACATTCCAATGGAGTTAAATGCCCAATTAAAAATTTACCGAAAGAAGATTGTCCGCGCGAGAAAGCTTTAAAGCACGGCATAAATTACCTAACGAACGCTGAACTTTTGGCGTTAATTATAGGTAGTGGCAATCATAAAAAGAACGTTTTAGAAATATCATACGATCTATTAAATAAGTTCAAAACATTGAATCTAATGATCCAGGGCGATATTCAAGATTTTGAAAAAATATACGGGATTAGCAGGGTTAATGCTTTAAAAGTGCTAGCTTCTTTACATTTGGGAATAAGATTGTACAGGGAAAAGTTATCGAAAATAAATCTCGATAATTATAGTTCGATAGATATTTACAACTATTATAGTTACTTATTTAAATCGTATAAAAATGAACGCCTGATTGCTCTATTTATAAATCGTTTAGGCTCGATTTATAAAGAAGTTTTACTCGCTAGCGGGACATCAAAAGTTATTTATTTAGCATTAGATGAATTAACGAAATATTTTGACAAGAATATTTCAAAAATCGTTCTTTTACATAATCATTTATCCGAGTCATCAACTCCAAGTAAAGAAGATATTGAAGCTACATTGACAGTTGAAAATAAACTAAAATCTTATGGTATAATCTTGCTCGATCACATGATTTTATCTAAAGATAACTACTTTAGTTTTTACGACAATAAACTACTAAAAATCCGTTGACTGAAAGATGCTACTTTGCTAAAATATTCGCGTTGTAACCGATTATTTAGCTACAACCGCATAGAAAAGGTCTCTTAAAAAGGATAAATCCTTACCTTAATAGCGAGTAATTCTTTAAATAGGAGGAATAAAATGTACGCAATAATTTTATCTGGCGGAAAACAAATTCATTGTGAAGTCGGCCAAAAAATCTATGTTGAAAAACTTGATGCTGAGGTTGGTTCCACATATGAATTTAAAGACGTCTTATTAGTCAGCGATAAAAAGGTAAAAGTTGGCGATCCTTTCGTCAAGAATGCCTCAGTTGTTGCCAAAGTAGAAAAACAAGGTCTTGGAAAGAAACTTGTTGTCTTCAAATATAAGAGCAAATCGAATTATCGTCGTAAATATGGTCATAGACAACCATACACTTGTTTGACTATCGAAAGCATTAAAGGCTAATGGTTGAGATAACCTATTCATTAGAAAATAACAAAGTCAAACTACTCGCAAGAGGACATGCTCAATTTGCGATAGAGGGGAAAGATATCGTTTGTAGCGCCATTAGCGCCATCCTTATTGGAGGAATAAATTCTTTAGAAGAATTTGATTCATTCAATATCAAAATCGAAAAAGGTTATATCCTTGTCGAAAGTTTAGATGAAGTATCCGAATCCAATAAAACTCGATTCGAGGTCATCTATACACAGCTAGCGACGGTACAAGATCAATTTCCTGAATACTTGAAATTAATTAGAAGGGAGTAAATTATGATGACATTAAGATTTAAACT
>CAYLSZ010000012.1:0-29191 GCA_964386745.1 uncultured Staphylococcaceae bacterium | reverse complement strand
AGGTTACTCAACTATCGAGAACAGTTTTATGATAAAATTATTAAAAATAATTTTAAGGTAAGAAAAATGAACGGTTGGGCGATATTTGGAATCGTAATTGGAGTAATTATAGTAGCGTGTGGAATTGGTGCTGCTATCTATTTTTTTGTATATCGAGTTAGGATGTATGAAAAAATGTATAAAGACGTTAAAGCTAAATACGATATGCTTAATTCTCGCCTTATGGGTCAAGATTTACAATACATTACGCGACTTGAAAATATTGCTGGAACTAACCTTTTATATACTGAAACATATAATCGATTTGAAGATCGATTTAAAGAAATTAGAAATAAATATGACGTTAAATGCGACGAAGCGCTTTATGATTTAAAGTATTTATTCGAAGCCACAAAATACGTCGAATTCGTTAAAAAATATCGAGAAGTTTTACCTTTATTTACTGAGTTTGAAAAGGCTGTGAATGAGCTCGATAAAGATCTTCATGAAGTTATTCATCCTGAGGAAGAGGCACGTGACGAAATATCTAAAATAAAAGAAAGATTTAGAACTGTTCGCGCTCGATATTTTGAAGAAAAACTTGATGAAAGCTTTATCGAAGAAACGCTCGAAGAGATTTTTGAAAGTATTGAGAAAAAGTTTAATGAATACGATTCATATATTGATAGCGCTCGATATGATTATGCAAAAGAGTTAGTACCTGAACTTCAAAATTCTATTAGCGAACTTGCTGATATTGTCGATGCTATGCCTCGATGGGTTAAAGAAATTAGTGACAATGTTCCTAACCGCATTGATGGACTTAAAGAAACTTATAAAGAACTTGTTGAAAAAGGTTATCAACTTCAAACGATTGGCATTGAAGAGATAACTCAAAACTTAAGATATCATAACGACATTTTAAGAAAGGATTTACTCGAATTAAATCTTGAAAATATAAATAAGGATTTAGCAAAAATTTACGATCAAATCACTGAAACCGAAGGGTTATTCTTTGAGGAAGTCGATGATAAATATCAATTCGATATAAATATAAAAGATATCGTATCTAGATTCATCGCTTCTGAGAAAAGAATCCTAAAATTAAAAAATAATATCCCAACTGTTAAGAAATATTACGTAGTCGGTGCCGATTACGACGAAATTTATGATTCGATGATGGCGAAACTTGAAGAAGCTACCGCCGAAAAACGAAAACTCGATTCGCAAATCGAAAAGTTAAAAGAAGTCATGTATAAAACAGTCGTTCCTCAAATGGAGTTATTTGATGAAAAAACGAAAGAACTTGAAGATTCGATTAATGAATATAAAGATTTCGTTAAAAAACTCAAAACCGATGCTGAAAAAGCCTATTATTCAATGATTGAGACCTATAAAAAGTTGAAACTATATGAAGGCTTTATCAAAGAAGTTATTATTGAAGAAAATAGACAGGGTTATCTCGATATAATTACTAAATCTTATGAATATTTAGACCGAGCTAATGAGGTTATTAGCGTTATCCCAATCGATGTCGCTACTCTTAATAAAATAATGAATGAGATGAACGAAATAATCGACTCTTTATATATCGATATCGATGAAAGACTTAATTTTAAAACTCAAGCTGAAAAACTTATCCTTATCTGTAATCGTGATTGTTATAAATTTAATGATGTAAATTTAGTCATCCAAGAAGCTGAAAATGCTTTCTTTAATTACGACTATGAAAAAGCTTATGAACAAGCTTTAATTGCTAAGGAAACTATCAATAAAAAGAACGGAATTAATACCTTATGATTTATTTTGATAACGCATCGACGACCAAGATTGATAAAGAAGTACTCGCTTTATATGAAAAAGAAAGCGAAGAGCTTTTTGCTAACCCTAATTCAATCCATCATCTTGGGATGGTTGCTAATAATAAAATCGATGAAACTCGAAACAAAATACTTAAAGATTTATCTTTAAGTAATAGTGAGTATGAAGTCGTTTTCACTAGTAGCGCAACCGAAGCTAATAACTTAGCTATTAAAGGCTATTGTTTAAATTATCAAAATAGAGGCAAGCATATTATTACGACTAAAATTGAGCACGCAAGCGTCTTAGAAGTCTTTAAATATTTAGAAGAAGAACACGGTTTTATAGTTGATTATCTTGATATAAAGAGCGATGGAACTTTTGACATTGAAGATATTAAAAAGAAGATTAGAAAAGATACGATTTTAGTTTGTTTAACGCCTGTAAATAACGAGGTTGGACTCATCATTGAAGTAGAAAAAGTTCTTTCTATAACCAAAGCATTTCCTAAAGTTGTCGTGCATTTAGATTGTGCTCAAACATTGGGGAAGGTTGCTTTTAATTACAAGCAAGGCGACATGATTACATTGTCTTCTCATAAGATTCATGGAGTTAAAAATATTGCCTGTTTAATTAAAAAGAAAAAGATAAAACTAAAACCAATTATTCATGGTGGCGGCCAAGAATATGGTTTCCGTAGCGGTACTCAAGATACGGCTGCAATTATGGCTTTTGGACTAGCTATTAATAAAGCTATTGCAAACGAAAAACGCATTATTTTGGAGAAAAACCCTGCAGAACCCCAATATTTTTATAAAAAAATCGTTGAAGAACTTTCAAAAAATGACAATGTAAAATTACATCTTTACAATCATCAAAGTCCTTATATATTGAATTTTTCACTATTAAATAAGAAGGCAAGCGTTGTCGTGGAAGCCTTATCAAATAAAGGAATTTATGTAAGTAGCGTAAGTGCTTGTTCAAGTAAAAAAGAAGCTTCTTCATACGTTTTAGAAGCACTTGGATGTAGTGATATCGAAGCTAAAAACCCAATAAGATTATCATTCTCTAACGAAAATACTATTGAAGAAGCCATCGAATTTCTTAAAATATTTAAGGAAATTTTAGCCACTATTAGGAGTTAAAAATGGACTACAATACAATTATTATTCGCTTTGGAGAAATGTCGACAAAAGGTCATAATCGTAGCGACTTTATTAATCGACTTGCTAGAAGTATCAAAACAAAATTACCAGGTTTAGAAACGCAATATACCATTTCTTTATCGCACGATCATATATATTTACACGTTAATAATCCTGAAACTTTTGATTTTTCACCTTTAGAAGAAATTCAAGGTATTAGTGGCTTTTCGTTAGCCTTAAAATTTGACGCTTTTAGTATCGATGAAATATCAGAAATGGCTTTAACCCAAATCAAAAAAGAAGAAGGCAAAACTTTTAAGGTTAAAGCTCGTAGAATTGATAAATCTTTCCCATATATTAGCGATGAAATTAATAGAAAAGTCGCGACTACTATCTTAAAAAATACTGATTTTACCGTCGATGTTCATAATCCTGATATCTTACTTCAACTTGAAATAAGAACCGATGGATTCTATATGTTTACGAAGACTATTAAGGGAATTGGAGGCTATCCAAGTGGCTCAATCGGACGAATTTTAATGATGATGAGCGGCGGAATTGATTCTCCTGTCGCTACATATCTACTTATGAAACGTGGAATCGAAGTAACTTGCATCCATTACGCTTCGCCACCTTATACAAACCAAGGAGTCATCTTAAAATTAGAAGATCTTTTAGATAAATTATCGATATATCAACCTCGAATTAAGCTCTACATTATTCCATTCACCAAGATTCAAGAAAAGATTTATGATATCTCAACTGAAGGATATCCAATCACCATTATGCGTCGAATGATGTATCGCTTAGCTACGATGTTAGCTAATAAATTAGGTATAAAAGCTATAGCTAGTGGCGAATCTTTAGGACAAGTAGCTAGTCAAACTTTAGAATCGATTAACGTTATAAACGAAGTTACAAATATGCCTGTTATTAGACCTTTAGCAACGTATGATAAAGTAGATGTTATAAATATTGCTAAAGAGATTGGAACATACGATATTTCGATTCGTCCATTTGAAGATTGCTGCACAATTTTCACGAATAAAAACCCAAAAACGAAGCCTCGATTAAAGGAGTGCGAAATCATTGAAAGTAAGTTTGATTTTACTCCACTTTTAGAAGAAGCAATTGAAAATGTTGAGATAAAAGTTATATCAAAAACTGCCTAAAATAAAAAATATCCCTGCAGAACAGGGATATTTTTATGAAAATAGAAGTAGTGCCTAAATTATTTTAAGTTGCTTTTTGCAATAGCAACTAATTCTTTAAAACCGTTAGCATCGCGGATAGCGATTTCGCTAAGCATTTTTCTATTTAAGTCGATTTTAGCAAGTTTTAATCCGTGCATGAATTTAGAATAGGAAATGTCGTTTAATCTACAAGCGGCATTGATTCTTTTAATCCATAATTTACGGAAATCTCTTTTGATTTTTCTACGATCAATATATGCATACATATAAGAATGCATAACTTGTTCGTGAGCTGTTTTATAAAGTAAATGTTTGCTACCAAAATAACCTTTAGCTAATTTAAGGACTTTCTTTCTTCTTTGACGTGATTGTGGACCACCTTTAACTCTCATTATTTACTCCTCCTTAACCTTGAATTAAATACTTAACTCTCTTTACATCAGAGTTAGATACGCTTGCTTGTTTTCTAAGATGTCTTTTTTGTTTAACTGATTTATGTGGAGCAAGATGAGAGACATAAGCGTGATGTCTAACGATTTTTCCAGAACCAGTAACTTTAACTCTTTTGGTTAAAGCCTTTTTTGATTTCATTTTTGGCATAAATTAACCCCCTTTTTTGCTTTTGCTTGCAAGTACACAAGTCATTTGTCTTCCATCTAAAGATGGAGCTTTTTCGATATTACACTCATCGGCAACGTATTCGATGAATTTTTTAATGACGGCTTCGCCAATATCGACATGGGCGAGTTGACGTCCTTTGAATCGAAGCACGACTTTTACTTTATTTCCGTTACTGAAGAACTCTTTTGCTCTTTTGACGCGGGTTAGAAGATCATGTTCAGCGATTTGAGGAGAAAGTTGAATTTCCTTAATTTCGACTTGTTTTTGATTTCTTTTAGCTTCTTTAGCTTTCTTTTGAGCTTCGAAGCGATACTTTCCGTAGTCTAAAATCTTACAAACTGGTGGATTCGCATTAGGTGCGACGCAAAGTAAGTCTTTTCCGTATTCTTCAGCTTTTTTTAAAGCTTCTGAGCGGCTAAGTTTACCAAGTTGATTCCCTTCTGGGTCGATTACTAAGACCTCTTTATAGTGAATTCTTTCGTTGACGAGGTCACCTTGTTTTTGATTGTTTTTACGAGCTCCATTGAAATTTGGATTTTGAGTGTTTGGTATAGATCGTTCCTCCTGAAATAAAATAAAACGGGTGCAGAATTGCGCCCGTATAATCTCATCAGTTAAGTAATTAATCTAATGTAGCTTTCGTAACCAATTAACGAAGTTAATCTGGTGAGAGACAGGCGTCCTTCTTTCTACGTTCGAGATAATTATAGTGATATTGGAGTCGTGTTGCAATAGGGAATTTTTGTCGATTCGGTCGAAGTTTTTGAAATAGAGATTTGCTTTAATAATGAATAGTTATTAACAAAAAGAATATGACTATGTCATATTCTGATTGATTATTTTCCTTCTTCCTGAGGTAATCTATCCCAAATCATTTCGAAATAGATTTTTCTTTTGCCGATTTTTACGCCGTCGTGATCGATTTGATCGACGAAAGCCTTCATCTCTTCAGGTTTACCTAATAGAGTTAGCATTTTTTCATATTTTTCTTTCGCTAAATCCATAAGTTCGAGGAAGCTATAGTTATATTTAATCGTGTTATCGGTTAAAGAAGTATAGGTTTCGTGATTGAGATTTAAAAAATCGAGTGGTGGTAATTTATCAAGCGTAGGAGCACTCATTGTAAAAACAGGGGAATTATAGAAGAACTTTTTAAAGAATTTTCTTTTAATTCCATGTTTTGATCTAAGTAAAGTTTGGGCTAAACGCATTCTTTTGATAACTTTTCTAAAATAATTCTTTTTATAAAAATCAATTTTTAAATGATCGTGAAGATACGAATACCACATCTCGTTAACGATCTTTAAATCTTTTTTATGATGTTTTGTAACTTTACGTGGAGTTAAATTATCGTATCCAAATTCGTGTTTAATTAAAACGTCGAGACAAGTTTCCATCATCGTATGTGATAAGAAATAGTATTTATAGTTTGGATTAGCATCATTTTCAAAGCCCGACCAATAAAAAATAAATGGATGACAAATTGAATCTAAGGCGTAATGAGAAATAATTCCTTCTAGATAGTCCATTAATACTTTTTTCTTATATTCATCGGTCTCTTTTTGAATGTAATCGTAGCAATAATTAAACGTTAAACTTGTATCGATTTCGTGTAAGTAATTTCCTAGTCTTTTAAGTTTATCTTTACCTTTCATAGGTAAAAGAAAATAAGGAAAATACATAAATGGATCGGGTCCAAATGAACCAATGAGCTTCACATTTGAAGCGTCTTTATCAATATTCTTTAAGAAAATGTAATGTGTATAAAATGAAGGCATGTCTAAATTATATAAAAAATCTTTTTTAATTAAAATGCTGTATTTATTATAAATAAATACAACATTTCGCTCATTTTCCCTTGCGTATTGACGCGGGATTTATTATTATAATCGTGCGATAAGCAAAAAATCCGCGAGGATGCCTGAGGGCATCTTTATTTTTTATAGGGGTCTAAATGGAAGAAATTAAAGTCATCGAAAAGCGTGTAAAAGAGTTACTTTCTAGTGAAGGTTATAACCTTTATTCTTTAAGATTTTTTAAAAAGGGTAAAGAAAATATCTTGGAAATTATTATCGATCGAGAAACTGAAATCTCGATGAATAATATTGTTGAAATTAGCGAAAAAATCTCTAACTTACTCGATGAACTCGATTTAATTAGCGACGCTTACGCTTTAGATATCTCCTCACTTGGAGCTGAAAAACCTCTAAAAGTCGAGAATTTATCTAAATATATTGATCGCTATATCTATGTCCATATAGTTAACCCAATCGAAGGATTAAATTCGTATGAAGGAGATCTAAAATCGGTCACTGATACCGATATAGATCTTGAAATACGCATCAAAACGCGTAAGAAAATTATCGAAATTAGTAAGGAAAATATCGACAAATGTCGATTAGCTATAAAATTTTAGGGAGTAAATGAAAAATGGCTAAAACAAAGAAAACTTTAGGATTTGATTCAAAAAAATTCATCGCTGCTTTTGAAGAGCTCGGCGCTGAAAAAGGTTTATCTACCGAAACTATCGTTTCAATTTTAAAAGATACTTTTAAAACGACCGTATCTAAAAAATTTGAAGACGAAGATTTAGTTTTTACAAACACCAAAAAACAAGCTCGTCAACAAAATAAACAAAATAAACTTAACGAAGCTCTTGTTAGAGTCGAAATAGATCTCGAAAAAGGAAATATTGAAATTTATCGTCAATTTAAAGTTACCGACGAAGATAGTATCGAAGACGATTTTGTCGAAATTAGTAATAACAATCCACGTTTAGAAGGAAAAGGTTATAAAATTGGTGACTACTATGAAGAACCTTTCTATATCGATCGCGACTTTGATCAAGGCGACGTTTTACGTTTTAAAGCCAACTTTGTTCAACGTCTAGGTAGAGCCGAAAGAGAAGCTTTACTTGAAATCTATAAAGATAAAATCGGTCAACTTGTTACTGGAACCGTTGAAAAAGCTGATAGCCATAGCGTCATCGTAAATCTAGGTAGAACAAGCTCAACTTTATATAAGAAAGATTTAATTGGAAACGAAACATATCTCCCTGGTGATCAAATTCGAGTTTATATCGAAGGAATCGGTCAAAAAGAAGATGGAAGTGCTAAAAATAGCGGCAATTTAATCAAAATTACCCGTAGTTCACCCGAATTTTTAGCCAAAATATTCGAAAATGAAGTCCACGAAATCTATGATGGCACCGTTGAAATTAAAGGTATCGCCCGTATAGCTGGTAGTAGAAGTAAAGTTGCTGTTTATGCTAGCGATCCAAATGTCGATCCAAGTGGCGCTTGTATTGGTCCAAGCGGAAATAGAATTCAAGCTATCGTTTCTCATCTAGGTAACGCGCGCGACGCTAAAGAAAAAATCGACGTTATAAATTGGAGCTCAAATACCGGTTTATATTTAGAAGAAGCTTTAAAACCAGGCACTATGATCGGTGCTAATATCGATAAAGAAAACAATACGGCAACTGTTATCTGCCAAGATGGAACTGGTAGCCTTGCTATCGGTTTACATGGCATTAACCTCAAACTTACCCGTATGTTAACTGGTTTAAAAGAAATAAAAATCTTAGATTATACCGAAGCTCTTAACGAAGGTATAACTTTCACCACTATCGAACAATTCTTAGCTGAAGCTCGCGAAGAAGAAAGACGTAGATTTAGAGAAGAATCGCTCCGTAAACAAAAAGAAACCGAAATTAAACAAACGACATCGACTATCGAGTCAATTACTGAAAACTATACCGATAAAGATGAGTATGACGATGATTTATTCGATGAAGAAGATTTAGTTGAAACTCCAACTGAAACAGTTGAAGAAACTGTTGCTGAAACTATAGCTCAAGAGCCAGTAGTCGAAGAAACTATTGAAGAAAAAGTTGCTGAACCAGTCGAAGAACCAACTATAGAACCAGTCAAAGAAGAACCTAAGGTCGAGAAAAAACATGTCGAACCTGAAGTTATTGAGACAGTTGAGGTTAAAACAACTACTACTTTAGACGCTTTAGAAAAGGCTATTGAAGAAGAAAAAGAACGCGAAAAAGCCCGCTTAGAAGCTAAAGCCAAAAAGAAAAAGAAGACGACTAAAGTCGAAAAAGAAGAAGAAAGCGAAGTCAAAAAAGAAATTAAGAAAATGGCTATCTATACTGATGAAGAACTCGCCGATCTCGAAGACGATTTCGATGATTATGAAGACGAGGAAGACTATAGCGAATACGATAGCGATTCTTATTACGATGAATAAGGAGTAACTAGATGAAAAAAGTTCCTTTAAGAAGATGTGTAGTATCGAATAAGTCATATCCAAAAATGGAACTTTTTCGTGTCGTTATAAATAAAGAAGGTGAAGTCTTTTTAGATATCACCGGCAAACAAAATGGTCGCGGAGCCTATATTCATAAAGACCCTGAGACTATTGAAAAAGCTCGTAAAAGCAAAGCTTTAAATAAACATCTAGGAGCGAATGTTCCTGATGAAATTTATGACAGAATGTATAAATTTTTAGATGTATAAGGAGGTAAAAAGATGAGCAAGAAGAAAACTGATGACCGTATTATTAACGTTGAAAACGTTAAAAAGACGAATAAAGATGTCGCTAAAGTCGATAAAGGCGTATTTATATTTTCCAAATCGATCACCGTTGGCGAACTCGCTAAACAACTTAACGTAAACGCCTCCGATATCATTAAAAAGTTATTTTTAAAAGGCAAGATGGTTAATATTAACCAATATCTTGACGATGATTTAATTGGTGAACTTTGTCTTGAATATGGATTCGACTTCAAAAAAGAAGAAGTCGTCAATGCTGAAGACTTTGAAAAGATTAATATCGAAGACGATCCTAAAGATTTAGTCGAACGCCCACCAGTCGTTACCATTATGGGTCACGTCGACCATGGTAAAACGACTTTAATCGATGCTATAAGAAACTCTAATATCGCTGAAGGCGAATTTGGAGGTATATCTCAAGCTATCGGTGCTTATCAAAAAACTATCAATGGTAAGAAAATTACCTTTATCGATACTCCTGGACACGAAGCTTTCTCGGCGATGCGTATGAGAGGAGCTAGCGTCACCGATATAGTTGTCCTTGTTGTTGCAGCTGATGATAGCGTTATGCCTCAAACTATTGAAGCTATTGATCACGCTCGCGCTGCAAAAGTCCCAATTATTGTTGCTATTAACAAAATGGACGTTCCAGGCGCTGATCCTGAAAAAGTTATCAACGCTTTAATGCAACACGATATCATCGCTGAAAAATATGGCGGCGATACGATGGTTTGTGAAATTAGTGCCAAAAAGAAAATTGGTATCGAAAATTTACTTGAAGCGATTATTGCTGAAGCTGAAATGCTCGAACTTAAAGCTAATCCAAAGCGTTACGCAATTGGTAGCGTTTTAGAAGCCAATCTCGATAAAGGCGAAGGTCCAAAAGCTACTCTTTTGGTTCAAAACGGAACTTTAAATAGTAATGACTATATTGTTTGTGGAACAAGCTTTGGTAAAGTTCGTCGTATGACAAATGAATTTGGTCAAGTTGTTAAAGAAGCCGAACCTTCAACCCCAGTTAGTGTAATCGGTTTAAGTGAAGTACCTTTAGCTGGTGATAGATTTATGGCTTTTCCAACTGAAAAACAAGCCCGCGAAATTGCAAGTAAACGTCAACTTAAGAAAATCGAAGAAGAACGCGCTGCCAATAACGGCGTCACTTCTCTTGATGAACTATATAGTAAAATTAACGAAGGTTTATTAACTCAATTAAATATTGTTCTTAAAACTGATATCGTTGGAAGTGCAGAAGCTATTAAAGCAAGCCTTGAAAAATTAAATAACGACCAAGATCAAGTTAAGGTTAAAGTTATCCGTGCTGCAGCTGGTGCAATTACTGAAAGCGATATTCTTTTAGCAAAAGCTAGTGGCGCTATTATTTATGGTTTTAACGTTAGACCAAACGCCGTTGTTAAAAGAAAAGCAGAAGAAGATAAAGTCGATATCAGACTTCATAGAATCATCTATTCCCTTATTGAAGAAGTCGAAGGCGCTATTAAGGGCATGATGAAAAAAGAGGAAGTCGAAAGAACTATCGGACAAGCTGAAGTTAGAAATGTTTTCAAAGTTTCTAGAGTCGGAACTGTTGCTGGATGTTATGTTGTTGATGGCGAAGTAAGACGTGATGCATTATGTCGAGTCCTTAGAGATGGTGTCATCGTCTATGAAGGAAAAATCGAATCATTACAAAGATTTAAAGACGCTGCTAGATCGGTTCAAACAGGTTTTGAATGCGGTATAAAAATTGCTAACTTCAATGACATTCATGAAGGCGATATCATTGAAGACTATGAAATGATAGTCGAAGAATAAGCATGAATAATACTACCGAAAGAATTAGAGCAAACATTGCTAAAAACGTTCGCGAGATTGTTCAATACGATTTAAGTATTGAGTCGCTTCCGTTTTTAACTGTCACGGATGTAGAAGTTTCTAGCGATCATTCGTATTGTAAAATTTATGTTTCGTTCTTTGTAAACCAAGAGCAAAACTTACAAAAATTAAATAAAGTAAAAGGCTTTGTAAGAAGTCAATTAGCAAAAAGAATTCATCTAAGAAGAGTTCCTGAAATCTCGTTCGTTTTAGATAAATCTCAACAAAATGCTGAAAGAATTGAGAAGTTATTAGAGAGCGAAGAAAAGACTCTTGAAGATATGAAATCCAAAAAATAATTGGGGTTCTGCAGGGTTTTTCTTTAAAAACGGGCTATTTTTCTAGAAAAGTATACGGATTATATCGAGCGTATAACTCTGCTTTTATATCATCTAAAAACATTTCTTTAGCTGTTTTATCTTTTGATATAAGAGTGACTAATTCATATTCGCGAGGCTTATTTTTCTTGATTTTAGCAGCACCAATAAGTTCGCCTTTTTTGTATATCAAATACTTAAAGGTGTCTTTATCAACAGCATTAATCTTACTTTTATCAATCGATTTATAATCGATATAATCGTTAATCGTTCTAACCATTTTATAAGAATAATCAGTTTTCTCAATTTTATGATCTTCGTGCATGTAGAAGATATCTTCTTTGGTTTGATTTTCAATCATGGTGAGGAAATTTTCGCGAGCTGCAGGGTAATTTTTATAGATTTCACCTAATAAATTCTTGATGCTTTCACGTTGAGTGAACTTATCGTTAGGACAATGTGAAGGCAAAATAGGAATATTTTCTTCAGCAACAGTTAATCTAATATCGTTTTCTCTTGTATAAATGAATGGTCTAATAAAGGTGATATCTTCGTTTTCTAGATGCATTTTTGGAGAGAAAGTCGCTATTCTTCCTCCATAAATTTCGTTTAAAAATAAGGTTTCTAAAGCGTCATCTAAATGGTGCGCGAAAGAGACTTTTTTGACCCCAATTGAGTTAGCATATTTATTAATAACGGCTTTTTTAACACGCGAACAAATCGAGCAAGGAAGGTGTGGTAATTTTTGCTTTTCTTGTTGAATTTTGAGTATTTGATAGACTTGAGGTTCTTCCAAAATTTTTAAGGAATAGCCGAGATCTGCAAGGAAATTTATAATTTTAGTGGGTTTTTCTCCTCCAAATCCAAGGTTAATCATACATGGATAAAGCTCAAAATTATTTTGTGAAAATTTGCGATATAAATGTAAAGCATAAAATAAGGCCATCGAGTCTTTACCACCGCTAATTCCAACGACGATCTTGTCATTAGGAGCAATGAGGTTAAAGTTTTTGTCAGCCTTTCTTATAGTCGCTAATAAAATTCTAATGTGTTTCATAACTTTCCTATCTTTTTAAACTTTGAATATTATAATACAATTATCCCTAGTTTATGGATGCAATTTATTTAAAAGGATTCGATGATTTAGAGAAAATAACCCCTAATACCAATTTAGTTTTAGGCCTTTTTGATGGCGTTCATATTGGTCATTATCAACTTATTAGTTTTAGTCGATATATTACGAAAGAACCTTTATCGGTTATTACTTTTGATGTATCGCTAAAATCAAACGATAAAGAAGTCCTTTTAGATATTGAAGATAAACTCGATATATTCGAACGTCTTGGAGTAGATTATACCTACATTATCCGTTGCGACGATAACTTTAGATATATGGATTATAAGACGTTTATCGATAACGTTTTAACGGCTTTTAGACCAATTCGTATTTTCTGCGGTCCAGATTTTAAATTTGGTTATAAAGCTCAAGGCGATGTGAGCGTTTTAAAAGAATATTTTTCTAATGTTACGGTCGTAAATTATGTCAACAACTATGACGATACGAAAATATCTTCAAGCATCATTAAAAAAGCGATACGCGATGGCGATATAGTCGATGCAAATCACTATTTAGGCTATGACTATTATGTTAAAGGTAAAGTTGCTAAGGGTCAAAAACTCGGTAGAAAACTTGGCTACCCTACTATCAATCTTGAATTAAAAGCTAACTACGTCTTACCTAAAGAAGGCGTTTATATTACCCAAACTCGTGTAAATAACGTTTTATATTCATCGATGACTAATGTTGGAAAGCATCCTACCGTAAATGAACTTAAAAAACCTATAGTTGAGACCTATATTCTCGACTTTGAAAAAAATATTTATCACGAAGATGTAAAGATTCATTTCATCAAACAACTCCGTGATGAAACGAAATTTGAATCGTTAGAAGAACTTAAAGAACAGCTCTTACAAGACGAGCAAGAAGTAAGAAAATATTTCTTTTAATATCAAATAGAATTTGGTATAGTATTAGTCGACTTTAGCCCAGGGTTTAATAGTCCTCAAATTATTTCTTAGGTTAAAGCGTATATATTAAATAGGAGGAAAAAGAAAATGGCATTATCAAAAGACGAAAAAGCTACGATCGTTAAAAAGTTCCAAAAAGGTAAAAAAGATACCGGTTCATGTGAAGTTCAAATCGCTTTACTTACCGCTAGAATTAAATCCTTAACGGCTCACTTAAAAGCTAACGACAAAGATCAAAGCGCTAGAAGAGGCTTGCTTTGCTTAGTTGGTCAAAGAAGATCTTTACTTGCTTACTTAGAAAGAACTGATCGTGATGCTTATATCAAGTTAATCGCTGAACTTGGTTTAAGAAAATAGTTAAGAAAAAGTTAGACCCTGTTATATAATATAACAGGGTTTTTTTATGGAAAAAGTTTACTCAGGACTTAAAAAATATAAGAAAGAATTGATTTTAGGACCTCTATTTAAAGTCATCGAGGTCATTTTTGAACTTATCACCCCTTTTATAATGTCTTATATAGTTAGTGAAGGAATTGAGCTTGTTCAAAAAGGCGATTCAATAACAAGAGTTTTATATCCAGGACTCCTTATGATTGCTTTTACAATTTTTGGTTTTCTTTCGACTTGTGTATGTCAATATATAGCAAGTGTTGCTTCTCAAGGATTTGGAACTGACCTTAGAAATAGGATATTTAAGAAAGTTGAAAGTCTATCATTTTTAGATATCGAAAAATTTGATAGATCCTACCTTATAAATTTAGTTAATAACGATGCTGGTCGAGTTCAACAAAGTGTCGCGATGATGATTCGACTCGTAATTAGAGCTCCAATCTTGCTTATTGGCGCTTTGATTTGCTCATTCATCATCAACGTCAAAGTCGGATTTATATTTTTAGCAATTGTTCCTATCCTCGTTTTATTTATCACTTTAATTTTCTATTTAAATAATAAACAATACGTAAAGGTACAAAAAAGAAGCGATGATATCGTAACTTTTTCAACCGATTCATTAAATGGAATTAGATATATTCGTGCTTTTAATGAACAAGATGAACATAGTAAAGAACACAATAAATATTCGAATTTATATTATGAAGAAAGTAAAAAGGCAAATATAATTGCCGCTTTGGTCAATCCAATTACGTTCTTTATTATTAACGTCGCTATTATGCTTGTCGCTATATTTGGCGGGAATATGATCGTGGTTGGCGATTTAGATAGAGGCGATGTCGTCGCCTTAATTTCATATTTATCACAAATATTTACAGCGGTAATTGTCGTCACAAACTTAGTTGTCACATTTAATAAGGCTTTTGCTAGTAAAAAACGTATCGATAGTTTATTAACTTACCAATCAAACTTCGATACAAGTGGAACAAGAAGTAATATTTCGATTAATAAAGGAGAACCAATTTTAGAGTTCAAAGATGTTTCGTTTAGCTATTTAGATAATGATGTTAATGTCATTAAGAATTTAAATTTTACTATAAATAAAGGCGAAACCATCGGAATTATCGGTGGAACAGGTAGCGGAAAAACGACGATTATCAAGCTTATTGAAAGATTTTTTGATGCCACTCAAGGCATGGTTATTTATAAAAATGAAGATATTAAAAAATATAGTTTGAACGCCCTTCGCGAAGAGATCTCTCTTATTGGACAAAATAATGTTTTATTTAAAGGGACAATAAAATCTAACATTTTGCTTGGTAAAAAAGATGCCACAGATGAAGAAGTGATTAGAGCATTAAAATCGAGCGAAGCATTAGAATTTGTAAATAAATATAGCGATACGATTGACCACGAAGTAGTTGAGGGCGGAAGAAACTTCTCAGGCGGGCAAAAACAACGTATCTGTATAGCTCGAGGATTAATTAAAGATTCTGAGATTCTTATTCTCGATGATTCAACTAGCGCATTAGATTATCTTACTGAGAAAAAAGTTAGAGATAATATTAAAAATAAAAGAGATGATTTAACGTTTATTACGATATCTCAAAGAATATCTTCGATTATAAATTGCGACAAAATTTTCGTTGTCGATAATGGTGAAATTATCGCTAGTGGAAAGCATGATGAACTATTAAATAGTTGCGCTTTATATAAAGATATTTATGCAACACAAAGCGAGGATAAAGGTGTATGAAATATTGGAAATTCCTACGGAAATATTTAAAAACCTCGCAGATCTCAACTATTTTTTCTTTTTTATGCTGTCTCATTTTTGTACCATGTACCCTTTTAGTTCCTTATTTTAGCGGTGTAATTATCGATTTATTTATCGATATGATTGCTGATGAAGCTAACGCTGCAGTCTATATAAACGAGATTACAACGCAAGCGATTTTAATGTGCGCATCTATCGTTTTAGCGACTATCTTTTGGTATATTTATGAAGCGTTTGTAAATATCTTTATTGAGAAAATCACTCGCAATTTACGTAACGATTTATTTAATAAAATTAGCAATTTACCATTCAAAGAATTTGATAAATATAGAGAAGGCGACCTTATTACAAGGTTAACGACTGATATTGAAAATATCTCAACAGGTCTAATTAGTGGTTATAAACAGTTATTCCATGGAATTATTACAATATGCTTTGTTCTTGGATTTATGTTTGCAATGAACTGGCTATTAGCGCTAATTATCCTTGTTTTAACCCCATTAAGCTTCTTTTTATCATATTGGATTAGCAAAAATTCGCATAAATACTTCAAATTACAGTCAGTTAAGAATGGAAAAATATCAAATATTACACTAGAAGCATTCAATAATGTCGATGTTGTTAAGTCGTTTAATCTAGAAGAAACATTTACTAATGAATTTGCTAAAGAAAACGATGAACTATATAAAGTTGGTCAAAAAGCTCAATTTATTTCGAGTTTAACAAACCCTTCAACCAGGTTAATTAATAACTCGATTTACGCAATTGTTGGTGTAGTTGGTGCGTTATTAATTATCTTTAGCGATAGCGTTATCGCTAGTATTGCCATTACTGTTGGTGGAGTTTCAACCTTCCTTCAATACGCAAATCAATTTGCAAAACCACTTAATGAAATATCAAGTTGCATCACAGATGTCCAAACTGCGATCGCTTCATTTGTGCGTGTTCAAGAGATATTAGAATTAGAAGAAGAAAAAGACAAAATCTTACAAAATAGTGGAGATCTGCAGGGTTTTTCTTCAAAAACAGGCGAAAAATTATCTATCAATTCGCTCAAATTTGAAGATGTTAGTTTTGGATATAGTGATAAATTGTTATTTGAAAATTTAAATTTTGAAGTTAAGAAAGGTCAAAAAGTTGCCATCGTTGGAGAAACAGGTAGTGGCAAAACAACTATTATTAGTTTGATTTTAAGGTTCTACGAACTTAATGGTGGCGACATATTAATTAATAATGAAACATATAAAAATATACCTGTCGAAACTTTAAGAAATAGCCTCGGAATGGTCCTTCAAGATTCGTGGATTTTTAAAGGCACTGTTTTTGATAATATTGCCTATGTTAAAAAAGACGCCACGAAAGACGAAGTCATCGAAGCTTCTAAAAAAGCCCATTGTTATAACTTTATAAATCGTCTTCCAGAAAAATTCGATACGACCATTTCAGATAGTGAAGGTTTATCAAAAGGTGAAAAACAACTCATATCGCTCGCTCGAATTATGCTTCTTTCACCTGATTTTGTGATTTTGGATGAAGCAACAAGTAACGTCGACGCTCGTACCGAAAAGAAGATCGGCGATGTTTTTGATGCTTTAATGAAAAACAAAACTTCAATAGTTATTGCTCACCGTTTATCTACGATTAAATCGAGCGATTTGATACTCGTTCTTAAAAACGGCAAGATATTTGAACGCGGAAATCATAAAGAATTGCTCGCTAAAAAGAGCTACTATTACGATATCTATAAAGCACAGTTTGAATAATATATTATTCAAGTCGCTCATAATTTAATAGCAAAATGAATATAGAAGTGTTATATTTTTCATTGTGAAAATTTAAAGGAAAAAGGATTTAAAAGAAATGAAAAAAACATTCGAATTAGACTTTAGAGGAAAAAAGCTTGTTGTCGAAACTGGAGAAATAGCAAAACAAGCTGATGGAGCGGTCTTTACCCGTTTCAATGACACAGTTGTCTTATCAACTGCTTGCTGTAGTGATGAACCTAAAGAAGGAGATTTCTTCCCACTTACAGTTACATATGAAGAAAAACAATACGCAATCGGTCGTATTCCTGGTGGATTTTTAAGAAGAGAAGGCCGTCCAGGCGAACATGCTACTTTAACAGCTCGTTTAATCGATAGACCAATTCGTCCAATGTTCAGCGATGGATTTAGAAACGAAGTTCAAATTATTAATACTGTCATGAGTGTCGATTTAGATTCGACTCCTGAAATGACTGCTATGTTTGGCTCTTCCTTAGCTCTTGGAATTAGTGATATCCCATTTGATGGCCCTATCGCTGGAGTATATGTTGGTAGAGTTGATGGAAAACTTATTATTAACCCAACTGTTGAAGAAAGACATAGAAGCGATTTAAATCTTGCAGTTGCTGGTACAGTTGATGCTATCAATATGGTTGAAGCTGGTGCAGCCGAACTTAGCGAAGAAGAAATGCTCGACGCCTTAATGTTTGGCCATGAAGCTATTATAGAACTTTGCGAATTCCAAAAGAAAATTATTGCTGAAATCGGTAAACCAAAACGTGATATTCAACTTTATGAAGTTGATGAAGCTACCCAAAAAGATATTTATGGCCGTATCTATGATCGTATGATTAAAGCTATTTCAATCTTTGATAAACTCGAAAGACAAAACGCTATCGATGCTTTAAAGAAAGAAATTATTGATGATTACGATGCTCGTGAATATAAAAATGAAAAAGATCATAAACTCACGATGCTTATGGTTAATGACGTTCTTGAAACAATGGTTGCTAACGAAGTTAGACGTCTTATTACCGAAGAAAAGATTAGACCAGATGGAAGAAAAATCGATGAAATTCGCCCATTAGATGCTCAAGTTCATTTACTTCCTAGAGTTCATGGTAGCGCGATGTTTACCCGTGGACAAACTCAAGTTATCTCAACCTGTACTTTAGGTACAAAAAACGATGAACAAATCATTGAAAACTTAACTAGTGAAGATAATAAACGTTGGATGCATCACTATAATTTCCCACCATTCTCGGTCGGCGAAATTGGTAGAACTGGCTCCCCAGGCCGTAGAGAAATTGGTCATGGCGCTTTAGGTGAAAGAGCCTTAAGTTATGTCTTACCAAGCGAAGAAGAGTTCCCATATACCATCCGATGCGTTGCTGAAGTTGTTGAAAGTAACGGAAGTAGTTCCCAAGCTAGTATTTGCGCTTCCTGTATGGCTTTAATGGATGCAGGTGTCCCTATTAAAGGTATAGTTAGTGGTATCGCTATGGGTTTAATTACTAGTGGACCACTTGATGGAAAACATCCTTATACAATTCTTACCGATATCCAAGGTTTAGAAGATCACTTCGGTGATATGGACTTCAAAGTTGCTGGTACTGCTAATGGTATTACCGCCTTACAAATGGATATTAAGATCAAAGGTGTCACTAAAGAAATCTTAGCTGAAGCTCTTGCTCAAGCTAATAAAGCTCGTGCTCAAATTAGACAAGTTATGTCAAAAGCTATTTCTGAGCCACGTCCAGAACTTAGCGACTACGCTCCAAAATTCGATTCATTCTATATTGATAGAGATAAGATTAAAGACGTTATTGGTAGTGGCGGTAAAGTCATTAACGATATTATCGAAAAATCTAACGATGTTAAGATCGATATTGAAGACGATGGTAGAGTAACCATCTATCATACCGATAGAGCTTCCATCAATAAAGCTAAAGCGATGATTGAAAATATCGTTAGAGAAGTCGAAGTTGGTGAAATCTATGAAGGTATCGTTTCCCGTGTCGAAGATTATGGTGCATTCGTTACCTTATTCGGTGATAAAGAAGGTTTATGTCACGTTTCTCGCCTTGCAAATACTCATATCGATTCAGTTAAAAACTTCGTAAGAGTTGGTGAAAAACTTAAAGTCAAAGTTATCGGAATTGATGATCATGGCAAAGTTAAATTATCGCACTGCGAGTTTGAAGAAGGTGGCGATAAGAAACCTTTTAAACCAGAAACTAAAAAAAGAAAAGTTTTTAGAAAATGATTAATTAACAAAAATTAGGCCTTTCGAAAATTATTGAAAAAGGCCTTTTTTGTACATAAAACCCTGCAGATCTCAACTATTTTTATAGAAAAATGAGATTTCGCACTATAAAAATATGGCGTATTTTTGATTTAAATTCATAGCTCAAAATAATCGCGCTATTTTAATTTAGACATAATTTAGTATAATAACATTCAAGGAATCACATACATGGATAAAATTAAAATTTTCGCCCTAGGTGGGTTAGATGAAGATGGAAAAGACTTATATTGTATAGAGATTAATGGCGACATTTTTGTAGTTGGTTGCGGTTTTAAATATCCAACCAAACAAACGCCAGGAATCGATTTTATAATTGCTGATTATACGTATTTAAAAGAGAATAAAGACCGCATTAAAGCCTATATTATTAATAAGGGTAAACCAAATTCTTTTGGTGCTTTACCTTATATTTATAAGGATTGTCCGGCGCCAATTTATTGTACGAAAATCGCTCGACTTTCAATTGAACAATTCGCAAAAAACTATAAGCAAGAACAAGATTTTGATTTCCACGAAATCACTTTGCCTTTAAAGACTGATATTTCTGGTCATCCTGTCTGGTTTTTTGCAACTTGTACGAGCGTTCCTCATTCGTTCGGTTTTTCTATTTTAACTGATATAGGAAGTATCGTATTTTTAGGCGATTTTGTTACTGAATATAACAATTCGACATATTTTAATTTTGATCTTAATAGCGTCGGTAAAATTTCGGAAACCGGAACACTTATTTTGATGTGCGAATCGATTAACGCGAATAAACCTGGCTATTGTTCACCAAATAACCGTATCGCTCCATATCTAGAAAGATATTTTAAGCATGCTAGCGGAAGAATTTTTGTTGCAATTGCTATCGATAATCTTTATCACATCGAAGAATTTTTTAAAGTGACCGTTCAACATAATAAAAAAGTTATTCTTTACGATGAAGATGCCGCTACTTTATTCGATATGAAAAAATATCGCGTAAAAGAGGAGAAGAGATTAACTCCTCAAATTGTTCGATTAGAAGAAATTCATCGTTATAAAGAAAGCGATATCGTCATTTTAATACTTGGCGATAAAGAAAAACTTTATTCAAAGGTGAGTTTACTTGCTAATAATGAACACGAAAAGAAAATTCTTAAACTTCAATCAAGCGATACATTCATTATGGCTTGTCCACCAAATGATAATAACGAAGTAATTTTTACCGATACAATCGATGAATTATATAAAGCTGGCTGTCACGTCGAATATCTTACAAGTAAAGTTTTAAAGACGATGCACGCTTTTGAAGAAGATATCAAAATGATGATTTCGCTTTTAAAACCTAAATACTATTTTGCAATTAAAGGCTATTATGTCAACTTACTTGCTAACGCCAAACTTGCTTTCAATATGAACGTCCACTTATCTCATACGAACATATTCTTATTAGATAATGGACAATCTATAAATATCGATGAAAAAGGCGCAACTTTAGACTTCAATAACGACAATTCTATACCTGTTGGCGATCTGATGATCGATGGAATTGGTGTTGGTGATGTTGTCAACGAAATCATTCAAGAAAGAACTCGTCTTAGCGAAGATGGAGTCATCGTTTTAGGATGTGGTGTAAGTTTAAAATCGCGTAAAATCGTCTATTCTCCAGACGTTCAAATGAGAGGTTTCTTATTCTTAAAAGATAAAGAAGCTGATACGATGCTTAAAGAAGTTACGCAAATCTATGTAGATGCTATCGAAGCTCGGATTCAATATACCGATGGACAAGATGTCAACGAATTTGAAAAAGGCATCGATCAAACGATTGCTCGCTATTTACAAAAGCAAAATCGTAACCCAGTAATTCGTAGTAGAGTCGTCATCGTCGAGGAGTGATAAAGCCCGTATTTACCTATATTTTTATAGATTTATAACTAATATATAGTTATAATATTCGTATGCCTGAAAAGGAAAGAAAGGTATTAAATAAATCAAACATTAAAGTACTAGTAGGGTTCCTACTAGTCTTTTTATCGATAATAATTATGCTCAATTATGGCTACGTTAGCCGCTTTTTATATTGGGTAATTTCCTTTGTTATCGGTGGCGTATTTACTTACGTTGCTGCTTTTATTTTATTAATTTACGGCATAAGTTTTATCGTCAAAAAGAAGATAACTTATGCGAATATAAAGTTTATAGCGATCGGTTTATTTATCGCTGCAATTGGGGCTTATATAGCAGTTACTAATGCAATGACAATTAGTGGTGATACGTATTTAACTTTCGATAATTTTTATGATACTTTCGTCGATAGCTTAAATTTAACGAATTTCCCATATGTTTCGATTACTGGAACGTGCGGAATAGTCGGCTATTTACTCGTCGCTATTTTAAATATTGCATTTACTTCGACTGGAACGATGATTTTTGCCGGTTGCTTAATTGCAGTCGGTACAGTTATAGCTTTGCTTCATCCAATTTTAAGCTTAGTTCGATCAATTAAATCGATGTTTGAAGCCTCAATCAAAAGAAAATATATTGACCAAGCCAAAAAAGAAGAGGTTAAACCGCTCCATTTGATTGAAGATGAAAGAAATGCGGCTTCATTAAAACCTATTAGTGTTAAAAAAGCGCCCGTGGAAGGAAAACCTATCGAACAAGTTGGGGTTCCACCTGTAAGCGAACCAATTATAGAAAGCGTCGAAGTAGTTCCTGAAAGATTAACTAAATCGCAAAGAAGAAAACTCGAAAAAGCTCGAATTAAACGCGAAAAAGAAGAAGCAAAATTATTAATTATCAAAGAAAAAGAAGAAGCTAGACGCTTAAAAGCTGAGGCTAAAGCCAGAAAGAAAGCGAAAAAGGTTAAAGTTAAACCTATTAAAGAGGTTAAACAAGCTCCAGTAGCGGTCCCTATCGCTCAATCTAAACCAAAAGAAGAAAAGGTTAAAAGTGAAGTTGAAAAGCCAAAACCAAAAGTATGGAAACCTGTCCCTTTCGAATTATTAACCGATAGAAAATCGGAAGACGATTCAGAAGAAAATATCGCAATCTGCGAAGAACGCGTCAAAATTATCAACGAAACATTCGAAGATATGGGCGTAGGTGCAACTATTGTTTCTTATAAAATCGGTCCATCTGTCACTAGATTCGACGTCAAAACGGAACGTAATTTCTCAGTCAAAGGTATCGATAAAATTATGGACGACGTTAGCGTCCGTTTAGGTGGTATCAATGCCCGTTTTGTTCCTATCGTTACTGGAAAAACGACGAGTGGTATCGAGTTACCTAATAAAGTCCGTTCAGTCGTTAACTTTAAAGAATCTTTAACTGATTTACCAAAACCTGAAACTGGAAAATTATATATCCCATTCGGTAAAAATATTTCTGGTGACCATATAAAAGCTGACTTCCTTGAAGCTCCACATATGCTCGTTTGTGGAACGACTGGAAGTGGTAAATCTATCTTTATGCATTCATTTATCTTATCGATAATTATGAGATATTCACCTGAAGAAGTTAGACTCGTAATGGTCGATCCAAAGCGTGTCGAATTTGGAAAATATCGTGAAATGCCTCACTTATTATGTCCAGTTATTAGTGAACCAGGCGAAGCCAATGCCACAATTGTTAAACTTGTCGATGAAATGGAAGAAAGATTCACCATTTTAGAGGCGACAAGTTGTAGCAATTTAAAACAATATAACCAATACGCAAAAGAAAATAATCTTAAACCATTACCATATATCGTTCTTATTATCGATGAATTTGCTGACTTGATTGAAAGTTGCAAAACTATCTCACAACCAGTTCAAAGACTTGGTCAAAAAGCGCGTGCAGCCGGTATCCATATGGTTATAGCAACGCAACGTCCTGATACCTCGGTTATCACCGGCGCAATTAAAGCTAACTTCAATACTCGTGTTGCTTTAGCTACAGCAAGTGCTGTCGATAGTGTCACGATTTTAGGTGAAGGCGGCGCTGAAAAATTACTTGGAAATGGTGATTTACTTATTAGTTCGCCTCTAATTTCAAAAACGGAAAAACCTCGTGTTCAAGGCTGTTTTGTCGATAATACAGAAATTAATAGAGTTGTTAAGTATCTTAAAGAAAATTATCCAGCTGAATATGATGATCGCTTTGTCGGACTATTAGATAAAGCAAGAAAAGAAGCAAACGACTTTGGAGTAATCCATCCATCTAACGATGAAGATGAAAAATATGAAGATGTTAAACGTTACGTCATGGAAACGCTAGACTATTGTTCAACTAGTAAAATTCAAGGTACATTTGGATTTGGTTTCCCTCGTGCATCAAAAATATTTAAACGTCTTGTCGAAGAAGGGATTTTAGAGCAATCCACATCAAGTAATAACGCAAAAGGTGCAAAAGTTCTCGTCACTTTAGGTCGTTCAAATGATAGCGACACTCAAAGCGAGCATCCAGGTAGTTATTCACAATCTTCATTTAAAGGTAATTAATTTAATTTATGAAAAATACTTACTTCATGGCCAAAATGGTCGACTATGAAACAATTCGTGTGGCAATTTTTTCAAGCATCACTAAAGGTGATAACGTGCCAATTATTTTATATGACAATAAAGGCATGATTGAAAAGCTCAATATTGCTAATCAATCCTTTTTAAATGGTTTAGTAGTATACGAATGCCGTACCAAAAATAAATTAACTTTAGGAGTTGATTATTCAGTCGGAATCGAATCTTTTGGAATGGTACCACTTAATGTCAACGACATGGTTTTTAAAGATGATTTTGACGATTTATATTATTATGATGGCGACGATTTAGGTGCTACTTATAGTAAAAAACAAACCACCTTTAAAGTTTGGGCTCCGCTTGCTAGTAAAGTCGTTTTAATGATTAGAAAGGGCGAAGAAACTTTTCAAACTTATAAAATGAACCGTGAAGATAAAGGCGTATATACGCTTACTCTTAAAGGTGATTATGATGGCTATAAATACCGTTATCAAGTCACCAATAGTGGAACAACAAATAACGTCATCGACCCATATGGCAAAGGAAGCGACGCCAATGGCCGTCATAGTGTTGTCATTGATTTAAATAAAACGAAAATTAATTTATATAAAGACGTACCACAAGTTTGTAAAAATTATGTCGATGCCACAATTTATGAACTTCACGTCCGCGATTTTACGATTAATCCATGCACAAGTATTAAAAATAAAGGTAAATTTTTAGGTTTAATCGAAGAAGGAATCAAAACTCCTAATGGTAATCCGGTTGGCTTTGATTATCTTAAATCGCTCAATATAACCCACGTTCAAATTTTACCTGTTTTAGACTATAAAACTGTCGATGAACTCGATACTGATAAAAAATATAACTGGGGATATGATCCTCAACAATATTTTTCGCTTGAAGGAAGCTATTCAACCGATCCAAACGATGCTTATAGTCGAATTATTGAGTTTAAAAAAGTCGTTCAAGCATTCCATAAAGCTGGACTAAAAATAAATTTAGACGTCGTTTATAACCACGTTTATGACTATCAATTATCGAATTTTGAACGCCTCGTTCCTAATTATTATTTTAGAAGATATAAAAACGGTTTAATCTCGAATGGAACAGGTTGTGGAAACGATCTTGCTAGTGAACGCAAAATGGTCCGTAAGATGATTATCGATTCTTTATGCTATTTACTCAAAGAGTTTGAAATCGATGGCTACAGATTCGATTTACTTGGTATAACCGATATTGAAACGATGAAATTAGCTGAAAAGAAACTTCGTGAAATTGATCCTTACGTCATGCTTTATGGTGAAGGATGGGATATGGCTACTGAATTACCAAGTAACAAAAAATGTACCATCTATAATTCGTTCCAAACTCCAACGATTGGTTTCTTTAATGATTTCTTTAGAGATACCTTACGTGGATCAAATTTTGGAGGCGCATCCGGTTATTTATTAGGCAATACTGGACTTAAAAATGCTTTTAAATTTGCAATGAGTGGAAGTGTTTTAGAAATGGATTATTTTAAACCTCGTTTTATTAATCCAAATCAATCGATAAATTACGTCGAATGTCACGATAATTGCACACTTTTTGATAAAATCGAAGACTATTGTGGCAAAAATTTACCACTTAAAGATAAACTTCAAATCGTTAATTTAGTTAATGGCACGATTGCTTGTTCAGTTGGCGTACCTTTTTATCACGCTGGACAAGAAATCGGTCAAACTAAATATCACCAAGATAATACCTATAACATGGGCGATAAATATAACATGTTTAGATGGGATTTACTTGATGAGCGCGAAGAAAATTATAAATATTTTAAGTCAATTTTAAGTTATCGCTTAAGTATCAGAGACCGTAAACTTACGACGACTGAAGAAGTCAAAAAGAAAGTTCGATTCTTCGATTTTGATAACGTCGCCTTATTTGCCGAAAAAGTTGAACTCGATGATGGAAAATATAAAGAATGTATTTTTGCTATTAATCCTACGAATACGACTGCCTATGTCGAGTTACCAGATTACTATAAATATATTATTGGCATTGCTGGCGAACTTAAAGGCGACGCCGTTTATGGCAAAAATATTATTTTAGAAAATCATTGTTTGAATGTTTTTATAAAGGAAAGGTGAAATGAGAAAATATATTAGAGTTATATTCTTTTGTATATGTCCAATTTTATGGGCATATTTTACGTGGATTATTAGATATTCACGTCATCCTGAGAAATATCCTCTCGAAGTCAGATTTAGAAAAGTTAAAAAGCTTATTATTAAGGTCTTAAATAGATTCCATATCGATTACCACATGAAAGATATGGATAAAGTTTTCCAAACTGATAAAGAAGATTCTAAACTCATCGTTTGCGATCATTTAAGCATTATTGACCCATTATTTTTTATAGCCAATAGTGAAAAACCTATCACATTTGCTGCTAAAATCGAAATTAAGAAAATCCCATTTGTTGGAAAAATTATTAAAGCTCTCGATGGCGTATTTTTAGATAGAGACGATTTAAAACAACAATTTAAAGTTATGCGTAATATCGAAGAGAAGATGAAGACGACTCCAAATCTAGACTGGGTTATTTTCCCTGAAGGAACTCGAAATAAAGATCTTCCAAACACGCCTTTACTTGAATTACATCACGGAACTTTCCGTCCAGCAGTAAAGTCTAATAAAAAGATTATTTATTGCTATATGTGGGGAAGCCAATATATTTTGCCACTTAAATATCAACCAAAGAAATTCGACATTTATATGAATTATCTTGGTGAATTTTCAAAAGAAGAGGTCGCTAAAATGAACACTCAAGAGATTGCTGATATTTGTTACGAAAGTATGAAAAATGAAGCGATCTCGTTTATTGAAATTGAAAAGAAGGCTTAGTGTCTTAAGCCTTTTGGATACAAGTTTTTAAAGGTCTCTTTGACCTTTTTTGTATACCCTAAATTGAGCCCTTTATAACTAACAATATAGTAGCCATCTTTAAGGGTTGGATCGAGTTTTAAAGTATCGCCATGAATGTATAATTTAAACTCATTATTAGTTAAAGGAATGCTATAAGAATTAGGTAAGAAGTGGGCTAAATGGAAGGTAGGAATTTTTATATTGTTTTTGATTTCGTAAGCGCTAAGTCCGTACGATAAAACGCTGAAATATTTTAGGTTAATTTCGTTATTTGTCAGGTATAAATAGTCGCCAGCTTTTACTTCATATTTGAAGGTATTAAGTTCTTCAATACTTTGATGCTTGGCAGGAGAAAAAACCCTGTTTTTTGGAGAAAAACCCTGCAGATCCCCACTATTTTTTAAAATAAATGAGATGAACATGCCTTCCCCATTCCATAAAGAAGGCAATAAATGAACGGATTCAGGAAGGTCTTTTGAGCGAAATTCTCCTTCAAATTTAGGCACTGTAATGAGCGTTGCATTAGGCTCATTTTCGAGCAAAAATTGAACAATTTCTTCATCCTCTTCATAGCTAAAAGAGCACGTAGAATAAACTAAAAGTCCACCCGGTTTTAACATTTTATAAGCGATAGAAATTAACTCTTTTTGAATCTTTGCTTGAGCCAAAACTTTGTTATAAGTCCAATCTAATTGCATGAGTTCATGTTTTCTAAACATGCCAGATCCACTACATGGAGCATCCAAAATTATCTTGTCAAAAGTGTTCAAATAATGGCTATAAATTTTAGTTAAATCAGACGAAGTAACAGTCACATTTGCTAGTCCAAGTCGCTCAATATTTTGTCTTAAAATTTTTGCTCGCGAAAAGGATAAATCATTAGCAATTATATTTGTATTTTTATTTTGTAAGGCAATCGAAATCGTTTTTCCACCCGGCGCAGCGCACATATCTAACACATTTTCGCCATCTTTAAATTGAATAAAATTAGCGATTAAAGAACTACTCGAATCGATGATATAGTAAGCGCCATTTTCGAATAGAAAACTCTTTCCAAGTTGGTCGATATTATTGTCGTATGTGAATAGATTTTTTATAAAATCATGCTTTTTAACACTAGAAAACATCTCTAGTAATTGCTCCTCGCTATATTTATATCTATTCAAAAGAAAGCTATAAGTCCTCTCTTTTGAAAGCGCATTAAGAAGCTTATCAATCTCTTCATCGCTTAGATATTTCTTTAGATGATTCTTAAATTCGACTAAATCCATACGCCCTTTATTATATCTTTTTTAATATGATAAAATTATATTTTCAAAGGAGAATTCCGAATATGTTAATGGAAGAAATTATTGAACACAAACGCGATGGATTAGCCCTCACTAAAGAGGAAGTTGATTTCTTTATTAAAGGATACGTTGATAATAAAATACCAGATTACCAAGCAAGCGCTTTATTAATGGCAATTTTTTTAAAAGGTATGAGTGATTACGAAACTGCCATGCTTACAGACGCTATGATGCATAGTGGTGAAGTATGGAATTTATCTGATATTCCGGGTTTAAAAGTTGATAAACATTCGACTGGCGGTGTCGGCGATAAAGTTTCGCTCGTTCTAGGTCCAATGATTGCTAGTTGCGGCGCAAAACTTTGCAAAATGAGCGGTAGAGGCTTAGGTCATACAGGTGGAACTCTTGATAAAATGGAGTCGATTCCAGGATTAAATATTTATCAAACCAAAGAAGAATTTAAAAAACAAATCAACGAAGTAGGTATGGCTATTATTGGTCAAAACGAAAATTTAGACCCTGCTGATAAAAAGTTATACGCCTTACGCGATGTCACTGCGACTGTTAGTTCAATTCCATTAATTGCTTCCTCGATTATGTCGAAAAAATTAGCGAGTGGAGCCGATTGTATATTATTAGATGTTAAATATGGTAGCGGCGCTTTTATGAAAACGAAAGAAAAAGCCCGTGAACTTGCTAATTTAATGATAAAAATCGGAAAACATTTAGGAAAAGATGTCCGTGCTGAAGTTACCGATATGGATCAACCTTTAG
>CAYLSZ010000011.1:0-30510 GCA_964386745.1 uncultured Staphylococcaceae bacterium | reverse complement strand
TTTGTCAAACATTAATCATGTATCGATTAAATTAAAGGAATTCAATGTATGAAAAGAAATTTACTTAAAACGTTAGCGTTTATCTTGATTGGAACCGTATTTTTTATAGGTTCTAATAGTAGCAGTATCGAGACTTCAAGTTTAGAAATTTCTGAAGTTGAAAATAAAGAAATTTCGGTCGAAACAAAAAAAAGTTCGGTAGCGACTTTGGCAGCTGCTGACAGTTATTTTTGGACAGAAAATTCAAATTATTATTCAGTAAATTGGAGTGGAAGTGGAACCATTGAGGATCCTTATATAATTTCTACAGCTGAAGAGCTTGCTGGACTCGCTTATCAAACAAGATTTACTAATAATCATTATTCTGGAGTATATTTTAAACAAACTGCAGATATAGATTTATCTGATCATTTATGGAATCCGATAGGTAGAAATGCGAGTTATTATTTTGGTGGCGTATATGATGGTGGTGGACATACCATCAGTGGTATATTTACCTCTAGTAACAATAGCAATATCGGTCTTTTTGGTTATGTTTATGGGACAGAAAATAATGTAGCTGTAATAAAAAATCTTGCAATTACTGATTCATTAATTTCTGGAAGCGATTCTGTAGGCTCAATTGCCGGAAATATTCAAGGTTATACGTATATCTTTAGCTGCTATAACACCTCTCAAGTAGATGGTGAAACGTATAGCGGTGGAATTGTTGGAAAAATGAGTCAACGGGCTAGGATTTATAACTGCTACAACACCGGTAATATTTCTAGTACTGCAACCACGTCTTATACAAGCTCAGGTGGAATTGTTGGAGTGATGTGGTCTAGTTATTCTTTTGTATATAACTGCTATAACACAGGAAGTGTTTATGACCCACAAAATGCTGGCGGAATTGTTGGTTGTACTTTCGCTGGCACTTATGTATATAACTGCTATAACACAGGTAGTGTTAGTACAGGTGAGTCTGGTGTTGCTGGCGGAATTGCGGCGTCTATAAGAAGTAATGGTGCTTTTAATAACTACTATGGTGGAAATTGTAGTAGCGATGTTGGTGGCAATGGTGGTATGGACGATAATGGAACAAGTTATTTAGAAACTATCGTTTCAGATGCTAAAAGCACTGCATGGTATAAAGAAGATAATGCTATTTGGAACTCTTCGTATCCTTGGGATTTCACTGACGTTTGGGCAATAGTTAGCGGAGCAAATGATGGCTATCCAATTCTTCAATGGCAAAAAGTATTTGCTATTGCTAACATAGAACTTGATTGTAGCTACTTACTGGAATCAACCCCTGTTTATACTGTCTCTCCTAGTGTATATGGTTATACATATGATAAAATTTCTTATTCATATATTGATTCAAATAATGCAAGTATAGTAAACGAATTACCTACCGGCATCGAAGGAACAACAACTGTTACAGCAACTCTTTATAATGAAGATAATGTAGTAGCAACTACAACATTTGATGTAACTATTCAGTCTCATAATTTTGTATATAGTAGAACCGAATCAGGACACGGATATATATGTAGCAATGGCTGTGGAGCGACTCAAAGTTTTAGCGAACATACTCCAAATTATGTAACTAATAGTAACGGTACTCATAACATCGTTTGTGGTGATTCTAATTGTAATTACACAATAGATAGTAATGTTCCATGTTCATATGAATATGAAGATAATGAAGACGGTTCTACTCATAACTACACTTGTGCGTATTGCGGTTATGATGAACCTAATATAAGTGGTGAAGAACACGATTTAAGTTATCATAAATATAACGATGATACTCACTACGCACTTTGTAGTAAATGTCAATATAGAGAAGATGGTTTAACTCATAGTTATACTATAAATAAAGGAGATAAACATACAACTCAGTGTATCTGTGAAGATACTTATAGAACCGAACATGAATATGCATTAACTAGTATAAGTGATACTCAACATAATCAAGTATGTACGATTTGTGGTGAACAAGACCCTAGCTCAACGGCTTCCGATCATAATTTAGTATATCAAAATGCCGGAACTAATGTAGGTCACTATCAAATATGTAGTGAAGGGTGTGGATATGATACTAGTGTTACTCCAATTCCTCATAGTTATGTATTAGATACTGATAGTGATGGTCACGCAAATGAATGTATTTGTGGCGCTACAAATGATATTGAACATACTTATGAATGGCAATCAAAAGATAGTACAACTCATGAATATAAATGTACAACTTGTGGCGTTGTAGCGAATGAAGAAAGTCATAGTGATTATTTACAATTAAAAGATAGTAATAATGGTTCCACCCATTACTATGAATGTTCTCGTTGTTATTATACAACTACGCCTGTTGAACACTCGTATTCAATAGATCTAGATGATGGACACAATACAACTCAATGTGAATGTGGCGCTATAAAAAATGGTGACCATACTTATATTTATGTTGATGATGAGAACAATAGCACTCATACTTATAAATGTTCTTCATGTAGTACCGAGTATAATGGAGAATACGATAGAAACCACGAAATGGAGTGGGTTGAAACTGCATCTACCCACTATCAAAAATGTAAATATTGTACTTATCAAACTACTGTAGCTGAACATAGTTATATAGTAATAAAAGAAAATGACAATAGACATTATTGTGAATGTGGTGCTGTAGGTACTACATATCACGGATACGTTTATGTAAATAATGAAAATGGTACTCATACCTATAAATGTCAAAATTGTGGAGATGAAGTAGGTACTTATAATTGTGATACAGTAACCACGAATGGTGGATCTAGAGGTCATTACGAATACTGTGCAACATGTGGATATACTTCAACTTATACTTCGCATAATCTAGTTCAAAACGAATCTGATAAACATTTATGGGAATGTAGTGAGAGTGGATGTGATTATTATCAAACTACTTCTCACAATTATAGAACTGAACGAGATGAGAGTGAACCAGATAAATATCACTCTAATGTATGTTCTATTTGTGGTGATGTAGAAGATGGTTCAAAGACTGAACATAATATCGATTATCTACCTAATGGAGAACAAGGTCACTTAGAATATTGTTCAGGTTGTGGTTATACTTCCGCTACAATTGAACATAACTTCGTTACTAATGAATCGACTCACCAACATGAATGTGAATATTGTCAATATGTTGATACAACAGCTCATGAATACGTTTATGTAGAAAATGGAGATGGTACTCATGACTATGAATGTAGTAAATGTGGAGATGAATTAGTAACTAATCAAGAACACACATTAATAACTTATATCGGTGAAAATGGTCACTATCAAGAATGTCAATATTGTGACTATGTATCTAGTGAAGAAGAACATACTTATTCTTACACCGATAATAGTGACGGAACCCATACTGGTAATTGTTCGGTTTGTGGCGATATAACTACTACCGATCACACTTACGGTGAATGGGTAACAACAACTGAAGCCACTACAACAAGTGAAGGAGAAGAGATAAGAACTTGTACAGGTTGCGGACACACCGAAACCCAAGTGATCGATATGAAAGTCGATAACTCTAAATACATGTGGCTATGGTTAATTATCGCATTAGAAGGCTTAGTTATTATTGGTTTAAGTGTTGGATCTTCTGTTATTAAAAAGAGCAACTAAAGCGCAGTGAGGTAAGAAAATGATATTTTATATATGTATTGGTATTATTATCGCGCTAGCAGTAGTTATTCTTGGTTTAATTATTTATATTGTTAGCTTAACAAGAAAAAGAAAAAAAGAAATAAATCAAAATAAAAAATAAGTTTGCTCTTATCAATGATGAATACTTGGATTCCTTTTATAGATACAGGTTTGCTCATTACCTTTAAAATGAGCCCCTATTTGATTAATGCTTCATTGTATTAATAACAAGAAACTTAATAGTCGACCTTGTGTCGACTATTTCGTCTTTATTAAAGTGATGTATGTGGAGTGATAGCAACCTTATGTATATATCAAAGAGCATGTCAATTAACCACGAGCTAGTTTCAAAGACTACCAAAACTAGTACTTATATGTTTCAATTTTCAATTTTTAATAATAGGCGAAAACATTCGTATTTATCGACTTTTTTATATACTTTATATATATATATATATATATATATATATAAATTAGAAACGATTTTTATGTTTGTTTCATCGATTTCAAGTAGAATAAGAAGTCAACTAAAGTAACTCTTCTTTAGTTAACACTTATCGATATTATTTAAAAAAAGAATTTATTTTTGAGGAATTTCAATTTATGAAAAAAGGACTATTTAAAACATTTATAGCACTGTTATTCGGTTTTACCTTCTTAGGTTCAATTGGTTTAAGTTCTATTGATACCGATAATATCAGCGAAGAAACAACAAGTGTTTCTTCTTTATCGACTCTTGGACATTCTTCTGAAGTTCGTCGTTCTAGTAGTAATAATATTGTTACTACCGCTATTGGTTCAAGTGGTAATTGTGATGGAAATCATACTAATTATCAATCGCTTACTTCTAGTAGTGGCACTACTCTTACCGATAACATTTATGTATTAGATGAAGATATTCAAGCTAACTTAACCATTAGTGGCAATGTCACACTTTGTTTAAATGGAAATGTCTTAAAAGGAACTGGAAGTGGTTCTGTTATAACGGTTCAAGCAAACGCAAACTTCACGCTTGTAGATTGTAATACAACCTCTAAGCATTATTTTTATGAATATGAACCTGATTCAAGTGTCACTAATGGTGATACCACTTGGAACTATTATACACGATATATTTATTGTGGAGATACTGATAGTTGTAGTAATAGCCATACAGTATATCACTATGCCACAACCACAAACAACCATGTGGAAATTACTGGCGGCGTTATAACAGGTGGAAATAGCAGGGAAGGTGGTGGCGTTTATGTATCAAGTGGAGCCACTTTCACAATGGAAGGTGGCAATATATCTGGTAACTATTCAAGCAATGATGCTGGTGGCGTTTATGTTACGAATGCTACTTTTATTATGAATGATGGTGAAATATCCGGAAACTATGCTAAATATGGTGGCGGCATTTTATTAATTAATGGTGCTAACTTTACTATGAATGAAGGTTCGATATTAAATAATACGGCAACAGAATATGATGGCGCCGTACGTATATATCAATCCGAAATGACAATGAATGGTGGCACTATTTCTGGTAATGCCTCACGAAATGATGGTGGCGCCATGGGTTTACGTCAAACTGGTAATGAAGGTTCGACTTTAACTATAAATAATGGCTTAATTTATAATAATTATGATGCTCATAGTAGTCACTTGCCTGTCTCAGAAAATAGTACTCTTAACATTAATGGTGGTTATCTTGATTTTGTTGTTTCTAGAGGTAGCGGTAAAGACGTAAATATAACTGCCGGAAGTTTTAGTGAGAGTTTATACAATACTATTTATACTCAATATGTTGAAGGATCAAGTGATTACACAATCATAAAAACAAAATATTATACTGATTTCCCATATACTCTTGTAGCTTTAGAAGATCATACTCATACCGATAATACAGTTTTTCCAAAAGAAAACATGATCGATTGTATGGAAAATAGTGGCGAACTTACTGGCGGAAATTATCGACTTGTAGCTAATGTAACTTTAGATAATAATCTTGTAATTAAGGGAGATGTAACACTTTGTTTAAATGGATATATCTTAGCTGGTAATGGAAATGGAGCGGTAATTACTATAAAAGAAAACGCCAGTTTAACTATTTGTGATTGTCGAGAAGGTAGTGTCACTAATACTCTTAATGGTGTCCAATATGATAGCGGCATAGTTAGTGGTGGAACTGATTCAGGAGTATATTCTTCAGGAACCTTTGTATTTTAAAGTGGAACAATCGCAAATAACACTGCTACTAGTTTTGGTGGCGGTATTTACATAGATAAAGGTTCAATTACCATAAATGGTGGTAAGATTTTAAATAATACTGCAAGTAGTAACGGAGCAAGTATCTATATTAATAATACAGACGTTCCATTCACAATGAATGGCGGATATATAAAAGAAAAGATGACTTTAAATAGTTCAACTATTTCTATATCCGGTGGTTATTTTGGAGAAGATGCTTATAATAGTTCTGATTTTACAATTACAGAAAAACTTACTGAAAATAAAACAATTGTCGTCCTATCTGATACACAATATTATGGTGATCTAGATTACGTATCTGGCTTCCCATATGCAGTTTATTCAACTGGTGCAGTTAGTGGCTCATCTATTAGTGAAACAACTGTAACTTGTGATGATGCTAGTAGCTATACCCCAATAATTGAAAATGCACCAAGTAATTGGTATGACGTTGATTATAGTTATGAAGATAATGGAAATACTATAAATTCCTTACCTACCTCAATTGGAGAGTATCACGTAACTGCAACAATAACCGAAATCGATGGTGCAAATAAATTTTATAATACAGGCACGATTACATTTACTGTAAAGATAGAGCATAAAGATAGTACTTATACAAAAAAAGAGAACGGAACTCATGATTTTACATGTACTGGTTGCTCTACAACCCTTTCAAATGAACCTTGTTCATATGATGATCATTATGTAAGTGATGGCGATAATGGCTGTAAAGCTTATTGTGCTTGTGGTAACTATATAACAATTCCTCATAAATACGCTGATGGCGATTCAACTTATTATGATGGTACGCAACACTATAAAGAATGTATAAATTGTAATTATAGAAATTATCAAAATCACGTTATTATTGAAGGTGAATATCAAATAGGTTCAAGTGGTCACTATCAAGAGTGCGAATACTGTACCTATACGACTACCGAAACTGCACACTCTTATACCGATCATTATGATCAAATATCTAATGATACTACTCAACATACCGCATATTGTGCCTGTGGTCAATCTATAACTGAAAACTGTAATTACATACAAAACGACCATACTTGGACCTGTGCTTGTGGTAATAGTTATACAACTGATCATAGTTATACTTATACAGCCACAGCAGATGGTATGCACTCATATAGTTGTAGTATTTGTACCGATTCTGGAACAGAACCACATGATTTTAGTATTCATACTAATGACGGCCATACCTTTACCTGTAAATGTGGTGAATCATTAACTTCAGACCATTATTATACATATATCGAATATGAGGATTATCACACGTATAAATGTGAAATTTGTGGCGATACCGATAGTGGAACTCACAATTACACAGAACCAGTTGATTCGCACACAACAAAATGTGTCTGTGGAGCTACACATACTACCGAACACACTTATGATAGTAACTATATAAATGACGGCGACGAACATTATCGAACATGTTCGATTTGTGTTGAGCGAGAATATAGTGGCCATACTTATAATATAGGAACTAACGATCCTCATACTTACGAATGTATCTGTGGCGATACCCATACATCAGATCATACATATAGCGATAACTATACCGATAACGGTGAAAACCACTATCAAGAATGTAGTATTTGTGGCGATGAGTTATATAACGAACACGAACATACATATATTGATAATGGCGAAGATGGTCACTATGGAGTATGTTCCTGTGGCAATACTACTGAAGTAGAATCTCATAATTATGGTGAATGGGAAACTACAATCGAACCAACTAGCGACACTGAAGGCGAAGAAAGTAGAGCTTGTAAAGATTGTGGACATATCGAAACTAATACTTTAGAAGCTACTGGCGATACTACGGGTGATACTACTACTGGCGATACCACAGGTGGTGATACCACAACAACTAATAATAGTTTAGCTGCATGGCTTATCATTATTATCGTATTAGAATGTTTAGTAATTATTGGTTTAATTACTGCTAATGTAATCATCTATAAAAATAAAGATGAAGAATAAGAGGTAGAAAAAATGACTGTTTATATCATTATAATTGTTGTACTCGCTTTAATTATTGTAGGTTTAATTATTAGTTTAATTGCTATGGTTAATAAAAGAAAAAAGAAATTGACCAATGATAATGAAGACGGAGATTATCCTACCTCAATTTATTATTAGGTTAATATAGTTAAGGCTATTTCTTTCTTGCTTATATAGCTTTGGCACTGATTCTCAGGTTATATTTAAAGTAGAGAAAATATGGAAAATACAAAAACAAAAAGAAATATTAAAACTTTTTTTGGAGCGTTGTTATTATCCTCTATTGTTGTTTTAAGCGGTTGTTCCTCGTCTAATTTAGAAAAATATGGACAAGAAAATGCTTATAACAAAACTTCGACTGGCGCGATTAGACACGCACCTTCTAATGTAACCTATTATCTTGATTCTTCGGTTACTGGGACTTATAAGACAGCCGCCACATATGCTATCAGTGAAGCAAATAAGCTTACTGATTCTGTAAATATATCGTTAACAGCAAAATCAAATTCAGACTTTGTAATTGCAGTTGAATATAACAAAAATGTATCTTATGCCGGTTATAACATAACGACTGCCTCTATAGATACTGGCTTGATTACGAGCAGTACTATTGTGTTGAATGCATATTATATGAGTTCATATAATCTTAGTTCTAAGAAACACGCTATATTGCATGAAATCGGGCACACTTTTGGATTAAAAGATTTAGAAAATAGTAACGCGAAAAAATATTCGGTAATGTATTATCAATATAGTTCTAACGCAACATACACTTTTGTTACTTACCAAGAGTTTGATAAGGACAATATTTGTTGGTATTACGATTAATTTTGGCTTCGATTTGTAATATTTTGACCTCACAACATTTTTAAGTTTGCAAACGGGTAAAGGCAATGATTAAGCTAGTTAATGTATCAAAAGAATATGTTATATCGAACGATAATAAGATAAAAGCACTTTCTTGTATTAATTTAGAACTTCCTGAAACAGGTTTTATTGCGATTGTTGGAAAAAGTGGTAGTGGTAAGACAACCTTATTGAACCTTATCGGAGGTGTAGATGTCCCTACATTCGGGAAACTAGAAATTGACGGAAAAGAACTAAAATATACAAACCACAAACTCGATCTTTATCGAAATTATGAAGTTAGTTTTGTCTTCCAAGATTATAATTTATTAGAAGATTATAATGTTATTGATAACGTTAAACTTGGGATTGAAGTTCAAGGTATTAAAAAGCATATCTCTGACAAGCGAGCTTTAAATGCTTTAAAAAGTGTTGGTCTCAAAGGATATGGTGAGAGAAGAGTTTCTAACTTATCTGGTGGACAAAGACAACGTGTAGCTATTGCTAGAGCCTTATGTAAAGAAAGTCGATATGTTTTATGTGATGAACCAACAGGGAATTTAGATAGTACTACATCCAATGAAGTTTTTGCATTAATAAAATCACTGTCTAAAAACCGCGCTTTCATAATGGTTACTCATGATGAAGATAGTGCTTTAATGTATGCAGATAGAATTATTACAATTTCTGACGGTGAAATTTTAAGCGACAAATTAAATACAACCAGCACCTCACTCAATTCTAAAGTTTTGTTGACTGATATTAATGAAACTTTTACGTCTAATGATGAGAAAAAACGCCTAGAAAACGAAAAAACCCTGCAGAACGCCGATATTTTTTCAGAAAAAAAGAAAAATGATGTACCTCAAAATGAGCATAAATATAATGAAAATAATGAATCAATTGCAAAAAAGTCATACGGATTAGGTGTAAGACATTGTTTGCAAATGATAAAACACAATATAAGACATTCTCTATTTTCTAGTTTTATTGTATTTTTATTATTAGTTGTATCTTTTACGTTGGTGTCGTCTTTTATATCTCTTTCACTATACGACGAAAAGGATGCTTATTTAAATACATTGAAAGCAAACGATCAATATGTTTTATCTATTTCGAAATATGTCGATAAAGTAATCACTTACGAGAATGGATATTGGACTTACGGATATGAAGTAGACGCGTATTCAGTAAATGAAGAAGATGTTACAACACTTCAAAATGATATGCCTGAGGGCGTTTCTATTTATCCGTCTTATTATTTCGTAAAGCCATTATCTGATTTTGGAGATATCGATTTAACGATCTATTCTTACACTGGATATTCATATGCGTTTAAAGAGGCGATAGTTGTTAGTGATTTTGATAATTTTAATTCGCCATTAATATATGGTGATTATCCAAGTCAATATAATGACATACTTATATATGATTACATGGCTTATTCTTTAATAGAACAAGGGTTATTTAACACTGATGTTTCTAACTTAGTAGGAGAAACATTGAGTGATAAAGTAAATGGACTAGAATTAAGGATATGCGGAATTATCGAAAGTAATTTTATAGATTATCTTAATTTGACGTACGACTCTTATTCCTATGATTTTGCGATTGCCTATCTTTCGACTTTGAATGCAATTTTTTGTGGACCTGATCTTTTAGAGGAAATTCAAACAAAAAACGATTCGTTTTCTATTTATAATAGCTACTATTTTGATAATAACGATGAAAAAGAAATATCTATTTCAAAATTCGCAGGACAGTATCTTAAATCACTAGATGATTTAACTATATATGCTAAATCGGATAGTTTTTATACCGATGAAGGTCTAATAATAAGCAAAAATACATTAGCTTCTATTTTAGGGATATCATTAACAGAAATTTCGGAGCAGATAGCGATTAATTTTATGAATAGCTATAACGTTATGATAGACCTTTTTTATGACGATCCTGAGATTGGACCAATAGTCAGCTCTAGTTTCGCTTATGAGGTGCTTGCTATTACAGAAGAAAATTTTGATAATGATAACATTCTTTATCTTTATAGCAATTCTGATTATGAACTTATAGAGAATGAAAACGGTATATTTAGACAACTTTATGTTGGGCTATCCTCTGATTGGAACATCAATAAAACAGTAATTGATTATTTCTGGTATAAAGATGCACAATCACTAAGTTTTTATGAAGAAAATCCGGATTATTATGACGAAGTTTTTTCTATTTATGATCCTGTTGGTTTTTTGATAACCGACGTTAATTATTTTCTTGTCAATGTTCAGTCTTTCGCTGAAACAATTAGCTATATCTTGCTTGGTTTAACGGTAATTGTAGTTCTTACATATACATTTATATTATTAAAGAAATTTGACTACAAAATTGGTGTGTTGAAAGCGATTGGTGCAAAAACATCGAATGTTATAACGATATTCGGTGCCCAATTAATACTTATTTCTTTAGGGGCTTTTATAGTACATATCCCATTAACATTCTTATTATTATCGTTAATAAATGGAATATTTATAGAGGGAATAAATACTAGTCTCGTTTTCTTTACATTTAAGTTAACAAGCGCTTTAGTGACTTTAGGAATAGCTGTTTTCGGTGTAGCTATCATCGCAGGAATACCATTATTAAAATTAGCTCTTACGTCACCTGTTAAAACAATTTTGGCGAGTCGAAAGAGATAAAACTATTTAGTAAACAAGCATCATATATTATTTTTTGGACAAAATCCTTGTTCAATTCTCGTATTTTTCGATTTAATTTTTAATATCTAAAAATAAGTTCAAAGAGCAACACTAAAATGCAGTTCTTGTAATGATATCAACAATTCAGAAAATACTTATAGCGATACTTGTAGCGATAACGCGAGAATCACTATCAAGAATGTTTTATCTATGGTGATACTACTGAAATAGAAGACCGTAATTATGGCCAATGGGAAACCAATCTTGAATCTACTAGCGATAATGTAGTAGACAACACAATAACAGATAACAATTTATACACATTACTTATCATTTTTATCATATTAGAATGTTTAGTAACTATTGGTATTATTACGGCTATGGTAAGAATCTCTAAAGATACAGAAGACAAAGAATAAGAGATAGAAAAATGATTGGTTATATTATTGTAATTGTTATACTCGCTTTAGTTATTTTAGGTTTAATTATTAGTTTAATTGCTATGGTTAATAAAAGAAAAAAGAAACTAACCAATGATAACGAAAACGGAGATTATCCTAACTCGATTTATTTTAGACCAATATAGTTAAAGCTAATTCAAGTGATATATTAGAAATCAATTTTATGGTGGTGACATTGTCGCCACTTTTTATTTGGGTTTTTAATCTATTTCATCTTTTCTTGCGTTTTCAAAGAAAAACCCCGCAGATCTCAAATATTTTATTTAATTTTTTAAGATCTATATATACACTTTTTCGTATCGACATTTAATATTTTTTCGGCTAAAATATACTCGTAGTAGATTTTTGCCGGAGGTTTGGATATGGAATATATCAATAGAGATATTGAAAAAATGATACATGAACTCTCAAAAGAGTACGCATGTATACTTATTACTGGGCCACGACAAGTTGGAAAAAGTACATTATTGGATCATATTGATGGTTCAAGAAATAAAGTTTCTTTAGATGATATTAGTGAGCGAAACTTAGCGAAGACCGATCCTGAAATGTTTTTAAATATACATAAAACACCTCTTACAATTGATGAAGTACAATATGCGCCCGAACTATTTTCGTATATCAAAATAGCGATCGATAATGGTGCAGCACCTGGAAGTTTTTTCTTAACTGGTTCTCATATTTATAGTTTAATGAATCTTGCTCAAGAAAGTTTAGCGGGTCGTGTTGCCATTTTAAACTTAACCTCACTCTCGCAAAATGAAATCTACGGAGATAATAATTTAACTCCTTTTGATGTTGATATTGAAAACTTAAGAGATCGTGCCGTTAATAAAAAATCTGCTGATATCAATACAATTTATAAACGAATTTTTGAAGGTGGTATGCCTGCTTTAATTAGCGGAAAGAATAAAAATAGAGACGTTTATTATCATAGCTACATCCAAACGTATATTAGACGAGACGTAAAGGACGAAATCGATCTAAAAGATGAAGTTAAATTTTATGATTTTGTTCGCGCTGTGGCGTGTAGAGTTGGACAAGTGCTCAATATTCATTCTATTGCTCAAGATGTTGAAGTACATGATAGTACAGCAAAAAAATGGCTATTTTTATTAGAAAAATCCGAGATTGTTTATTATCTACACCCTTATTCAAATAATCTATTGACAAGAACAATCAAAGCTCCAAAATTATATTTCTTTGACACAGGTTTAGTCGCATATTTGACTAAACATTCCAGCCCAGAAATTTTACAAAATAGTGCAATTAACGGCGCAATTTTAGAAAATTTTGTTATTAATGAAATAAGAAAAACTTATATAAATTCATGTCAAGAAATATATATGTATTACTATCGCGATAAGGACATGAAAGAAATCGATATTATTTTGGAAACAAATAATGTCATTCATCCTATAGAAATTAAAAAGACTTCTAATCCCATTGAGTCTATGATTAAAACTTTTGACCTATTAAAAAAATCGAATATACCAGTTGGCCAAGGCGCTATTATTTGTATGACAAAAGAATTATCTGCGCTGGATAGAAATACACTTATCATCCCTATTTGGTATATTTAATCGCTAAAAAATAAAAAAAGTTTTTGTATAGAAAACCTTCGATTTTGAGAAAAAACCCTGCAGATCTCAACTATTTTTGTTGATTTCTGCCATTTGTCTTTGTATTTCTTCTTTATCTTGACTAAGTCTAACAGCAATGACTCCAGGAACCTCTTCCATAATTAAAGTCTCAATTCCATCATATAAAGTAGAAGAAATTAAAGCGCATCCTTCGCAGGCTCCAGATACACTTACATAGACAATTCCGTCTTCAAAAGAGTCGAAAGTGACGTCGCCTCCATCTCTTTGAATGAATGGACGAATTTTATCGATAGTAGCTTTAATTAACTCAATTTTTGAATCTTCAATTTCCATAATCTTTCTTTAACCTGCATAATTATATACCCTTTTAAGCTTGTGTGATAATGATTTACTCACGAGTTAAATAATTGACAATAAGCGTTTATAAATAATATATTAGGCGCATGAAACATAAAGAAAATATTGTTAACGAAAAAGAGAAAAACACTTTAAATAAAAGCAAAATTGATAAGCGACTTTATATCACCTCGATAGTTTTATCGAGTCTATATTTACTTTTATATATAGGATTAGGAATCCTTATATTTAAGAATATGTTCTATACATTCGCTGCAATGCCTTTTATCTTATCGATAATTGCTTTAATGCCATTAACTTTTAGTATTCTTAATATAGTTATCTTCAAAAGAAGGTGGTTATCGATAAGTTTAATATGTATATCAATTTTATTAGCGTTAGGATATTTCTTATTTGCGGCATACGTACTTTCAAAATTGACCTTTCTTATATTTAATGGACTACCTTACTTAATTGTTATAGCAATAATTGCTATTTTCTTATTTTTAATCCTTATTTATCCACGCTTAAATAAATTATGGAAACGTATTTCGGTTTCTATGCTTAGTGTAGTTATAGCTTGTGTAAGTGTATTTGGAGTACTTGAACTAAGTGTATTTACCTATACATCGGATGGAGTAGTTTTTGCAGTCGAAGACGAATATCAGATTGCGTGGTCAACATCTATTAAATCGGTAGGTTATATAACAATTGGAGAAAATACTTATTACGATCAAAATAGTGGCACAAATAACGTATCAAAACTTCACAAAGTTAGTGTCCCAATGAGCGTATTAGATGAAGCTAAAACTTATTCATTACACTCAATTCCGGTTTATTCTGAGACGGCTTATCTATCAATAAATGGAAAAGAAGTTACTAAAACTTACGATTTTCGTCCAGTCAATACGACTGATGGACTTCAAATATACAATTTAAGTGATACTCATGAAGTATTGAGTGGACCTTCTAAAGCAGGTAGTTATTATGGTGACAATCTCGATTTATTAGTGCTTAATGGAGACATAATAAACGATGTGTCGAGTTATTATCAAATATCTCTTATCTATAAATTAGCAAGCAAGATTACAAGTGGAACCCGTCCGGTTATTTTTGTTCGCGGCAATCATGAGTGTGTTGGTAAATATGCCTCTTCGTTAGCTGATTATGTCGGAAGTCGTGATGGCGAATTTTATTATACTGTGGAGTTAGGCGATGCATTTATTATGGTTTTAGATACGATTAACTATATGGAAGATGATTATTGGCTTGTTAGCCCTCAATCAAATTTTGAGATTGTTAGAGAAGAGGAAAGCGAGTGGTTATCTTCGCTTGAATATTTTGGAGAAGATCATGAATATAAATTACTTTTCGCACATATGGCTTTTGCTTTAACAAATTACTCTAACTACCCTGAGTGGACTAATGAACTTATAAATGCAACAAATGGAAAATTTGATGTTTTAATAAGTGGCCACTCGCATATATTAGATTATGCTGAAGCAACTATAGAGACTAATACTAGTTACCCTGCTATAAGAGGATCAATTAGAAGTAACAATAGATATAGTGGAGAAGGAGTTTCACCTACAACATTTACAGGCACAGCCATTGAGTGTATTGATGGTTCAATAACTGCTAAATTCACTAATGCTAAAGGCAAAGTTTTAGAAGAGTTTTTAATAAAATAGTGGAGATCTGCAGGGAAAACGCCAAAAAAAGGCGTTTTTTTGTAATTTTTATTTTAACTATGTTAAAATATGTTGAGGAAAAATTATGGAAAAACGTATCGTTGCTATAATGTATGACTTTGATAAAACATTAGCTGTCACTGACATGCAAAATTTTAACTTTATACCTAATATCGGTTATACCCCTGAAGAGTTCTGGGGCGAAACAACTAAATTCTGTCAAAAAGAAGATATCGATAAAATTTTAGGATACATGTATATGATGATTGCTTTAGCTAAAAAGCAAGGAATCAAATTAACTCGTGAATTTTTACGTGAACAAGGAAAAAACGTCAAATATTTCCGTGGCGTTGAAAATTGGTTCGAAAGAATTCGTGAGTATGGAAAAGAAAAAGGACTGACTGTTGAACACTATTTAATTACTAGTGGAAACGCTGAAATAGTAGAAGGAACTTCGATTTATAAAGAATTTAAAGCAATTTTTGGTTGTGAATATATTTACGACGAAGAAACTGGCGAAGCGACTTGGCCAAAACAAATGGTTAACTACACGCAAAAAACTCAATATATTTTCCGTATCTCAAAAGGTTTAATTGATACGAATGATGATACAAAAATTAATGAAAAAACAGCCAAAAGACGTATCTCTTATGACAATATGATCTATCTTGGCGATGGATTAACTGATGTTCCAAGTATGATCGTTGTTAAAGATAATGGCGGATCATCAATCGCGGTTTATAAAAAAGGCGAAAGAGATAAAGTTTCACGTTTATTTGAAGATGGCCGCGTTAACTATATCTGTAAAGCTGACTATAGTGAAAATGGTGAACTCGATAAAGTTGTTAAACTAATAATCGACTCTATCGCTATCAAAGAAAACTTAGCTAAACGTAGAGAAGAGGTTAAAAAGACGCTTTAATGAATATCGCGGTTTTATTAATTGCTGGTGAAGGTCAAAGATGTAACGACTCTCTTCCAAAGCAATTTCATAAAGTTAAGGGTAAAGATATTTTTGAATACACACTCGAAACTTTTTTAAAAATACCCGAGATCTGCGGGGTTATTTTAGTAACTAGCGAGTTTTTTAGCGATTACGTTAAAGAAAAAGTTAAAGATTATAAAAATGTCGAAGTGACTATTGGCGGAAAAAGTAGACAAGAATCCGTCTATCTAGTGCTTAAATATTTAGTCGACACAAATACCCCACAAGATGCTTTTATATTAATCCACGATGGAGTTAGGCCTCTTGTAAGTGAAGAAATTATTAAAGAACATATAGACAATAAAAAGAGTAGATATTTAGTTACTGCCATGAAAATTAATGACAGTATGGCATACGCAAACGAAGATATTCTCGATCGCTATATCTATAGAAATGAACTATATGCGCTTCAGACTCCTCAATCGTTTTATTTAAAAGATATATATCAAGCGCATACTGAAGCACGCGAAAAAGAAATATATGTAAGCGACGATGCGTCGCTACTTGTAAAGCAAAATAAAGGTGTTAAACTTATACGCGGTAGCGTATTTAATTTTAAAATAACAACTATCGAAGACATAAAATTGCTTGAGAAACTGGTGTAAAAGGATGAATTTCAACGTAGTTTTCAATGAAGATGACATCGTCGAAGGCATTGTAACCCGTATTGTAAAATACGGTGCTTTTTTATCTTTCGAGGGTGGATATTTCGGATTACTTCATATATCCGAAATTTCAACTAACTACGTAAACGATATTCATGCCTATTTTCATGTTGGCGATAAGATCAATGTCTTAGTTAAGTCGGTCGATAAGAAAAATAAATATCTAACCGTCTCTTTAAAAGACTTACCAGATGATCAAAATCCATTTTTGGATATATTGCCATCAAGAAAAATAACTAGTTACCTTAAAGGGATTGATTTTACAAAGCTCGAAAAGAGTTTATCTCAGATGGTTGCTATTGAATTAGATCGAATCAAGGAGAAGAGTGATGATTAAAGTAAGTTTTGATTATGTGACCGAAGATACTAAGGTCGATTTTAAAAAGTATCAAGAAAGAGTTACTGAAATTGATAATTGGATTAAAAACAAAACCGGAGAAGGAAACGACTTCTTAGGTTGGTATGATTATCCATTAACATACGAAAAAGCCGAACTTAAAAGAATTGTTGATAAGGCTAATGAATTTATTAAAAATTATGAAGTATTAGTTGTCTGCGGTATTGGTGGTTCAAATTTAGGCGCCTATGCAGCTATTGATGCTTTAACTGGATTTTTAAATGCCGAAAGCAAAATGGAGGTCCTTTTCTTAGGAAATACCCTTGATTCAGCCTACATTTCACAACTTTTAGGATATATCAAAGATAAGAAGTTTGCTGTTTGTTCTATTTCTAAAAATGGTGTTACAGTCGAACCAGCTTTAGGCTTTAGATTATTATTCCATCTTGCTGAAGAAAAATACGGCAAAGATAAAGCAAAAGATGCCATCGTTGTCGTAAGCGATAAAGATAGAGGTTTATTACGTAAATTAGCTCAAAAGAAAGGATACGAATTCTATCATCTCCCATATAGCATTGGCGGTAGATTCAGTGTTATGACTGCTGTCGGTTTATTCCCAATGGCTTGTGCTGGAATCGACGTTGAAGCTTTCTTAAAAGGTATGGCTGATGCTCAAAAGAGGTATTCTGATCCTGATATTACTAAAAACGATGCTTATAAATATGCTGTTCAACGTTATGATTTATACGCTAACAAAGGATTTAAAAACGAAATCTTCGTTTCCTATATGCCTCAACTTCGTATGTTTACCGAATGGCGGAAACAATTATTCAATGAATGTGAAGGAAAAGACAAAAAAGGTATTCTTGCAAATAACGCAACATTTACAACTGACTTACATAGTATAGGTCAATACATCCAAGATGGTGAAAGAAACCTCTTATTTGAAACAGTTTTATATGTTGATGATAAAGGAGCAGATGTTGAAATTCCTTATGATGAAGATAACCTCGATGAATTAAACTATCTTGCAGGTAAAAACGTTGAATTTGTTAATCACGCTGCCTATTTAGCTACATTAAAGGCTCACCAATTTGGTGGCGTACCAAATATTGCTATAAATATTGATAAACTTAATGCTCACACATTAGGTGAACTTATGTTCTTCTTTATGCAAGCAGTTTCAATGAGTGCATATTTACTCGGAGTAAACCCATACAATCAACCTGGTGTTGAAATTTATAAAGCAAATATGCTTGAATTATTGGGTAAAAAATAAGAAGGAGACAAAATTTACATGGATTTTTGCAAATTTGAAGATTTACCCTTAAAAGTGCCATCGTTAAAGATTTTAACGAAAAAATATGGCAATTTAACCCTCGATTTAAAATGGGCAAGAACCCCAGAAGATGCAATTAAAGTTGTTAAAAAAGCATTTAAATTACAAGATGACTATCGTACAGAATTAACGGTCATTTCTATTCGTTATAGTATTGATACTAACAACAAACAATACGAAAGAGCCAATAGAATCTGTGACGAAATCACACCTAAGATCACTGAATTAGAGTTCCATTTCCATAACGAAATCTTAAAGCATAAATTTGCTGAAGAGATTAAAGCTAAATTTGGAGAAACATTATTTAAAATTTATGAGAATGATAAACTTTGCTTCGATCCAAAAATTGTCGATGACATGGTCGAAGTTAATAGATTATCAAACGAATATTCAGCATTAATCGCTAGTGCCCAAGTAGAATTTAATGGTGAAATTTGTAACTTAAGTCAACTTGGAAAACATATGACCTCTGTTGACCGCGATACAAGAATCGCTGCTGCCAAAGCTTACTATGGTTTCTTAAGCGAAAACGATGAAAAGATTGGTGAAATCTATAACAAATTAGTTCATTTAAGAGACGGCATGGCAAAAAAACTAGGTTACGAAAACTTTGTAGAGCTTGGTTATAAAATGCTTGGTAGACTCGACTATAATGCAGAAATGGTCAAAGGATATCGTGACCAAATCTATAGAGAAGTCGTTCCTGTTGTAGCCAAACTTAAAAAAGCCCAAATGAGACATATTGGAATTAAAAACCCATTATTTGTTGATTACAACCTAACCTTTGCTGAAGGCAACCCAAAACCTGTTGGTGATATTAACCAGCTTGCTAAATCCGCTAGTAACATGTATCACGAAATGAGTGAAGAAACCGGTGCTTATTTCGATAAAATGTACGATAACGGCTACATGGATTTAGAAACAAAGAAAGGAAAAATGGGTGGCGGATATATGACCACAATTCCTAAAGTTGGTATGTCATTTATCTTCGCTAATAGCAACGGAACTAGCCAAGATGTCGACACATTAACTCATGAATTTGGACATGCTTATCAAGGTTATTTAGGTAACAAGATTAAAGTTCCTGAATTAAGAAGTCCAACTTTAGAAGCGTGCGAAATCGATTCGATGTCTATGGAATTTTTCGCCCATAACTGGATTGATAAATTCTTTGGAGAAGATGCTAAAAAATATCAATATATGCACTTAGCCGATGCCTTAGCTTTCTTACCTTATGGTGCAGCCGTTGATGAATTCCAACACTTTGTATATGAAAATCCTGACGTCAGCCATAAAGAAAGATGTGCAAAATGGGCAGAAATCGATAAGAAATATCGTCCATGGATGAACTATGAAGGATTCGAATACCTCGAAAATGGAGGATTATGGGTAAGACAAGGCCATATCTTCAATAGTCCATTCTATTACATCGATTACACCTTAGCTCAAGTAATTGCTTTCCAATTCAAAGTTGAAATGAATAAAGATTGGAATAAAGCATTTAAAAAATATATTAAATTACTCAAACTCGGTGGAACATTACCATTCTTATCCTTACTTGAAAAAGCTAAGTTAAGAAATCCATTCGAAGAAGGTAATATCAAAAAGGTTGTAAAACCACTTGTCAAAGAACTAGTCGAATTAGAAAAAGAAGTTTACGCTGACTGACTAATAATCTCAAACGCGGTGATAGTTTGCTACTAAACGATCATCAATTGGAGGAGTAGTTGATAAGTCGCTAGAAAGCGTATATTCAATATCATTCATATTTAAACTAGTAATCAGGCTCTCGGTTGTCAAAAATAGACGAACTTGAGCCTGATTTTTTGTTATGTTCATATAATGTTCGATCTTTTGTGCGCTAAATAAAGGAAGCGAAGTGGCTGTAATACCGACTCTGTCAAACATATTTCGATAAACTTTGAATACATTTGCTCCTTCAGTGTTCGCTTCAATGGATAGTTTCTTCATAAACTTATTATACAAAGCGTATTTCGAGCTAAAGTTATCGCTTGTGAAGGCTTTAATTCCTATATCGCTATAGTGCTGACAGATGATTTTAGCAACTTTGGTTAAATATTCATTTACGCCTGTATTTACTTTATGTTCAAGTTCTTTAAGTCGATATAAAAGTCGCTCTTTCTTATTCATTAATAAATAAGGATCCTGAATCTTTTTCTTTAATTTAATATAACGGTCATAATCAATTTTGAGTTGATAAGGAATAATGATGTCTAATCCGTTTGATAATGTGATGAAGTTGTCATTACTAAAACTAATTCCTATAGGCTGATAAGTCGCTTTATTATTAATCTCTTTATAAACCTCAAGAGTAAAAGTTACATAATATTTCTCGCCAATATGACTAAATTTGACTCTTTTCATCCTTCCTAAAAGATTATCCCGAGTGTGGAGCTTAAATTTACCAATATTTTCGGCTTCTAAATAAAAATCGTTGCCTTCTTTTACAATAGAAGAACTCTTTCTAGTTAAAGCAAACTCGCCTACTAATTTAGATTCGATATAATCGTTCTTGAGTTTTGAAACAAACGAATCCTTAGGAAAATTCTTTTCTTGGAATATCTGTTCAATAATCTCGACTGGATATTTATTGATGTTTTTAATAATTTCCTCGCCATAAACATCAATATTGAGCTTAATATCGCTCGATGACTTGAATTTTCCTTCCATTTTGTAGGATTTGAGTTTCTTTAAGACGTATTTTTTGGCCGTATGATAAATCTCAAAACATTCCTTAAGGGCTTTTTGCTCGCTCTCCGTTGGATAAATCCTCACTTTTAAAATCTTTTCTACTAATTTGTTCATTTTTAACCTCCTCACTTACAAGTACGTTTGAAATAGAAGGAGTTTGCAAAATATTTTCTACATTTATTAATCGTGTTTATAGAAAATATAGAACCAGTCAAACAAAACTTATTAATATTAAATTCGTTATTTTATATAGATTTGGTTTAATTATGTTTAATTATTGCCTCTAATAATCTAAAATATACTTACGCATTTTAAAGGAGCGAATATGAATTTTTTTGAAGTATTATTTGACCCTAAACGATATGAAATTAATTTATTAAAACAACATTCAACATTCAAAACCTATTTAACTAAAGAAGACTATGAAAATAGTAAAACCAATGAAAGATTACTTAATGGCACTTGGAAAGGCATCCATTTAGATAAATTCGACGTTAATATCTTAGAATATTTATCAACTAATAGAGAAATTGATAACCTTCAAGATATAGAAGTACCTTTAAGCGATCAATTGCAAGGCTTTGATAAACCTCAATATACGAATTGCCAATATCCATTCGATGGAAAAATTTCGAATAAGTTTGGCGAACATTTAAGTATCGATAATCCTGTCACTTTATATGTTAAAGATATCGATATTGATAGAGTTGGAAATAAATATATCATCAACTTTAAAGGCTTTGAGTCTGGATTATTTTTATATGTTAATGGCGAGTTTGTTGGCTATAGTGAAAATTTATATTTAGATAGCGAATTTGACATTACTAATTTACTCGAACTTGGTAAAAATAGAATCGGAGCATTAGTCTTTAAATATAGCGCCTCAAGCTATTTATTAAACCAAGATTTTTATAGATTTAGTGGAATATTTAGAGATGTAAGTTTATATGAATATCCTCAAAGACACGTCGAAGATATTCATATTCAAACTAATAATGATGGAACGACTTTCGTAAAATTAAGTGGAGATCTGCAGGGTTTTTGGTTCAATTTTAGAGTTTTTTATAATGGAGAAGTGATTAAAGAAGTAACTTCAAATAGCTTAAATACCAAATTTCAAATTAGTAAACCTGAGTTATGGAGCGCTGAGCTTCCTAACCTTTACACACTCGAAATTGAAGTCTATGATGACGATGATTTAGTTGAAATCATTAGAGAAAATTACGGTTATAGAAAAGTTGAAATTAAAGAGGAAACCCTTTTATTTAATGACGCTAGAATGATTCTTAGAGGTATTAATCGTCACGAATGGAATCCATATAGAGGCAGAAATGTAACCGCGCAAGATATGGAATTCGACGCAAAATTCTTAAAAGAACATAACGTTAATTCGATTAGAACCTCACACTATCCAAATCATCCATATTTTTATGAATTATGCGATCAATATGGCTTCTATGTTATGGATGAAGTGTGTTTAGAAACTCATGCCACTATGAGTTATTACAATAAAAAGCACGATAATATCAATAATTTATTGGTAACAAGCCAAGATTATTATGAATTATGCATCGCCAAGATGATTAGAACCTATCTTAGAGATAAAAATCATCCATGTATTTTCATGTGGAGTTTAGGAAATGAGTCCGGAAGTGCCGAAGTTTTCATAAAAATGAAAGAAGCACTCAATAGACTCGATGTAGATGCCTTAGTCCACTATGAAAATCTTTATTATGATGAAACATATAAAGATGCGAGCGATGTACATTCTGAAATGTATACGACTCCAAAGCAAATCGAAAAGAAAATCAAAAAAGGAAAGATAAATAAACCATATATTCTTTGTGAATACGCTCACGCAATGGGTAATTCTTTAGGTAATCTCGATGAATACATCGCTTTAACGCGTAAATATGAGAACTTCCAGGGAGGATTTATTTGGGATTATATCGACCAAGCCTTATATTTCGAAAATGAAGCCGGTATAAAAACTTTAAGTTATGGTGGCGATGCTTTAGATAAACCAAACGATGCTGATTTTTGTTGTGATGGCGTAATTTTTGCTGATCGTGAACGCGCTCATAAATCGAGCAAAGCTATCGCGATGAAATATTATTATTCACCAATCGATATCGATATTATGGGCACAAAGATCATTGTTAAAAATGAATTTATGTTCATAAATCTTAAAAATATTACCTTCAAATATAAAGTTTATATTGATAGAGAAGAAGTCTTTGAAAACGAAAGAATACTCGATGTAAAACCTCAAGATTGGGGCATTTTAAATATTCCAATCGACTTTGCGAAATATCCAAATTCTGAAATTTTAGTTGAGATCTGCGGGGTTTTTAATCAAAAAACAGGGTTTTTTAATGAAGATGAAGAAGTCGCTTATAAAGAAAAGATTGTTCAAATTGGCAAGGCTAAAGTCGATGAAAAGGATGCAAATATAAAGGTGTTTGAAGGTCGTCACAATATTGGCGTTAAAGGCGACGGATTTGAATATTTATTCTCCTTATCAACTTATAGCTACAACATGCCTGGACTAGTTTCTATTAAAGTTAAAGGCGAAGAATATTTATATAGAGCAGCCGCGCCAACTATCTTTAGACCAACTACCAGTAACGATAGGGGCAATCTATTCATTTATAGAAATCCAGCTTTACTAACCGATTCAAAATACTACGCGACGCTAGGAATGTTAATTAATTATAAGATTAAGAAAAATAGTGTTCGACTTAAATATAAATATTTGATGAGCATTAATAAACTCGATACAATAGATGTAATTTATGATGTTTTGAAAAATGGAACAATTAAAGTGTCGGTCGAATCGCATTATTTTAGAAGCGTAAAAGAACTTGCTCAAATGGGTATCAAGTTTGCTATGCCTAAAACTATCAACAAATTCTCATATTATGGACTCGGTCCAAATGATAACTATGTTGATCGCTTTGAAGGTAGCAAATCTGGTTTATATAAATCGACTCCAATAGATGAATATGTCGACTATATTAAACCTCAAGAATGTGGCAATCACATGAATACTCGCGAAGTTATTCTTGAAGGGAATAATTCAAAACTTAAATTCGCTTATAACAAAAATCTATTCCAATTCAAGTTTCTTCCATATGATGACTACGTTATAGAAAACGCCGATCATTCCTATGAATTGGGTGAAAATTATCATAATTATCTCACTATTTCTGGTTTTACTCGTGGAGTCGGAGGAGATGATTCGTGGGGTGCAAAAGTTCATAAACAATATCGTTTAAGTGCTAAAAAACCATATAAATTTAGTTTCTATATCGAACCAGTTTTATAAAAATTGCAATAAACATACAAAAAGAAAACGCCGACAAGGAGGTGTCGGCGTTTTCACTTGTAATCGCAAAGGAGGGCAACTATTTTGCGGTTTTCCCGTCTCGATAACAGCTTTGTCCAATGAATTCTCTAAGTAAGGAATTGCATGGAACCCACTTATCATCGATATCTTTAAAGTATTTTAATAGACGTGTAAGTCTTTCAGCAGTTAAGAAATATTCACTGTCTCTAGGGATTGCCTGTAACAATGGTAACGCATATTTTCTTAAAACGCAAAGTTCGTAGTTTAAGAAACTATCGAATACGTAGTCGGCGTCTTCTTGAGTGGCATAAATCCATTTAAATTCGCCTTTTCTAACGCTTGGCCACATTGAGAAGGTTTCTTCAGCTGAAGAATTACGATATTTATAGTCACGGACCATTCTTCTAAGTAAACGAATATCGGTAATTGAAATTGGATTTTCTCTATCGATATTGATTTGAGCTTGTGGCGAAATATAAATTTTGAATTTGAGATATTTTGGAATAAGCGAAGTAAGTTTTTCGTTTAAGGCGTGGATACCTTCGATGACTAGAGGGTCTTTTTCACCAATTTTTAAGGTACGGCCTTTCTTTCTAGCATTTAATTTAAAATCAAATACTGGTAAAGTAACCGTTTTTCCTTGAAGAAGATTAATCATATCTTCATTGAATTGAGCAATATCTAATGCTTCTAAAGCTTCGAAATCGCGATTTCCATCTTCATCTAGAGGAACTTCCTCGCGTGGTTTATAGTAGTCATCGATTGAAATACGATATGGATGGATACCTCTTGATTCAAGTTCCATTACTAAGCGGTCGCTGAAAGTAGTTTTTCCGCTACTAGAAGGACCGGCGATACAAATGACACGAATATTATCGATTCGACTTTCGATTCTTTCACCTAATTCACATAGCATTCTATTGTGTTTATTTTCACAAAGGTTGATTGTTTCAACAGCTTCTCTATTTTTAATAGAGTCATTAATTTTAATAACGCTATCTAAATTGACGAGATGGCCCCAATATTGAGCATCGAGCAAGGCGCTAGCAAATGTAGGTTCATCTTTATAAGTAGGAACTTTTCCACCAAGTTCACTTCTTGGATAAGAAATTAACATACCTGGAGAATAAACTCTTACTTCGAAATCTTTTAAGTATCCTGTCGAAGGAACCATACGTCCGAAAAGGTAGTTATAATAATTTTCACATTTATAGAAGTGGACCATTTTTTCAGGACGATATTTTAAAATCTTGGCTTTATCATCCATTTCAAATTTTTTGTAATATTTTAAAGCAGTTTGTAAATCGACGATAAGTCTTTCAAATGGAAGATCTTTTTCGACGAGTTCGTGCATTTTATCGTTTATAGCGTTGACCATATTGACGTTAATAGTTTTATTTTTTCCTAAAACTTGCGCCATAATCGAACGGTTGATGCTATAAGTGAGTTTAAATTTTAAGTTTGGATAAAGTAAAAATGCTGCCATACAGAATAAATAACGTAAACTTGTTTCATAAACCGTAACGGCACTATGATTGGTTAAAGTTAAAAATTCGACGGTCGCATCATAGCTTACTTCGAAGTTTAAATCGCGTATTAAATTATTGACGCGAGCACAGATTATAGATTTATCGCCGTTAGTGAGATCGAGTAGTTTTACTTTATTTTCGTAGGTAGATTCTTGATTATTTATAATAAGTCTAAAACTCATTTCTTCCTCCTTTTGTTTCTAATTTTTATGTGTGTATTTTACCATATTTGAAGTTTGATTTTAAAGATGACGCCTTTTAAGGGCTTATTGCCAGAGATTTTAACCCCATTTATTTCTAACTTAATATATAATTAAGTTAGTCATTCAACGAAGGGAGAAATCGTAAAATGAAAAATTTTATATTTATCTCGCCTCACTTTCCTGAAAATTATTGGAAATTCTGCTTAGCCTTAAAAAGTCATGGCTATAACGTATTAGGAATAGGCGATGCACCATATCATGAAATACCAGATCAATGTAAGTATGCCTTAACGGAATATTATTGCTGCTCTTTTATGGATAATTTTGAAAATGAGAGACATGCAGTTCAATATTTTGTTAGTAAATACGGTCACATTGATTTTTTAGAATCGAATAACGAATATTGGTTAGAAAAAGACGCTATATTACGTAAAGAATTTGGTATAACGAGTGGCGCAATGCCTGAAGAAGTCGCTTTTTATCGACATAAATCTAAACAAAAAGAGATTTTTAAAAAAGCTCGTATAAAATGCGCTAGATATACCTTATCAAGTACAGTCGAAGAAACTAAAAAGTTTGCTGAACTAGTAGGTTTTCCAATTTTTGCTAAACCAGATGATGGAGTTGGCGCAGCTGATACTTATAAGATGAATGACGAACACGATATTGAAGTTTTCTACGAAAGAAAGGCTCCAAATCAACAATATATCATCGAAGAATTCGTTAATGGAACGATCGTAAGTTATGATGGAATAACTAATTCGAAAGCTGAAGTTATTTTCCAAGCGAGCAATATTTTCCCTGAAAATGTTGCGGATATTGTTAATAATAATCTAGACGATATGTATTATTGCGTTCCTGAAGTCGATCCAAAACTTGAACAAAAGGGTCGCAAAGTTGTTAAAGCTTTTAATGTCAAAAATAGATTTTTCCATATCGAATTTTTCCGTTTGAATGAAGATCATCCATATCTTGGTAAAAAAGGAACATATATTCCTTTAGAAACTAATATGCGTCCTGCTGGAGCATTTACTCCTGACTTAATCGACTACGCAAATAGTATTAGCGTTTATGAAATCTATGCGGATTCCGTAACTTACGATGAAAATCGACAAGTTCCTGGCGATAAAAAGTATTATGCAGTTTCTAGTAGTAGAAGAGAAAACGTTGCTTATGTCCATGAACACGATGAAATTACTGGAAAATATTGGAACAAGATAACTATGGATGGTAAATTCCCTAACGCCCTTAGAAGTGCTATGGGTGACTATTATTATATGGCTAAATTTGATACTCTAGAGGAGTGTTTAGAATTTGATAAATTTGTAAGAGAGAAAAAAGTATGAATAAAGAATTTTTAGAATCCTTTAAAAGTAAAGAACTATCCCCTGAAAGATTTACTGCTGTTGTTGAAATTCAAAAAGGTAGTAAGAATAAGTACGAATACGACGTCGAAACTGGTTTTCTTCGCTTAGATCGTATTTTATATACTTCAACTCACTATCCTCATAACTATGGATTTATTCCTTTAACGCTTAGTGATGATGGCGACCCTTTAGATGTTTTGATTATCTCTAGCGAACCAATTTTACCTTTAGCAAGCGTTGAATGTCGTCCTATTGGCGTACTTGAAATGGTCGATGATGGCGAACGTGACTATAAGATTTTAGCCGTTTGTTTAACCGATCCTTTCTATAATATCTATAACGATATTAGTGAATTACCTGCTCACCTTAGTGATGAAATTAAGCATTTCTTTACTGTTTATAAGGCTTTAGAAAATAAGAATACCAACATCGGCAATCCTAAAGGATGCGAAGATGCTAAGAAGATTATTGCAGAAAGTATTGAAGCTTATAAGAAAGCTAAAAAGAAATAAAAAACCTCGGTTTTTTAGAAAAAACCTGCAGATCTCCACTAAAATTTTTAAAAAAAGAAGCTTTCTAGCTTCTTTTATTTTAGGTTATTTAATCTTTCTAATTTATGTTTTGCGACGTTTTCGTATACTTTATCGCCGCGTCTTTTATACATATATAGACCCCAATAATAGAATAAAACGTCTAAAAAGTTATAAAAGATTTCGACCTTTTTACGTTTCTTTAAATTGAGTTTAGAACCGAAATATTTAGATAAGAAAAATTCAGCTTGTTCATCACTTAAATCGTTTTCACTTATAAAACTAGCTAGGTCAAAATATAGATTATTAAGCCCGGCATATTCCCAATCGATAATCTTTACGCCTTTATCAAGGAATAAAAGATTATTATGAACGAGATCATTATGACAAAGAACTAATGGATCCTTATCAAATATCTTTTCTACCTCTTTTATAATCTTGTTTTCAATCTTTGAATCTAGATTTGTTTCTCCTAAGAGAGCGTTTTTGTATGCTTTTAATTTGCCAAACATGTCGTATTTCGCAGTGGTTTTAATTTCGGCTCCATGTAATTTCTTCAACGCTTTAGCGACATAAGTAATCTCTTCGTTAGTAGGAGTATTGCGATATGTATGCGATTTATGAATAAATTTTGATATTTTAACCCCACTATTTACATCAAAATAAACAACGGTCTCGCTTATTTTTAAAGGAGTAGTGACGCTATATATTTCAAGTTCATCTTTATAAGGAAGCGTGGTTTCATCAGGATTATCTCTAGGAATACGCATTACGTATGCATTATTTACTAAATAATTATCATTACAAAAGCCCTCTTCGATCTTGTGGAGCGATCGAACGTGTTTATTTAATGCGTTTTCAAAAAGAGATTTTGTGGCTTGTTTCATAAAGTAGAAATATCATACAACATTTGGACTGCTTTGTGATAAGATTTTGGCATGATTAACATTGTCTTGTATCGCCCTGAAAAACCTTCAAATGTTGGAAATATTATGCGTACAGCCTTAGCAACTGATGCAAAATTAATAATTATTGGTCCTTTGACATTTGATTTTGATAATAAAGAGCTAAAAAGAGCTGGAATGGACTATATTGATGAGCTAGATTACGAATATATAGATAATATTGATGATTTTTATAATAGATACGGCGATAAAAACATCTATTACGTGACTAGATATAGCAAAAACATTTATTCAGAAAACGATTATTCAAATGTTGTAGAAGACATATTTTTCATGTTTGGAAGAGAATCGACTGGAATTCCTCATGAAATACTAAAGAAGTATTACGAAAAAACGATTCGTATTCCAATGGTTGCTTGTGCACGAAGTTTAAATTTATCAAATAGCGTGGCTATTATAGTTTATGAAGCTTTAAGACAAAGAAAATATTTTTCTTTAGCAACGCATGAAGAAATAAAAGGCAGCGATTTTTTATTTGTTGAAACTAAAAACGACTAGCGCGCTTTACGTATTCACTTACATTATGGGTGAGCGTATTTAAATGATAAGTTTCGTACTTTAATAGATTAACTTTTCCTAAAATAGGACTCTTTTTTACGTTAGCAATATCGGTATAAATAATATCGCCATCAGACTTATTTGCTAGATATAAACAGACTTCTAAGGCGAAAGAAATTACGTCGTCGCTAGGGTCGTTATCAAAGATAACGACGTGTGATCCAGAATAGTTTAAAATATGGATAAATTTGTCAATTTTTTTTGCGATATTGAATGTCAATTCATTATTTTGTTTAGCGTTTTTTCCAAACCCTATCTTAACCGAATTATAGAAAAAATAGTAAGGTTTAGCAGGGTTTTTTAAAATTTTAGGCACATTTTTAAGACGCAATTTAATGATATTTTTGCGTTTTAGATCGTCTACAATCTCTAAATAATCATCCTCATTATAGAGGTGACAAG
>CAYLSZ010000010.1:0-32979 GCA_964386745.1 uncultured Staphylococcaceae bacterium | reverse complement strand
AAATTTTTATGTCAACTCCCAAACTTTAAGGTGTTAAAAGTCTAAAGACGGGAGTATAGTGATGAAAATATAGTAAGCTGTGAGTTTTCTAACTCTTTTCTTTTTAAATTCGATGATCAAAGAGTTGAGTTTAGGTTTTTCTTCGATAGTAATATCAGAGGTTGATTCATCGATATCGCCTTCTTGAATAATGGAATCGCGATATTCTTTATACTTCTCTTTTCTAGTCGACTCGTTTCTTTTCATCGAGAGTTATTTTACCATAAAGTCACTCAATAAACATTTACAAAAATTAGTCAAATTACTATAATTTTTAGTAGTTGGAGGAATATTAAATGAAAGTTAAAGTTGATAGCGAAACTTGTATCGGATGTGGCCTTTGTGTCAGTTCATTTGCTCAAGCCTTTGACTTCGATGATGAAGGTAAAGCCAAAGTTACCGGCGAACTCGAAGAAGCTGAAGCTGATGAAGCTATCGCTACTTGCCCAGCAGGTGCTATTAGTAAATAAGTAATTTAAGAAAAAACTCGGCATTGCCGAGTTTTTATTTGTCAATTTTACTTTCTATATTGTCCTCATTAATAGGTTGATTATCTAAATAGTTTGTTTCTTCATCATGAGACTTTTCTTGAATTTTTTTATAGTGTCCATTTCTATTAATAATCGCTTTAAGAGGTTTATAACAAACCAAAGTTGCTAGTATAACGATTGCGTCTTTTATAAGGTTGAAAGGAAGTAGGAACTCATACATAATTTTCGGATCATATAGACTTTCGATGCTGCTATCGATCGCATTAAACATAGCTAAAACCGTGTCTCCATATACATATCGATATAAAGGGAAAACGGTATATAGCCCAACTACGCATGAGACTAAGAGGTTACTAACAAGTCCAACCCCTAAACCGATCATCGCGCCTTTGAAGTTATGCATTTTTTTATAAATTAACGAAGCAGGTATAACTAAAAATAATCCATATACAAAATCAGCCAATGCCCCAATCATGAGGTTATCTAAATCCATTGGAAGTTTGATTAAAGTCTTTAAAAACAACACACAAAAACCGACAAATGGACCATATGCAAAAGATGAGATTAAGATAGGAATTTCTTCAAGATGAATCTTTAAAAATGAAGGCGTAAATGGAAGTTGAAATTGTAGTCCAGGCACGCAATATAAAATGACTGCCAAAGCAGTAAAAATAGCAATCGCAGAAATATTTCTTAACGATAATAACTTTTTCATACAAACAAAAAGGTCCTCGCTTCAGGACCTAAAAGACGAAGTTTGAATAGCTTCTTCCATCCAGACTATACTGTTGCTACTAGAATTACACTAGTTCAACCTACCCTTATCGTAGGTTTGCGGAGTATACCGCCAGCGAGGAAATTCTCCTACCCCTGAAGCAAAAATAATATTAGTCGCTTTCTAAATCTTTTACAAGTTTTTCTATCTCTGGAAGGATTTTTTTAACCTTTTTCTCGTCATCCAATTTGATATAAATCCCGGTTTTTCGAGTAAAAACCCTGCAGATCTCCACTTTTTTTAATAAATTTTGAACGTAAGCTTCAGTTTCTCTAACGGTAAAGCCATTAGCATAAATTTCTTTTCTAGCTATTAAAGCATCTTCAAGAGATAAACGCGAAATCGCTTTGGCATGACCATAAGACAATTTACTATTAACTATATCTCTTAAAATTTCTTTTGGTAGAGATAATAACTTTAATATATTGCTTACTTGCGCTTTTGACTTTTTAATTAATCGAGCTAAATCAACGTTTTTATAATTAAACTTCGTGCTCAAATTCTTCATGATATAAGCAACTTCGATAATATTCGATGAACGTTGTTCAAGCGTATCAGCAAGTAAAATTAATAGCGTTTCTTCATCGTTATAATTTTGAACGACGACTGGAATTTGCTCCATTTTTAATAGTCGGCAGGCAACAAAAATACGTCTACCAATGACTATTTCATATCTATTTTTTATAGGTCTAACAAGTAATGGTCTTTTAAGTCCATTTCCTTTTATATTTTCTTCAATTTCTTTAACATTATGCTCACTAATACGAGCAGATTTTATAAATTGGCTATCGTCAATTAAATCAACATCAATATATTTAATCGATTCTTTAGCAAAGTTTTGCTCAATCGTTGGAATGACATCTGTGCTCCACGATTTTTCGATTAAATCTCTTAAATTCGTATTAATAATCTTTTCTTTACTCATTTAATAATACTTCTCTAGCAAGTTGATTATAGGCTACCGCTCCTGAACTATTTGGTCGATATAGCAATACTGGCATTCCTTTAGCACTCGCTTCGCTAATACTTAAATTACGAGGAATAATTGTGTGGTAAGTATTTTCTAAGAAATACATTTTGACTTGTTCAATAACTTCTTTAGCTAAACTCGATTTTGATTCATACATTGTGAGTAAAAATCCTTCAATTTCGAGTCCATGATTATAGTTTTCTTGTACGTTTTTGATCGTTCCTAAGACTTGAGCAAGTCCTTCAAGCGCAAAATATTCGCATTGAATAGGAATAAGAACGCTATCACAACCCACTAACGCATTAAGCGATAATAAACCTAACGAAGGTGGGCAATCTATAATAATATAGTCGTAACTTCCTTTAATTTTCTTAATAGCATCTTTTAAAACTGAGAAAGGTTTTTTAGTAATGTTTGATATTTCGCTTTCTAAATTAGAAAGTTTTACGTTAGCAGGAATTACATCTAACCCCTTCATCATGGTTTTCTTTATAGTTTTATTTATATCAACATGAAGGATTAAAGCGTCAAAAATAGTCTTTGAAACCATCGATATATCGATACCTAAACCTCTAGCCGAATTGCCTTGTGGATCTAAATCTATTAATAAAACACTTCGGCCATTTTTAGCTAGCGAAGCTCCTAGATTTATAGCGGTCGTCGTCTTACCAACGCCACCTTTTTGATTACAAATTGCAATTACTTTTGACATATTACAAAGGTTTTTTACTAATAATAGAAAATCTACGTGGGTATATTTTATCTATATTGCCACCTTTTTCCAAAACCAAAATTACTCTATCTTGTAAAGATAGAGCAATTTTATACGAATAAATCTGAGGTTTTTTGAGTTTTAATAATTTGATAGCGTTTGCAGCTTCTTCTATTTCTTTTTGATAATTAACGCCTTTGTATAGGATTAGTTTACCGTCCTTTTTAACAAATGGAGCAGATAATTCTAATAAAATATTGAGTGCTGCGACTGCTCTAGAAGTCACGACATCAAAATAATTTCTATATTTATCATCAAGTTCTTCAGCGCGTTTATTTAAAACTATAACGTTATCTAAATTGAGTTTTTCTTTAACTTTTTCAAGGAAATCGCACTTCTTTTTATTAGATTCGACTAAATAAAAAGTCGTGTTTTTATTAACTATAGCTAGCGGAATTCCAGGAAAACCGGCGCCACTACCAACATCCATCACGCTTAAACCGTCAAGATTAAAGAATTTCTTTAAAACTAGGCAATCATAAAAATGTTTTATAACAAATTCTTCCTCATTAATAATAGCTGTAAGGTTATATTTCTCGTTTTCTTCTAAAACAAAGTTAGCAAAAATCTCGAGTTTATATAAACTTTCTTTATCGATACTAAGTTCATCTAAATAAGAAAAGTAATCTCTAATCATTTCAAATCACCTTTTCTTAAATGAAGAATTAATGAGTTTATATCGCTTGGATTAACCCCACTAATACGGCTAGCTTGACCTATATTTTTAGGTTGAATCTTATTAAATTTTTGTCGAGCTTCTAAAGCTAAACCATCGAGTTTTGAATAATCAAAATTTTGAGGAAGCAATACGTTTTCAAGTTTTTGGTTCTTTTCAGCGAGGCGTTTTTCATTTTCGATATAGCCTTCATATTTAACCATAATTGAAAGTTGTCTTTCCCCAATAGCATCTAATTCGAGTTCTTTAGGAACATCCATATACTTTTTAAGTTCGTGATATTCGACACCATTTCGTTTTAAAACTTCTTTATAAGTACAGCCATTTGTAAGGCTTGCATACCCTAAAGCATTAAGATATTCATTGACTGAACTCTTCTCTCCAAAGTGGTTTTTTTCAAGAAAACCCTGCAGATCTTGGATATTTTTTCTTTTTTTGCAGAATTTGTCGTATCTCGATTTTGAGATTAAACCGTATTTATATCCATAATCAGTAAGTCTTAAGTCAGCATTATCATGTCTAAGTAAAAGTCTATGTTCAGCGCGACTTGATAGTAATCTATAAGGTTCATCAGTACCTTTTGTAATAAGATCATCAATCATAACTCCGATATAAGCTTCATCACGTCTTAAAACAAATGGTTCTTCGCCTTTAATGTATTGAACAGCATTAATTCCAGCCATAATTCCTAGTCCAGCAGCCTCTTCATAGCCACTTGTTCCACAAATTTGGCCAGCAATAAAGAGACCTTTCCGCTTTTTAACCATTAAAGATGTATCAAATTGGGTAGGATCCAACGCATCATATTCAATTGCGTAGGCATATTTTAAAATTTTTGCATTTTCTAAGCCTGGAAGAGAGTGAACCATCTCTTCTTGAATGTCTTTAGGCATCGAAGTTGAAAAACCTTGCAAATAAATCGAGTTTGTATCGTAACTTTCAGGCTCTAAAAAGAGTTGATGACGTGGTTTGTCGCTAAATCTTACGATTTTATCTTCAATTGATGGGCAATATCTTGGTCCAACACCCTTAACAAGGCCGCCATACATAGCGGATTTAGTTAAATTTTTATTGATTATTTCGTGTGTTTTTGGGGTTGTATAGATTAACCAACAAGGAATTTGTTCTTCTATAGGTATGAAATCTTGGCTTTCATAAGAGAAGCCTTCATCATCAGTATTTCCATATTGAATAGTCGTTTTTGAAAAATCTATCGACTCTTTTGCAATCCTTTGAGGGGTGCCTGTTTTAAGTCTAATAAGCTTGATTCCGAGCTTTCTTAAACTATCGCTAATGCCAATTGCAGGCTTTTCTCCATCAGGTCCACCTGACCATTTTTCATGTCCTACAAGGATCTCTGAATCCATATAAGTACCTGTTGCTAAAATAACAGTTTTTGAAAAAATAGTTGAGTTCTGCAGGGTTTTTACGCCAATTACGGCGTTTTCTTCAGTTAAAATCTCAATAACTTGGTCTTCAAGGATAGTTAAATTCTTTTGTTTTTTTAAGGTTTCTTGAATGAAATGTGGGTAACGCAATTTATCAACTTGAGCTCTTAAACATTGGACGCCAGGACCTTTTTTAGTGTTGAGCATCTTCATTTGCAAATACTCGTGATCAGCTCCTTTTCCCATAATTCCACCAAGAGCATCAATCTCTCTAACAACTATGCCTTTAGCACTTCCTCCAATTGAAGGGTTGCAAGGCATATTTGCAACCATCTTAAAATTAAGGGTTATTAAAAGCGTTTTATAACCACGTCTAGATGCGGCATAACACGCTTCAACTCCAGCATGTCCGCCACCGACAACGATTACATCAAAATTATCCAACACTTCCCTCCATGTCGAGTTTGATCAATTGATTTAACTCGACAGCATATTCCATTGGAAGTTCTCTTGAGAATGGTTCAATAAAGCCCATAACTATCATTTGAGTAGCATCTGATTTAGATATACCTCTACTCATTAAATAGAATAATTGATCTTCATCAATTTTACTTACTGTAGCCTCATGTTCTAAAAATGAAGAGTTATTCAAACATTCATTATGAGGTACTGTATCGCTTTTTGATATATCATCCAAAATCAAAGTATCGCATTCGACGTGCGATCTTGAATTTTCGGCTTCTTTTTTGATTCTAACGGTTCCTCTATAGTTAGAAACTCCGCCTTTTCTAACAACGGTTTTAGAAATAATTGAACTCGAAGTATTTGGTGCTTCATGAATCATTCTTGCACCCGCATCTTGATATTGTCCTTCACTAGCAACAGCTATAGAAATACAAATACCCTTTGCAAATGGTTCTTTTAAAATACATGCAGGATATTTCATATTAACTTGTGAACCAATATTTCCATCGATCCATTCCATCGTTCCGCCTTCATATACGGCAGCGCGTTTTGTAACTAAGTTAACAATATTATTCGACCAGTTTTGAATAGTCGAATATCTACAATGCGCATTTTTATGAACAATAATTTCAACTACTGCAGCATGAAGTGATTCTTTTGAGTATATTGGAGCTGTACAACCTTCGACATAGTGAACATCAGCTCCTTCATCAACTATAATAAGCGTTCTTTCAAATTGACCTGTTTTTTCATTATTAATTCTAAAATAGGATTGTAGAGGTTTATTTAAATGTACGTTTTTTGGCACATAAATAAAACTTCCTCCACTCCAAACAGCGGTATTCAAAGCACTAAATTTATTATCCCCAAAAGGAACGACTGTACCAAAATATTTTTTAACTAAATCTGGATATAGTTGTAATGCCATATCGGTTGAAAGAAAAATAACACCTTTTTCTTTAACTTCATCGAGCATATTGTGATAAACCATTTCAGATTCATATTGAGTGGCTGCACCCGAAAGATATTTTTGTTCTGCTTCAGGGATACCTAATTTTTTAAACGTATTTTTAATCGTTTCAGGTACTTCATCCCATGAACTTTGTTCGCCTTTAGTATAACGAGTGAAATAAGTATAACTATCGAAATCTAAACCAGTTACATCAGGCCCAAAATTAGGAAATGGCTTCTTTAAAAATGCGTTATAAGCTCTAAGACGAAGTTCGAGCATCCATTCAGGTTCATTTTTAGCCTTTGAAATGGTTCTAACGACATCTTCATTTAACCCTTTACCCGTGTTAAAAATTTCTTTAACGTCATCTTTAAAGTCGTATTTATATTCTTGTTCTAAAAAATCTTTCTTATTACTCATCTTTTTCGCCATTTAATAGTTTAACTAAACCATTCCATCCAAGCGTAGCGCATTTAATACGTGCGGCTTGTTTATATGTATTTTTAAAAGCTATAGCTTCTTCAAGTAATTCTTCGTCATATTCTTTTTCATAAATCATATCGAGATAGTTTTCGATAATTTTATGAGCTTCTTCAGTCGATTTTCCCTTCATTAAGTCACACATAATATCGGTGCTTGAAGTGCAAATTGTACAAGCGACGCCATCAAATTTAACGTCTTCAATTTTGTCGTCTTTTTTCTTTAAATAGATAGTTATATCGTCAATACAACTTGTCGAATCCATACGAATATGGTCGTATTCACTTGCGTTGGCTGGAGTTTCTTTATTATTAGGACTCGAATAGTGGTCCATAATAATCGAACGCATCATTTCTGGACTAATTGAAAAAGGCATCTAAAAAATTCTCCCCACCCTTAAGTGCTTCGATTAAAGTATCGATTTCTTCTTTGGTGTTATAAAAATAAAAACTAATACGAATAGTCGCTATTGTCTTTAAAAAGTCATGCAAAATTTTTGCACAATGTTCACCGCTTCTAACACAGATTCCTTTACTATTTAGATAGCTTGCTTCATCTTGAGCGAAAACATTATTTACGTTTAATGTGATAATACTTCCTTCTGCGTTTTCGTTAAAAATAGTGAGGTTCTGCAGGGTTTTTAGTCTAGAAATAGCATATTTTCTAAGTTCAGCTTCATACTCTTGGATGTTATCCATGCCGATAGAATTAAGATAATCTATAGCTGCTCCTAGTCCATAAATACCATCAAGATTTAAAGTTCCGGCTTCAAATTTTTCTGGTGGTTGAAGGAACAAAACATTGCCACACATATCAAATCTGGCATTATTTCCTCCACCCGTCATAAATGGATCGGTCTTTTGAAGTAACTCAAATTTTCCATATAAGATACCAATTCCAGTTGGACCACAAAGTTTATGTCCACTGAATGATAAGAAGTCGCAATCTAAATCTTTAACGTCAACTTTAATATGAGGAACGCTTTGAGCTCCATCAACTACAAGAATTGCTCCATGTTCATGGCAAACTTTAGCAATCTCTTTGATATCGCAAAGATAGGCTAAAACATTCGTAATTTGAGCAATCGCAACTATTTTCGTATTCTTATTTATAACTTTCTTAACTGATTCGACAGTTAATCTTCCATCTTTTTCTAAAGGTATATAGTTTACTTTGCATCCGGTCTCTTCTTTAACCTTAAACCAAGGCAAAACATTACTAGCATGTTCGGCTTCAGTTAATAAAATCTCATCATCTTTTGTTAAATATTTAAGACCATAGCCATGAGCAACTAAGTTGATAGACATGGAAGTTCCACTTGTAAAAACAACTTCTTCAGGCTCAGCATTAATGAAATTAGCGACTTTTTTACGAACTTCACCGACTTTTTTATCGACTGTATAGGCTAAATCATAGTCTCCACGATGAGAATTAGCGTTTTCATTTACATAATATTCATTACAAGCATTGATAACTTGAATAGGTTTAAAGGTTGTTGAAGCATTATCAAAATAGATCATTGGGTGACCTTGCATCGTTTTTCCGCTTAGCATTGGAAAATCTTTTCTAATCTTTTCTACATCAATCATTTAAATGCTCCAATAAATTTGTTCAGTAATACTATTTCTAGTATCTTCATCGTATTTTTGCGCTAGTGGTAATAAGTAGCCATAAGTAATAAGTTTTTTAGCTTCAAGTTCACTCATTCCACGGCTACATAAATAATATAAATGGTCTTTATTGACAGTTCCTATAGCACATCCGTGACTTGCTTTAACGTCATCACAATCTATCTTTAATGATGGACTTGCTTTAACTTTGGCAGTTTCATCAAATAAGATAACTTTGACCTTTTGATTTGCGTTAGATTTGATAGCTTTTTCGTATATGGTGCTAATCCCAAATACATTCATTTCACCACCACTATCGCACACTCCATAACCTTCAAAATTAGAGGTTGTATAACCCTTCAAATGATTGAAGGAAACATCATATGTTTTAGTACTATTTTTCTTTGATAAAGATGAGTATTTGAATGAGCCTTCAGCACCTTCTTCAGCTAAATCAAAATCGATATTTATAGTTGTATTTTGGTTAGATACATCCATCAAAATCGAAGAAAATATGGCGTTTCTGCAGGCTTTTCCTTTAATTTTAAGGTTTTTTTCTGTATCTGTCGTGTTCACTATTTTTAAATCTAATGAACTATCTTCATCCAATTTAATAGTAATTTCGTTATGAGAAAAATCGGTCACAAGGTATTCTTTATGTTCCCCTTGTTTGACCGAAATAACTTCCGATTCATTAGTAAAAATAGCGTTAATTCTATCGCCATTTTCTACTTCGGTTTTTATATTTTTTTCAACGCTATTTTTTCTCATTTGCTTTAATTACTTCTTTTGTAGCACAAGCGCCAATACTTACCTTTTGAGGTTCTTCTTTTTTAATAGATATTCCGAGTTCTTTACCAATCCATTCATAGCCTTCAGCATCAATCTTTTCAACTAATGAATAATCGCCTTCTTTGACAATTCTTCCGTTAACCATAACAAAGGCTCTTGTTGGTTTAAGTAAAGAGAATAATCTTGCATAGTGGGAGATAACTAAAAAACTAGTTTTCCCTTCTTTAAATATTTTATTGATAGCTTCACTAACGATATTAATAGCATCGACATCAAGTCCACTATCAATTTCATCAAGTAAAGCAAGGGTTGGTTTAAGTAAAATCATTTGTAAAATTTCGTTACGTTTCTTTTCGCCACCACTAAAGCCTTCGTTTAATGGACGATTAATTAAATCCATATCCATCTTGACTTCTTTTGAGGCGCGTTCTATTTCGCGATAAAATTTATATAAACTGACTTTCGAATCACTTCTAGCATTAAGAGCACTACGATAAAAATCACTTGTTATAACGCCTGGAATTTCATATGGATTTTGAAACGCCATAAAGATTCCGGCTTTACTTCTTTCGTCAACCGACATTTCTAAAACATTTTTATCATCAAACCAGATTTCACCTTCAGTGACTTCGTAGTGAGGATTTCCCATAATGACTTGAAGTAAGGTCGTTTTACCATGTCCATTTGGACCGAGTAAAGCTACTAATTCATGGTCATTTATTTCGAGATTAACCCCTTTTAAAATTTCTTTATTTTCGATTTTTACATGTAGATTTTTGATAACTAATTTACTCATAATGCACCCTTTTCGCGTTCAATATTGTATATCTTTTCACACTGATAAACAAACATAATACAAAGGAAATTTTAAGGCAAAAACAACACTCATAATGGGTCAAAATTTACGTCAAAATACCCCAATAATTTTCTATTGTCTAATTTATACTAAAAGTATAAAATTAAACAAGCTATTCACATGGTAGCTTATTTTTGTAGGAGGAATTCATTAAATGAATAAAACAAGGAAAGCTTTGATGCTATTTCTTAGTGCAGCGGCTTGTATCTCGTTATCCTCTTGTGATGTAACTAGCAAAAAGTACACTTTACTCAGTTACACTACAGCTGATGGATCAACTCAAGTCGATTATACAACTAACGAATTATTGCTCAAATACTTAACCGAAGATTCTGCTAGCACAAGTGAACTATACGACATAATTTATGAAGCGATGCTAAAAAAATATTATAGCGACGATTCAAGATCCACCCAACTTCGTGAACTTGAAAGACTTACCGACCAACAAGTCGAAGACTATAAAGACGAAGCTGAAGATAATGCTGATTCTAGTTCCATATCTTATAGCGATGCTTGGGAAGCAATATTAGACGAACAACTTAGCGATTTACAAGAAGATAGACGTGACGAAGACGCCTTATGGGACAAACTCTTAGTCGAAAACATGAAAGATGCCATCGGCGATGAATTCTACGATGAATTCAAAGATTGGAAAGAAGATACCTCTGCTGATGATTATGATCTTCAAAAGCAATTCAACATCTTCTGGGGCGAAAATGGTTATTTAGAAAATCGTAAACCATATCACGTTTCCCACATCTTAGTCGAACTCGATGCTGAAGACGATACAATCTACGACGCAGAAATCTCTAGTGATGACGCTGAAGAAATCTATAACGTCTTAGATCCACTCGCTCATAGCGATTCTTCATTCGGTACCGTTGCTGAAGACCACTCTGCCGATAGTGCTGATAACTTCGGTAACTTAGGTATCATGGATATTGCTACAAGTTACGTTGACGAATTCAAACTTGGCATTTATATCTACGACACATTATTCAATACTGATGATGATGTTGAAGATTATTTAGAAACCAATAGCGATCCATTCAATATGGGCGACGAAAATAAAGACTTCTTCGAAGAATTAGGCGTTGGATTTATTCCTTATGAAGCTGTCGAACAACTTTATAACTATAGAAACCAAACCTTAAGTAGTTCTGGCTTAGAAGTCAATGAAGGCAATGCTGCTTACTATCCTCGTAACATCATCTTCAATACCTACTTCAACACTCATAGTGTTTCATTCATCACTAAAGAGCAATGGAGTTATAGTGATGCTGACTCATTAGTTAGTTCCACTCGTACTGCTACAAATGGCGAAACCATTTATAGTGATGTCGATGAAGAAGGTTGGTGGAGCAATGGTAATGCTATCGATGATATTACATTAACTGGTTTCAAAGATATAACCTTCAATACCTACGACAGCTCCGGCAATGCATCAACTGTAACCAAATCCGTCCTCTGCGACGAAGATGGTAACCCAATCATGGTTGTCCGTGCAGGAACTGATGACTATCAAGGAATTCACTTCATCGTTGTTGAACGTAGTGGCATCGATAATTCACAAAACTATGGAGAAACTGGTGATACTTCTACTTTAGCTGAATACTTTGCAGCTGAAGCACCAATTAGCGTTAGTGGTAGCGGTTATGGCCTCAATACTGATGCTCCAACTTATACCAATGCAGAAGGTGAAACAGTTGCTAAAACAACCTACATCAATAACGTCGTTTCTACATATGAAGATTATCAATCCCGTGCAGAAGACTTAAAAGATACCATCAAAGACTTTGATGAAGCTTACGATCAAAGAATCTATACATGGCTTAAAGCTACTACTGATTTAGGTAGTACAATTACAGTTACTTTCTCAGATGGTGAAACAGAAACTACTGTCGATATCAACGAGAAAGTCGATAACTACGTCAATCGTATAATTGCTCAAACTGCTTCTAGCTACACTATTGACGATGATACTTGGGAAGATTACGTTGAATATCTCACTAACCAAACTGAACTTAGAACAACTAAACTTATCCCAATTACCTGTGCCGTTAACTTCTCTAGTGGTTGGGGCGATGAAAGTAGCAACTTATACAAAGTCTGTAACTACGAAAGCTAATTAAGGAGTTGAAAAGAATATGAAAAGCAAAAAGATTTTAAGCCTTGGCTTACTTGCAGCTACCTTAACGCTTGCTAGCTGCGACATTTACCCAGATTTAGATTTCGATTATATTACCATCGATGATACTAGCGAAGACCAAGTCTTCACTGAAGATGACTTAACTTATTTATATGAAAAACTTCACGATACCGATTCAACTGGCGAAGAAGTTCGTGACTACATCTTATTAAAATATGCTAACGTCTTACTTGGTGAGTTCTCAATGGACGAAAGTGGCAACATCATTATCGAAGGATATGATGATGCTACCGAAGCAGAAAAACTCGAATTCGTTCAAGCCCATGAACCATATTGGGATTTAAATGAAGATAATGAAGGCGTTGAACCAACCGCCATCACTTCCACTATCGAAAATAGAATCGAAGTTATTCGTAACTTAATAAAAAAAGAAATTATCGAGACACTCTTTGATGAAATTAACACCGAAAGTTACGTCATCGATAACTACTTCTATGAATATTTATATGCCAGAGAGATCTTTGAAAATTACGAAGTCGGCGACTTCGATCCAGGATGTCAAACTAACAATATTTATGAAACTCAATGGGAAACTGACTACGAAGATTTAACCGCAGAAGAGTTAGCTTCTTACCCATTTACAAACCACATCTTACTTGATTCCTCTATTAGTTCAGACAATATCGATTCCATTATCGGTACTGATAATAATAGTGGCATTCAAGTCTTACACATTGAGCTCTATAACGATTATATTAATAAGGAAATCCTTCCTGATATTATGATCAACTTACTCGTTTCGCAATATATTTACGATAACCAATATAGTGCCTTAAGTAGAACTCAATCTAGACACATCAACTATATCGGCATTCCTTACGATTCAAGTAACGTTAACGCCGCTCGTAGATTAATCAATAGTTTCGTTACCAACGTTATTGAAAATGGTACTGCAACTACTAGAGCAAACTATGAACCAATCGATTTCGAAGTCTTAAGCGACTTATGGAAAGGCGTTTATGATGATAACTTCGCTACTACTGGTTATGATATTACTGTTAGTAGTGCTTCTACTGATATCGCTAATATGTATGATGAAGCTAGAATCACTAAAGTCACTTCGCACGGTACTGCTACCGGAACATTAAGTACTACATCAAAATATATCGATGGTATAGATCACACTTACTATCAATACACTCAATACGGCAACTTAATGGAAGATTTCGCTAAGTTAAACAATAACCGTAACGATGCTGATAGCGAAGAACAATGGGATACTTTCACTGGAAGTAATACTTATACCTACCAACACGGTTTACAACTCGAAATCAACGAAATCCGTTGTGAAGACTATACTGGCGAAGGATGGGGAACTTCTGGAACTGGTTTCTCAGATTTACCAGCTGCTGTTACCGATAACTTATTCCAATACGATGTCGGTATTGAAGCTACTATCGATACTGATGAATTCGATTCATCAAGCTATTACATCACTTTAGTTAATGGTCGTTACTTCTTAAAACGTTCTACTTCCTTATCAAGTGATTTAACCGATTCCATCGTCATTAACGACACCGAAAACTCCGTCTTCTATATCGTCGAAGTTATCGATGCCTTAAGCCAAAATAAGATGTCACTTTCTACTACTAGTGAAGATGGCGCTTATGACACTGATGAAAAATTCGAAATCGCTCGCGATATCGGTTATAGCTTAGCTACTGGTGATACTTATACCAACACCGCTTACTTACATTACTTAGAAAAATGTAATATCAAATATCACGATACATCTATTTACGAATATATGCTCGAGAATTATCCAGACTTATTCGATGATGATGATTGATGATTAATCTAATCAATTAAATGATATAATTATAGGAGCTTATAAAAGCTCCTATTTTTATTTATTAGAGGTAAAAGATTATGGGAAAATATAAGGAAAATTGTGTATTTTGTAACATCTCGTGTCACTTCATTCCTAGTAATGTCATCTATGAAGATGATGAAGTTATGGCGTTTTTAGATAATGCTCCTGCTACATATGGTCACGCATTAGTTATTTCTAAAAACCATTACGATAACTTCTTAGCTTCTCCTAAATCAGTTATGCATAAGATATTTGATCTTGCTCAAAGAATTGGTCAAGTCGCTATAAAACAACTTGGCGCTAAAGGTATAAATATCTTAACAAACTGCTATGAAGCAGCTGGACAAACTGTTAATCACTTCCACGTTCACGTCATTCCTCGCTACACTCAAGTCGAAGGATTCCAAATCACAATGAAGGGTGATTTAAAAGACGTTAACCTTCCAGCTATCGCTACTGAAATTAAAGAAAATCTTTAAAAAGAGTTGAGATCTGCAGGGTTTCTACTCAAAAACAATAGTTTTTTTAAATGAAAAGGTCATCATTACGATGACCTAATTTTATTTCTTTTTGTAATATGAGCGGTTCTCTAATGCGAATATTCTATCAGTGAATTCGCCTGGTTCTACATCTTTATAGGCTTTATCTAGAACCATCATTTTAGCATCCATATCATCAATCATTGATAGGAGCAAGGCTTCTCTAGTTGCTGGCAAAACAGGCGAACCAAATTCCATCTTCCCGTGATGCGCTAATATCATATGTTCAAGAAGCATTGGAATTTCACTTTCAATTTTTAAATCCTTTGCAACTTTATTAATAATATTTGCACCGATTGAAATGTGACCTAAAAGTGTTCCTTCAGTCGTATAACTTGTAGCAACATATCCACTTAACTCTACAGTTTTGCCAATATCATGGAGCAAACATCCAGTAATCAATAAATCATAATCGACATCGTTATAAATTTTAGCTACTTCTTTAGCTACTTTACACATTCCAAGCGAATGATAAAGTAATCCGTGGAAGAAATCGTGATGATTTCTAGTTGCGGCAGGATAATTTATATATTTATCGTAGTATTCGTCGAAGATTTTATCTACTATAGCCTTACAATCTTTATTCTTAATACTTTCTCTAAATGTCTTTAGTTGCTCTAATAATTCACTAAGTTTAATTGGACTATCGATGAGTAATGCACTAACATCAACCTTATTTTTATCGACTTTATCAACACTTGAGATATTTACTTGTAATTTTCCATTAAAAGAACGAACTTGGCTCGTAAAATCTAAGGAAATTATCTCACCTTTTTTAATTACATCTAAATCATAAGGCGTTACATCCCATTTTTTAGCCTCAATCGTGCCACTTTTATCTTCTAATATTATATTAAGATAGTTTTTTCCAGCTACAGTCGTACCTTTTGTGACATCTTTTACTAAATAAATGCCATTAGCATTACTTCCATCAAATAAATCACTAATCATTAAAATCCCCTCCTCAACGCTCGTTTATACGTATTCATTATATTCTCATAAAATTTCTCAATATCATAGCGATCGACTGTTTTTAATGCATTTTCGCGAATTTTATTGAGTTCTCTATCTTTCAATTTAAGAATATTATTGAGTTTCTTTTCAAAATCTTCGCTGTTATTAAAGTAAAATCCGTTTTCTCCATCAAATAAAACATCTTTTAAGCAATCAGTTTCTTTAACTAAGAGAATTGTTCCACTTGCCATTGCTTCCATATATGTTAATCCTTGAGTTTCAGTTAATGAAGCATTCAAATAGATATCACTTAAAGCATAATAATCAGGAACTGATTCGTAAGGAACTTTACCAACATAGATGACATGTTCATCGAGTTCTTCTTCTTTTCCAATACGTTTTAAATCATCTAAATAAGGTCCATCACCAACCACTAAAAGCTTCGCTTTTAAGTCAGGATGCTTAATTAAATAAGCATGGAAAGCTCTTAAAATTACATCGAAACTTTTCTCTTTTGCGATGCGTCCTAAACACAAAAATATTTTAAAATTATCGGGGATCTGCAGGGTTTTTCTCAAAATTAAGGACTTTTCTTTATTTTTTCTACTGTTAATAAACATCATAAAATCGAACCCTGTAGGTACGACATTTACGAATTTATTTATCTTCAAACTTTGTAAATATTTCTTTGTTGCTTCACTAGGAGAAACGACTTCATCGCTCGTTACTGAAAAATATTTAATATACTTTCTAACTACTTTTCTAGCGAGCTTATCAAAGTGTCCATGCGTTACGTAATATGCATAATCTTCCATCATTGTATGGTATGTATAAACTAAAGGAATCTTATATTTTATTGCTAAAGCGTGACCCATATAGCCAACTCCATATTCAGTTTGAACATGGATTAAATCTAAGTCTAACGATTTAACGAGTCTTGAAATTCTATGGTTAAACATGAAGGCGAGTTTATAGCCATAAATCTTCTTCAAGTTCTTACCCTTAATACGAATAATCTTTTCTTCTAAGTCAAATTCGCTTTTTTCACCAGTACAAAAAATATAGACGGTATGACCATGACTCATTAAAACTTTTCGAAGTTGGCTACAACTTGTCGCTACGCCATTAATTTCTGGTGGAAATGTATCAGTGAAGATCGCTATTTTCATCGTTTATAACTTCCTTCTCTTCTTCTATTTTAGTCTCTTTACTTTCGGTTTCTTCAGCAATTATCGCATTAACATCAATGCTCGTCGTCGGGTTATTTTTCTTTTTCTTCCTCAGTTTATTAAATAAATCCTTTCTTAGCAAGGAAGAGGTCTGATATTGCGTATCGCTTGACGCCCTTCTTTCTTCATAAGTTTCAAGTTGTAATGTAACGAAGCTATTTCTATCAAGCGAAGATAGTCTTGGTAAATCTTGTCTTTTACCTTTAGCGCTATAAACTATTGCAATAACGCCACTAACTATAAGTGGTAAATAATACGTGCAAATACGCCAAACAAGCATTGCGGCGGTCGCTCCACTATTACTTACAAAACTTGATGAATAATAATTTGAAAATAAACTTGTAAAGACAAATTCACTAAGACCAGCATTTCCAGGAATAGGAATAAGTCCACAAATCATCATGTGATAGTTTGTATAAACAATCGAATCGATTATTTTTAATCCAACATTTGAACCAACATCTTCAAATCCATTTAAAGCTAATCCGATTAAGAATGGGAACGAATCATTTAAAATCAAAACGATGAATGTAACTATAAAAATAAGGATGGTAAACGGTATATTCGACCATAAACGTCTAAGTTCGATACGGAAATTTTCAATTTGTATTCTTAGTTCTTGTCTTTTTCTATCTGGTTCAACGACGATATGTAACTTAACTAATAAATTAACGCCATGAAGCAAAACAAAATTATGAAGTTTTCTAGAAAAACTCATTAAATACATCGCGCCGATCAAAATCGCGTTAAGTGCAAATCCAGCAATAATAAAGATTATAATAGGTATCGAAACGCTACCAATCGTGATAATTCCAATACTCAAAACGCTATCGATTCTAAATAAAGAGATGAGTCCTAAAATCAATAAACAAGTTTGATAAACGATATATTGCATCACTAAGACGCTAGCTGCATTAGAAATAGGAACGCCTTGTTTTTTAAAAGTTATCGCTTGCGCAAATTGACCGCCTGTATACATATTTCCGGGGGTGATATTGTTATAAAAAGTTCCAACCATCTGATTAGCGGCCGCTTGATGGAACTTATATTTTCTCGTATAAAGTCTAGCAAATAAAAATAAAGCGAGTGCTCCTACTAAATTTGCTAAAACCATGATGAGTATAAATAGAAGGATATATCCAATATTTATATCACCAAAAATCTTACCTATAGCAACAATTGTCGAAACTTCTTCGCCATCATAAGTCGTGGTGCCACTTAAATTTAACCCTAAAACAAGGGCCGTGAAGCCTAAGATTATGGTTAAATAGATAATATATTTCCAGGGACCCTTTTTCTTTTTTGAAGGTGTCTCGATATTTCCTACTTCTTCGCTCATATTAAAAATAATTTTACCTTAATTGACACGTTTTATTAAGGGTGGTTTATAATTAATGTCTTGATATATGAAGAAGTTATTTAAAACTTTAAATATTCTCCTCAAAGATTGTAAAGGCATCTATATTGCCTATTATATCCTGTTATTTTTTAGTTGTTTATTTTCAATAATGTCGACTTATTCGACAAAAGTTTTGACAGATATTTTAGAAGCTCAAGCTGAAGCAGGCGGAACTTTTAATACTTTATTGACAAATTTTTCTAGCTCCGACATCTTAGAAACTTTATTTATAAAAGTCTTCGGTGGAATTGAGTTTTTATCGACTAATTTATGGGTATTTGCCTTCATTATTTTAGGGTTTGCTTTAGCTGCCGCTATAGTTTCCTTCTTTAGATTCTTTTTTAGAGCAAAATTCTCATCGATGATGAGTAAAAATATGCAACAACTCCTTTTCTACCACATAGAAAGACTTCCATATTGGAAAATTAAGACACTTAAAAACGGCGATATCATCCAAACTTGTACTCGTGATGAAGACGTTTTGAAAAGATTTTTTGCTAACGATTTATTGACGATCGTTTATACCTTCTATATGGTTGGAATATCGTTTGTTATTTTATGTATCACATATTGGAAAATCGCTTTAGTGACTATCGCTATTATGCCAATTTTATTTGTCTATAGTTTCTTCGTCATCAAAGAAGTTCGTAGAAGATATAGGGTCACTGACGATAGCGAAGGTATGATGACAAGTAAGATTGAAGAAAATCTAGCGAGCGTCCGTATCGTTAAAGCGTTTAATAATGAAGCCTTTGAAATCAATGATTTTGAAAGATATATCGATGATTATAAAGGTAAATACGTTCACTGGAGAAAATTATCGAGCTTCTTTTTTGCTAGTAGCGACGTTTTAGTCTTTGGTCAAATCGCTTTAACAACTATCTTTGGATTCTATTTATATTACACAGGTGAGATACCTGTTGGAACTTTAGTTATTAGTTTTTCATTCGTCTCGCTTATGATTTGGCCTATTAGAGATGTCGCAACTGTCTTAAGTAATTTAGCTCGTGCGATGGCTAGTTTAGATAGAATTAATCTCCTTCTTGACGTACCTTTAGAAGACATAAATTCTGGAAAAAAACCTGAGATCTGCGGGGATATTGAATTTTCTAGCGTGTTTTTTAGATTTTCTGACTCCGATGTTGATAACCTAAAAAATATATCTTTCAAGGTTAAAAATGGCCAAACTGTTGCTATTATGGGTAAGACAGGAAGCGGCAAATCAACCCTCGCATATTTACTTACTAGACTTTACGACTATACTTCTGGAAGCATCAAAATAAACGGCCACGAACTCAAAGATATTCAGAAACATTATCTTAGAGAACAAGTTTCAATAGTCCTTCAAGAACCATTCTTATTTTCAAAGACTATTAAGGATAACATCATGTTAGGTATCGAGCATCCTAGCGACGAAATGATGGTTGAAGCTACGCAAATCGCGCATATCGATGACTCGATCCGTTCATTTAAAAAAGGATACGATACTCCAGTTGGTGAAAAAGGAACGACTCTTAGTGGAGGTCAAAAGCAACGTGTTGCGATTGCTCGTACTTTAGTTAAAAATTCACCTATTCTTATATTTGACGACTCGCTTAGCGCAGTCGATACTGAGACTGACTATAATATCCGCAAATCTTTAAAAGAAAGACAATCAAAATCGACTACTTTTATCATTACGCATAGAGTAGCTACTGCTAAAGACGCTGATTTAATCATCGTTTTAGATAATGGTGAAATTAGCGAAATGGGAACTCATGAAGACCTTATAAAAGAGGAAGGTTTATATCAAAGAATTTATGAAATTCAAACGAAGATGGTGTAGTTATGGCAAATAGTGTATTTAAGGAAGAAGAAACTGCAGTTAGTAAGATAAATTTTGGTGTTTGGGGCAAAACTTTTAAGTATATCTTTAAAAAGCGGCCTTTAATCATCCTTATTTTTGCTTCGATGACTATCACTTCTTTTTACGATTCGAGCTTTATTCCTTCGATGAATGCTGCGTTAATCGACTGTAGTCGTGAATATTTAAATGTATTTAACAATATCTTAAACGTCACGTTAACTATAGAAATTTTAGGCATATCGTTTAGCCTGTCGTTTTTAGGTTATATCATCTTATACGTTGTAATGATTATTATTCGTTCGGTCGCAATATTTATAACTTTCTATACGATGAACTATTTCGAAATGGTTATTATGACTGGTTTAAGACGCGACGCTTTCCGTAGAGTTCAAGAGTTATCCTATTCATATTATGATAGAACGCCGAGCGGATGGATTATTTCTAGACTTCAAAACGATGCAAGTAGCATAGGGGACGTATTAAGTCATAGCGTTTTAAGAATTTTCTGGATATTAATGAATCTTATCTTTACTCTTGTCACAATGTTTTCAAGAAACTGGCTATTATCCTTAATTATTTTAGCAACTACTCCTTTACTTCTTGTTATAGTCATTTTCTTTAGAAAACTCATGCTAAAACGTGGTAGAGTTGCAAGAAATGCTTATAGCGACTTTGTTAGATGGCTTGCTGAATGTATAAACGGCACGAAAACCGTTAAGACTTTAGCTGTTGAAGAAACGATTTATCAAGAAAGTATCGATATTACTGAAGACGTTCAAAGAAAACGTGAAAAGTCTCTTAAAGTCGGCGCTAGTTTCCAACCACTTATTTCGATGCTTAGCGCTATTACTAACGCAATTATTATCGGCGTATTTCCAATTTTAGGTATCGATAATGAAGTTATATTTACCACCGCAACCTTAGTTTTATTCATCGGTTTTGTTGGTCAGGTTTATAATCCTATTCAACAATTTACCGAGATATTTAGCGAAATTATTCAAACTCAAGCTAACGTTGAAAAGTTATTCTCCTTAATCGATACAAAGCCAGAACTCGTCGATAGTCCTGAAGTTATCGCTAAATACGGCGATTTATTTAATAACAAGAAAGAAAATTTTGAAAAACTCGAAGGTGATATCCGTTTTGAACACGTTTCCTTCTCATACATTCCAGGCACCGAAGTCATTCACGATATGAATCTTCATATCGAAAAAGGTACTTCTGTTGCTATAGTTGGTGAAACAGGTAGCGGAAAATCTACGACAGTTAACTTACTTTGTAGGTTCTATGAACCTACAAGAGGTCATATTTATATCGATGGAGTCGACTATAAAGACCGTTCTGTCGGTTGGATTAGATCGAATATTGGCTACGTTCAACAAACTCCATTTATCTTTAAAGGAACCATTTACGATAATATTCGTTATGGTAAAAACGATGCTACCGATGAAGAAATTAGAAACATCTGTAAACTCATTGATATCGATGATTTTATAGTTAAACTCAGAAATGGTTACGATACTTTCTTGGAAGATGGTGGCAACGAATTATCACTTGGGCAAAAACAATTAATTTCATTTGCTAGAGCTGTTATTCGTGATCCTGCAATTCTTATTTTGGATGAAGCAACTAGCTCGATTGATACCGAAACCGAAGCTGATATTCAACGTGCTTTAAATAAAATTTTGAAAGGTCGTACATCAATTTTGATTGCTCATAGATTATCGACAATTGTAAATTGTGACCGTATTGTTGTCGTTAAAGATGGTTTAATTATTGAAGATGGAAATCACGTTTCATTAATGAATCAAAAAGGTTATTACTATGAACTTTATATGAATCAATTTAAAGAAATGTCTATTGAGACTCAAATTGATTTATATGAAACTCAAGTCGAAAATAAGGGTATTAAACTATAGTTGATTTGATAAAAATCCACCTAATTTAGGTATAAAACCCTGCAGAACCCCAATATTTTTGTAAAAAAAGACCTTTGCCCCTCCTCTAGTTGCAAAGGTCTTTTTGATTGTTAATTCTCTTGTAATGTCTTTTGAACTACCTTGTAATCAAGGTTTTCAAATGTTGGTGATGCGTTATGTTTTTTAGCGATTTCTAACTCGTCTAATGATCTAATAGTCCAACAAACTGTTAGATATTTCTTAGCCATTGCTTGGAACGATTTATCTTTTTGAAGTAAGCTAACTTCAATATCAATCCCTTCAAATAGACGTCTAAACATCTTAGTCCAAGAGTTATCTTCGCCAATTAGTAATAAACGAGTCACCTTATATTTTTTAAGTGCTTTTAAGCACTGTGGATAGAAAGATATAAATACAAAGTTATCTAAACTTTTTACGTCCTTAAGTTCTTCCATTATGCGTTTAGCAAGCGCTAAATAGTTTCTTAATTTAGTATTTGGTTTAAGTTCAACTAAGATAGGGACTTTCTCTTTTGTTATATCCAACACTTCTTTTAATGCAGGTATAACCGACCCATCAGGCAAGCGATAATCTTTTTGAATTTCTTCTAAAGTAAGTTCTTCTATAACTCCACTTTTTCCAGTCATTCTATCGGTAGTATTGTCGTGAAATACTACTAACTCATTATCTTTAGTTAGATGTACGTCGAGTTCAAAGGCTAACCCCTGCTCGATAGCGTTTTTAAAAGCGCCAATACTATTTTCAGAATAGATATCGTTATGAAGTCCTCGATGCGCTATTCCATTAAAAACTAAAGGATTAATGTTTTTTATAACTTTCTTTTTGTTCATCAATTAATCTTGATCTAAAGCTTCTAAACCTTTCTTAAATTTAGTCTTTGTATTATGAACGTTCTTAACGAATAAGAATACGATTAAAGCAAGAATCATACATGCAAATCCATAATATGGTAAGAAATCAAATCCGAAATCAGGAATTAATAAGAATAAACCGATTAAAATTGGAGTAACGGTTTGAGCGGCCATGCTTGAAGCATAGTAGTATCCAGTAAATTGACCAACTTTATCTTTATTACACAGTTCGACAACCATTGGATACGAGTTAATATGGATAAGACTCAATCCAAAGCCTTTAACCGCTGAAATTACGTATAAGAAAATTGGGAACGATCCAGCTCCTTCTTGGAATGAAGGTAAGGCAAATGTACATATACCCCATGTTCCTAAAGCAACTGCGGTAATTATAATACCGGAGACAACCGACCACTTACGGCCAATTTTAGCAGCGATATATCCACCAAGGATGAAACCTAAAACGGATCCAACTCCACCAACAATTGTATTAATACTACTTGTACTTGAAGAAGCACCAAGATAGTAAATCGTATAGTTACTCATATATGTCGAGATACCATTATCTGCCATAAACCAGAAGAATTCGGCAACAAGAATCAGAATTAACATAATCTTGTTATTTCTAGTCATTGGAGCGTTATCATCGACTGTATCTTCAGTTTCAGCAGCCATTTCACCACGTCTCATTTCATCGGCCATTTCTTCTTCGATCTTATTTTCTTTAACAAAGATAAATAAGACGACTGCAGATATAACCATCAATAATGAAGCAATTAAGAATGGTAATTCGATGGCCCAAATATTTCCAGTTTGCCAAGTAGTTCCATCAGCGCCAGTATATTGAGTAAAGACAAAAATAATACCGACGACTGTACCAAAAGCACCGCCGATATAACCCATAATATTGATCAAACCATTAGCTTTACTTCTAAGTGGTTTTGGTGTCATATCAGGCATCAAACTAACAGCTGGGTTACGATACATCATCATGAAAATTAAGACGATAAGCATCATACAAATGACACCAGCTATGTTGTTATAGTGGAAAAATACTGGGATAAATGGGAACGCAATTGCACAAACTGCGGTTCCTACTAAAATATAAGGCATTCTTTTACCAATTCTAGTGTGCGTTTTATCGCTCAATCTACCAAAGATTGGCAAGATAATAAGCGCCGCCAGGTTATCAAATGCCATAATAATACCTACAAGGTATTGAACTTCTTCAGCAGTTGCTCCTCCCCATACGTCAGTAAATAACTCGGTGAGCATTGGAGGACACCATGCGTCATAAACAGCCCATAAAAGCAAGATGCCAAAGAAAGCGAAACCGATAAGCATTGTAAGTTTAATGTTTAGCTTAAATGGTTTCTTTTCGTAGTCAGTTACATTAGCTTCCATACATTCTCCTAATCAATAAATATTTCTTTTGCTAAATCTATCAGTTCAATCAATGAAGAAATTTTCTTTGTTTCTCCATCAATTTGTCCAAATCCATATGTAGCATGCACGAAATCGACTCCTGCTTTTTGACATTCTACGTAGTCTTTATAGGTATCACCCACATAGAAACAGCGTTCAATTTCGTATTTTTTAATAATTAGTTTTAGGTTTTCGTGTTTATCTAATCCAGTATCTCCAGCACATAAGATACCTTTAAATAAACTTCTAATATTATACCCGTTTAAAAAGTTTTCGATATAACCTTTTTCCGAATTAGAGACAATAAAAAGCGAATATTTTTGTGATAAAGCGGTTAAAATTTCTATTGTCTGAGGGTATAAAATACCTAAATTATTACTTAAATATTCGATTTCGCCTTTGATCAATAAATCAAAATAGTTTTTTCCTGTAGCGCAATCCACATTAGGAAAAGCGAGTTTTATCGTTTCATCAGGTGTTAAACCCATGAACGATTTAACAAATTCATATGAAAATTCGTATGGAAGTTTATTTTCTTTCAGCGTCTTATTATAACTTTCATGAATTTGATGCGTTGCATCCCATAAAGTTCCATCTAAATCAAAAATTATTGCTCTTTTAATCATTTAAATACCTGCACTTGTTGGATTCCTGGCTCGATATGGGTGTGTTTTGCTACCCATTTTTTAAGTCTAAGATTTAATAAAATTGCATATATTCCTAAGGTAATAACTGCTAAAAGCATCCATAAAACGTATCGACCAATAAGTTGAATAGCCATTCCATCGAAACTCGTTTTTCTTCCATCGATCAATAATCTTTTTTGAATATATCTATTTTGCCAAGCCGTTGTAATTGGTTTTATAAACCAAAAAGTGAATAGGTTCACCACTTTTATAACTAATCTAAATAAGAAATAAGTAATCGCATTTCCGGTAAATTCACTACCTATAATATGTTCTTCGCCAGCAATGTGAAGGTTACTTAGTTTCCATCTAAGTAATTTCTTTGGAATAAATATGGCAAATATTCCAATAGTTACGATAGATAATAAAATCCAAACTATCCATTTTTTAAATAATTCCAGCGAACTTCCATCGAAATTCAAGCGTTTTCCATCGTATACAGTATGTTTATACTCCCATTTACAACTTAAAACATAGGCTAAAGGATAGCCTAAACCAAGAGTAAAAACGGTTATTATAATTCCAAGAACTTCCCAACCGACAAATTGCCAAAACCAACCATCAAAATCGCCTTTCCCCTCGTTTTCAATATGTTTTTTATCATCGATTTTGGATTGTTTCACGACATATTTTTCACACAAATCGTAATATTTATTGGCTGTATCTATAATCCATTTCTTATCGTGTTCTTTATTCCTTTTATCAAATTCCTTGGCTAAATTTTTACTATCTATATGTCCATATTCGCACTTACAAATAAAAATAGTTCTCTTGCGAACCTCTCGATATTTCATCCACGCAAGAATATCGAGTAAAACCACAATCAATAATCCAATCAACCAAATTAATACTATTCCAACAATAATAAGTTCACTAAAAAACGCATAAGCATCTCGTGTTTCTAAACTTTCTAGAAAGCCAGGAAGCAAAGCTAAAGCAGGGATTAAGGTGGAAACTAAAAGTATTACAAAAATAGCTGCAAGGATTAATTTTGTCTTCTTGTAGCTATAAATCCTATCTAAAATTTTGTTGAGTTTCTCGTCATAAATACCCATAGATTTGTTACCGAAAATTTCTAGTTTTTAATAAAAATATTGGGGTTCTGCAGTGTTTTTACTCAACAACAGCAGGTTTTTAGATCAAATAATTTACTTGATTCTTCTAGAATCGTGACATGTAAAGTATAAAATTTGAACATCCTTGCTAATCTTATTGATGACCGATTTTGTCTTTTCGATATGCTTATCATCTAAAAGCGCAAAAGGATCATCAAGTACTAAAAATGGTATGCCATCCTTAAACAAGGTGCTTATTAATGATAAACGAAAAGCCAAAGAAACTAAAGTCAGCTCACCACTACTGAGATGTTGAATATCATATGCGACGCCCTTATTTTCGACTTTAAGTTCTAAGTTAGATGCAATTACAATCTTATTTCCGTATACATTTTCGAGTTCATTACTATACTCTTTAAACTTATTTAATAATGGCTCAGTAATTCTCGTTTTAATTTCTTCTTGCGTCTCTTTCATTAATAAAATTGTTTTATTAATCAAAGTCGCTTTCTTTTTATATTCTTCAACGAGATTCAGCTTATCTTGTTTATCAACTTCAAGATCTCCGATTTCTTTCTTTAATCTGTCGTATTTATCCAAATCGCCTTTAATGATAGCCTCTTCACTATATAAATTTTTATTAGCAATATTAAGTTCTTCAAGATTTGGAAGCGCGCTTACTTTGTTTTCAAAATATAAATTTACTTTAAAGCCGCTTTCGATAGCTTGGACATTATAGATTTCAATGTCTCTATCGCATCTTTTGATTTCTTCGCTAGCTTTTTGACACATTTTAATAAATTCAGCGACATCGTCAATTTCATATTTTCTCTTAAATCTATCAATCTTACCTTCGAGCTCAGCAATTACTTTAGATGTATCTGCCTCTTCCTTAGGTATAAGATTTTCGACTTCTACTTTTTTATCTTTACTATTAGTTAAATAGTGGTAAGTATTTTTACTAATTTTATTAATTGTTGAATTATTAATGATTGCTAGAATCATATAAATAATCGTGGAAATCGCAAAGCAACCACCCCCAATGCATATTAAAATTAAGCCAAGCATTTGATAGTCAGAAGCCACTTTAAGAATTACACCAGCAACAGCTAAACAAATGAAAACGGCTGCCAAAATCAAGAAAAAAACAATTAATTTTTTAGGCTTAAATTTAGGTTCTTTTACCTCGATTTTTTCTACAGTTTCTTCTGCTTTAGGTTGAACAAGTTTAAGCGTCTTCAAAGAAGTTAAACATTCGCTAACCTCTTTAATCTCTTCTTCAGTTGCTATGCCCTTAGGAAAATCATTGAGTTTTTCTTGCTTTTTCTCTTCAGTAATCCTAATTTTTTCAGTTAACGATTCGTGGTTTTTCTTTTTTACAAAATAGCTATTCTTTTGATTGATGAGCTCAATATATTCATTGTTTTTAGACTTTTGTTGTTCAATTTCAACGAGTCTATCTTCATTTATGTCCAAAGTTGCAAGTTCTTCTCTTTTTTCTATTATTTCTTCATCAATTCTCTTAATCTCATCGTTAACTTGTTTTAAGTAGCTTGCATCTTTTCTGGTTTCGCCATAAACCTTATATTCTTTTTCTAATTTTTCTATAGCGCCAGCGATATCATATGTACTATCAATTTGACCGAGTTCTTTTGTGATTCGACCTTCTATATCAGTATCTTCTTCAAAAGCACTTTTTAAATTAGAGCCATCAATAAATAACGTTTTTTCAAAACTCTCCTCATTCAATTCGAGAAAGCGAAATCCAAGATTGTCGATCTTAGAAACATCTAGTTCCTTATTATTTTCAAATAATTTAACAGTGTCTTTGGTGTTATATTTTTTATCGAACGTTCTATCAATAACATAATCTTTTCCGTTATAAGTAAAAGATATATTTCCGCCATAGTTATCACTATCCCAAGGTTTATATTTGGAACGTTTGGTATACTTCTTATTATTCTTTTTAGTGGTTCGAAAACCATAAAACATAGCTCTTATGAAGTCGCATAACGTGGTTTTCCCTGCACCATTTTCATCTAAAAACTCAGAGAGATTCGAATCAAATTTGATCTCTTTATCGATATATTTTCCAAAACCTCTTATATAGCATTTAGTGAGTTTTATCATACTTATTTACCCTTTTTATCTTCACAAAGTGAAGATAATCCTATATCAATTATTTGGTTCTTTTCTTCTTTGGATAGCTCTTTATCAGCCAATACATTACGAACAAATTCGCCTATAAACGTGTTCTCTTTTTGAATTTTTTCTATATCAAAATCCAAACGAGTTTCATCTATGATTTTTACATATTTTGCTCGTCCTAAAACGCTTCGTTCGATAGCATTTGCCCAATCAAAACCTGATTTATTATATCTACCAGTAAGTCGGATTCTATATCTATTTTTTGGTTTAGTTATTTCATTTTTAATCTTTTCAGTAACATCTATATCTGAGTTACAATCTGTTATATCTAAACTTTCATCAATATATTCAAATTCGGAGAATGGAATAAATTTATGGTTAATTTTATTGCCATTGATATCCAATAAATAGAAACCTTTTTCACCAGTTTCATCAAATCCTCTACCTTGTAGGCATCCTGGATTTACATAAACTCCGCGGTTATCTAACTTATCTTCGCTTCTTTTATGAATGTGACCTAAAGCAAGATAATCTATATTTTTATTTACTAATTTCGTTAAATCTACTACATCTTTCCCGGTATTATTCTTTGCTTCGCCATGCATCATGACAATATTGATGTCATCTTTATTTAAATCTAGTCCATCATAGATTTTTTCATAGTTTTTATCGGTCATTTCGCGGCCACTAATCACGATATTTTCATATTTATACTTCGTCCATTCATCTGGATTAAACGTTTTTAAATTCACTAAACTTACGTCACTAAAATCAACGTTTATATCGTGATTTCCTCTTAAATATAGAAAATCGATATCGCTATATTTTGAGATAATAGACAAGAAATTCATTCTTTGATCTCTGCGAATATCAGAAGTATCAAAAATGTCGCCGCTAAGCAAAATAACTTTTACGCCATTCTCTTTAGCGTATTCGACAAGTTTTTGAAAAAGTTGAGCAAGTCTTATTCTTCTAGTTTCAGAAGTTTCACCACCTTCTTTAGAAGAAAAAGCGGAATCTAAATGTATGTCAGCAACGTGAATTATTTTCATGTGATAATTTTACTATTTTTCTATCATTAACTGAATATAACTTACTAGCTATGTCCATAAAATTACCCACATATTTAGTGTCAATCGTTTCCATCTTAGATAATTATATATAGGTAATAACCTATATAAAAATGTCAATTTATTTACTTACATTTTGTCAAAAATTTATTATACTTACTGCGATGCGAGTAGCATCAAAGGAGTAATTTTAATGAAATTTATTAAAAAATATAACGCACTTTTAGCCCTTACTTTAGGTGCTATTTCCTTATCAAGTTGCGACACTATTTTTTCTAATCCTGGCGATTATTTAAACGGCGGCGGCGAGGTTGAGGAAACCCCAACTGAAACTGAAAGTGAAAATAAAGATACAGTTAGCGAAACTATTGGTGAGACTGACTATTCTGGTTCAGATATACCTGAAGAAGCTATAGTTTTGTCGAATTTAACCGATGGATACGACATTACTGAGAGCGGATCATACGTTATAACTGGTGAAAATGTAGGCCAAATCGATATCAAAAAAGCTGCAACTGATGTCACTTTATATCTTTATAACGCTACCCTAACTCGTACTGACGGAAAGAAAGTTATTAAGTCAGATAATAATGGTTTAACTATCACTCTCATCGGTGAAAATTATGTTAGTAATACTGGTGAAGGCGACGATGTTGATGATAAAAACGCGATCGACGTTCAAGGTGGCGAATTAGTCATTAATGGCACTGGAAGTTTGACCGTAAATTCTGTCAATCATGGCATAAGAGCTAACTCAATTATAGTCAATGAAGCCACTTTAGATATCACTTCCGTTAAAGATGGACTTCACGCTGAAATTACGGATTATGATGATCTCACTGAAGCTCCAACTCCTAGCTATGATGATGGCGGATATGTCTATTTAAATGATGCTAATATTAATATCACCTCTACAGATGACGGCATTCAAGCTGATACATTTATCTATAGCTTAGGTGGAACTACCTTAAATATATTAGCTAACGAAGGCGCTCCTAATACTATCACCGAAACTTCTAGCGATAACGCTAGCGGAAAAGGTATAAAAGCTGGTCAAATCGATTGGGGTGCAGATGATACCGATCTCGATTGGGATGGATATTGTATTTATATCGCTGATTCGACTATAACTATCGATTCAAACGACGATGCAATTCATTCAAATGGTGAAATTTTAATTGAAAGCGGAACTTTTGTTTTAGATAGTGGCGATGATGCTATACATTCCGATGATCTTCTTCAAATTAGTGGTGGAGATATCACTATTAATAAATGTTATGAAGGTATTGAATCTGCAAAAGTTGAAATTTCAGGTGGAAATATCGATATAACTACTAATGAAGATGGAATAAATGCAGCTGATGGAACCACTACAACTATAGGTGGCTGGAATTCTTCTTCCTATAACGAAAATTGCCACATTATTATTAGTGGAGGATATGTTGCAGTTAACTGTATCGGTAATGAAGGTGATGGCATCGATTCAAATGGCACGATGCTTATTAGCGGCGGCGAATTATATATTGCTGGATCATCAAATAATTCCGATGCAGCCTTAGATTCTGATGGCGGAATTCTTATAAATGGTGGATATGTATTTGCAGTTGGTCAACTTGGAATGGTCGAAACTCCTGCCACAAACTCTGAACAATATTGCGTATCATTTGCTAAAAATAGCTCGATTTCTGCCAATACTACTTTATATTTAACTGATAGCGAAGGCGAAATTATTATGTATTTTGTCACTCCTAGATCATGCCAATCAATCATTCTTTCTTGTCCTGAATTTACAAAAGGTGAATCGTATTCAATCTATGGTGGCGACACTAAACTTGCTACATTTACTATAAATTCAACTATTACATCCGTTTCTTCTTCTGGCTCTATCGATAACCCAGGCGGCAATCCTGGTGGCAATCAACCAGGTGATGGTACTCCTGGCTTTGGTGATAGAGGCGGAAATAACGGCGGTAGATAATATTTAGATTAAAAAGCTTTAAGAAATTGTGGGGTTATACCCCACTTTTTTGTTGGTTGTTTTTCTAGTCCAATAACCTCAAATGAATTATTTTACTAACCTTTTTAACTCAAAATTCTTGCAATAACAAGAAAAACGTGTAAGATTAGTTAGTAAGGAGGACCGTTTATGCTTGAATATATACCTTATGTATTTCAAAAAGATGAGATAGTACAGCACTTCAATAACGATAAACAGCTTAGTAATTGGTTATCAAACAAAATCAAATCTGAGACTATTAAAAAAGTGCGAAATGGACTATATGTTTATGAAGCAAATTCGCCTTTTGCATACGCCTCAAAATTTCAAATAGCATCAAAAATAACTAGCGACTCATATATTGCGTATCACTCAGCATTAGAATACTATGGGTTAGGAAATCAACGTGGTGATTTAGTCTATGTTTGTTCCTCTTCTCGTTTTAATGATTTTAATTTTGAAGGGGTCGATTACATTCACAAAAAAAGCCAATTAAATATAGAAATAAATAATGACCAATTTAAAGGTGTAAGAATAACATCTTTAGAATGCACCATAGTGGATTGTATAGATAAAATACCTCTTGCCGGTGGCATCGAAGAATTGCTCCACGCATTAAGTGATATCGAAACAGTCGATGAAGACAAAATATTAAAAGTATTAGAGGCTTACAATTCGGTAATTCTCTATCAAAAATGTGGATATATACTTGAGCATTTTAAAGGGGAGTTAAATTTATCAGAAGACTTTTTCAAAATCTGCGAAAGCAAATTAACAAATCAGGTGAAATATTTTTTAAAACAAAAGTGTTTTAAATTGGCTTTTAATTCAAAACGGAAATTAATTGCTCCCACTAATTTATTATCAATAATCAGCGAGGATACTTATGGAATTGACGAAGAATAATATTGTGAATTAATCAACAAAAATTAAACTATCGAAAATATACTTGTTCTCCTATTCTCAAAACTTTTCTCCTAAAAACGGTACAAAATTAGGAGAAAAGAGTCCCCAATAGGAGAAAACAACTTGCAAATGAGCCAGTAAGTTTTTGAAGTATTTAAAGTACATCATCGGTTAAAACATTTTCATTTTTTTTAAAAAAATATTGACGTCCCATTTCATTAGAATCTTGCTAAACTAATATCTATACCAATCGCAATTTTTCTTACGTTTTCAAAGAAAAACCCTGCAGAACCCCAATATTTTTATAAAAACATGTAATCTACTTTATTAAATTTTGCCATAAAAAAATGCCTATCTCGTAGGCACTTCATATAGTTATTCGATACTTAATTATATGCATCGAAGATTGTTTTAAACTTTGGCGGAGTAAGAGAGACTCGAACTCTCGCGCGGGTTGCCCCGCCTACTTCCTTAGCAGGGAAGCCCCTTCACCAACTTGGGTATTACTCCGTTGCCAAGCCTAATTATTATAAGTTATAACTTTCGACTTGGCAATTACTTTTAAAGGTTTCCACTTAATTAATAGGCTTTTACTTAATTAAAAAACTAATTTCCGTTTTTTTCTTTTTTCCGGAATTTAGTCTGAG
>CAYLSZ010000009.1:0-36786 GCA_964386745.1 uncultured Staphylococcaceae bacterium | reverse complement strand
TTTAATAAATAAAACAATAGAATAATGACCTAAAAATTATGAATTTTTTCAAAAATCTTATGTAAATAAGAAAATAAAATTTCGTTTGAAAGTTTTGTAATAAATTGACAACAATAAGAGGGTAAAATAGTAAAATAAATATAACGTAAAAATGCTTAATTCGAGGTATTCCTATGAAAGAAAAAATCTCAGTTAGAACTTGGCTAGCCATTATAATAGTCGGTTTTGCAGGTCAAGTTGCATGGGCTGTTGAGAACATGTATCTCAATAAGTTTTTATTCTTTTTAATTGGCGATGGATATTTAACATATGTTCCGATTACGGTTGCAGCGAGTGCTATAACAGCTTGTATAACCACAATTTTAATAGGTTCGCTAAGCGATAAAATAGGTCATCGAAAAACATTTATCGTAGTTGGATATATATTGTGGGGTATATCGACAGCTGCGTTCGGGCTAATTTCTCAAGATAATATACAAGCTTTATTGCCATTAGCGACTGTTGGAACAGTTGCAGGTATAACGACTGTAGTTTTAGATTGTGTTATGACTTTCTTTGGAAGTACTGCTAATGACGCTGCTTATAATAGCTATATTACACGAACAATTAGCGAGAAAAATAGAGGTAAAGTTGAAGGAGTAGTCTCGGTTTTACCACTATTTGCAATGCTTCTTATTTTTGTTGGATTAAATAGTTTAACTGATGGCGAAAATGCTCAATGGGATATCTTCTTTTATATAATCGGTGGACTCGTATTCGTCGTTGGTATAGCGGCTATATTCTTACTTAAAAAAGATAAAAAAGAGAAAAATAGCGAGAATATGATTGGCATAGTCCTTGATGGATTTAAGCCTCGCGTGATAAAAGAAAATAAGATTTTATATATTATTTTCCTTGCTTATTTAGTTTATGGAATATCGACTCAAATATTCTTCCCATACTTGATGATTTATTTTGAATATAACCTTGAATTTAGTGGAACGGATTTCTCGATAGTATTAGGTGTAGTACTCATTGTAGGCTCGATATTGAGCGTATTATTTGGAATGTTATCCGATAAAATCAATAAATTTATTGCGACTATACCTGTTACAATCGTATTTATTATAGGTTTAGTCTTAGTATATTTTGTTCAACCTGGACAACTCGTATTTGCTATCATAGCTGGATTACTCATGATGTTTGGGTATATCAGCCTTTCATCAGTATTAAATAGCTTAGTTAGAAACTATATCCCTAAAGGAAAAGAAGGATCGTTTATGGGCATCAGAATGATATTTGTCGTTATGATTCCTATGTGCACTGGTCCTTATATTGGTAGTGCATTAACTTCAGCTTTTAGCACGACTTATTATACTGATTTTGATGGAAGCGAAGAACTTTTACCTTCTAATTTGATATGGTTAGTTGCTGCCGTGGTATTGTTACTCATATTTATCCCTTTAATATTTACATACTTCTATGACAAGAAACGCAGAAGTATTGAAAATAGTGGTCTTTTCTATGAAAAAGAAGAGCATAAAGAAGAACAACCTTTAAGTGATTATCCTAGAGTAAGTTTAGTTAGAGATAGCTATATGTCACTAAATGGTTTGTGGGATATCACTATGAATAAGAGTAGTGGTTTAGAGTGCGAATATACTGAAAAATGTTTAGTCCCATATCCAATTGAAAGTGCATATTCACTTATAAATAGAGGTTTAAATAGCGATGAATATATTCATTATAAGAAAGAGGTAACACTAGATAAAAACTTCAAAAAATATCGATTAATCCTACATTTAGATGGAGTCGATTCACGTAGTTCTTTATATATAAATAAAGAATTGGTAGGCACGTATACGAGTGGCTATAGACCAATAAAAGTTGATATAACAGATAAGGTCAAAAGCGATAAATTTACTATCGAATTAGTAGTTCAAGATAAGAGCGACCAAGACTATGTTTCTAGAGGTAAGCAATCTTTAAATAGAGGTGGTATTTGGTACACTTCTTGTAGCGGAATTTATAAACCTGTTTGGTTAGAATCTGTTGATAAAGAGTATATAAAAGGTATCAAAATTACTCCTTTGTTTGATGAAAAAGCAATCCGTGTTTTGATTAAAACAAATACGAAAGACGGAGTTGCTTCTATCAAATTATTAGATAAAACTTTTGGGGTTGAAGTTAACGAAGAAGTAGTTATTGATGACCTTGATTTGCCAGAATGGAATATAGACTCCCCAAAATTAGTCGATGTGGAAGTGGCATTTAATAAAGATGTAGTGAAAACATACTTTGGATTTAGAAAGATTGAAATCAAAGGTAACGACATCTATCTTAATAATAAGAAAATTCTTATTAACGGACTTTTGTACCAAGGCTATTTCTATAAAGGCAATCTAACCCCATATAGCTATAAGGACTACGAAAAAGATATTTTGAACATCAAAGAACTAGGATTTAATACTATCCGTTGTCATATCAAAGTAGAGAATGAGCTCTTTTATAAATATTGTGATGAAAACGGAATATTAGTCATACAAGATATTCCAAATGGTGGAAGCAAATATAAAACGTTAACTACGATATTAGGCGCCTTACCATTTAGAATTAAGAAAAATGACCATAAATATAAAACGTTTTCTAGAGATAATATGGAGTCACGAATTGATTATGAAGTAGTAATGGTTTCGACTATTAAGGCTTTATATAATCACCCATCCGTTATTATGTATACCTTATTTAATGAAGGTTGGGGACAATTTGACTCTGAAGAAAATTATCAAAAAGCGATAGCAATAGATAGCTCAAGAATCTATGACGTTAATAGCGGTTGGTACCGAAATGATTTCAATGAAATTGAATCAATCCACAACTACTTTTCCGCCTTAAAATTACCAAAAACCCTGCAGAAACCCGTTATTTTATCAGAATTTGGTGGATATAGTTATAACGAAGAGGGCCATTTCTATGGCGCAAAAGAGTTTGGTTATAAACGCTTTAAGATCAAAGAGAAATATAATGAGGCTATCAAAAAGTTATATGTCGAAAACATTATTCCACTATTTAAACAAGGTTTAAGTGGAGCTATTTATACAGAATATAACGATATCGAAGATGAGATAAACGGACTATATACCTATGACCGTATCTTAAAAGTCGATAGAGAAATGATTAAAGAAATTAACCAAGAGATAAGAAACTTATATTAGTTACTTTTTAGATGACTTTTTCTTTTTGCTGCTTTTCGATTTAGATGACTTTTTCTTTTTGCTCTTAGAAACGCATGCAGCAATAATAATGATAAGGAGTATAACTACAACAAGAGCTATAACAACATATATTAGATACGTTGGAACACTAACACTAAAGCTAAAAGTTTCGGTATAAGTTTCTCCATCTAGTGCATCATAAGACGCATTAACTTCAAATGAGCCAAAATAGACAGTATATGTTTCGCTAGTATCAACAATTTCAGTTGAACTACCTTTAACTAAAGTTATAGTTAAGTCGGTTGCATCTAAAGTTTTAGTGTCTGACCCTAACGTTACAGTAGCAGTAATTGCACTAAAATCGACTTTATTGAATGTAGTATATTCTTCTGCAAGAGAAGAGAAATCTACTGAATATTCAAATGTTGGATTACCTATAGTAATGTCGATTGAAACAGTCTTTTCGTTATATGTGAATAAGAGTTCATAGTAACCTTCATTACCGATTGTGATTGAAGTTACTTCTGCTAATGATTCATAACTTTGAACGACTTCTTCGGTGAAAAGATTTGTGACATCTAAAGAAATTAGTGAAAGATCTGTAATTACTTCACCAGTATCAACGAATGATAGACCTGTTAAATCAATCGAATCACCAACATCATATTGAGTATCAAATTCATCTTCATTTTCAAGTAAGAAACTATTATCAGAAACTCCGCTAGGTTTTGTTAAATCAACAACATAAGTTGTATCAGGATTGAAAGCAATATCGGCCCATAATGGATAATCGATAAATGGATTTCTATTCTTTTGGAGGAATTGATAGTTTAAATCGTTTCTAATTTTTTCCGCTTCAGAAACTTCGTCTAATTCGTTCCAATCCATTAAATCGGATAAGATGCCATAAACTGCTGGAGTCTCAGCTGTTTCGCTTGGTTCGCGTGTTCCAGAAGGTTCATCAGGAGTATCGCTTAATCTTAATGCTGGATTTGGATATCCATCGCCATTACTTTCATCTTCATAGTCGTGATATCTAGCGGCCATATAGAAAATTGAACGCGCGATGTCGCCTTTATCTTTTTCAAGTGGCTCAAAGACTATGCCATCATAAGTATCAGCTTCGGCAGTGCCACGCCAACCATTTTCTTCGCCAGTCCAAGAAGAAGTGACGGCTTTTTTATCATCATCGCTAACTTCGCCGTATGGATAGTTGCTGTGATACGAGTTTGCATCGCCTTCGGAGGCGTGTAAATTATGTGTATCTACACCAGCATAAATATCTTGGTATGAACTACTATCTCCATCGATGCCGTTAAAACCATACGATTTAGGAAAAACGTGTTCGCGGTCGATTGTATAACTAGAGCCAGATTGGTTAACTACGCTTCTATCAAATAGAATAGGGTCTTCTTCATATAAAGCGTTGATCCAAATATCATCTGTTTCCCACCAATAAGCTTCGACACTATCTAAAGCATTGATTTCATCAGTGGTTAATGGCGATAAATCCCAGTTTCTATCTAAAAGAAGATATGAATCCCAAATCTTTGTCCCTGATTTACCACTAACTTTACCATCATAACTCATCAAGACTTGGCCATCTTTAAGAATAGTTTGTAAAACAGAAAGGAATTCATCTCCTTTGAGGTTTTCTAAGTCGTAATCATTCAATGCACTATAGTAGTCAGCAATTTCCTCATCTGTGCTTAGATAATCTTCAATTGTAGCAGTAGAAGTTGCTGAAGGAGTGTTTTGACTAGAATTAAGCGTGCTTGAAAGAGATACTGGCAAAATAGCTGCCAATAATGTCAAATAAAGTGTCTTCATAACGATGTTAAATAATCTCCTATGGTGGTCGATCCGATGTAATATTCTATTAAAGCTCCATCTTCAATCACGTACAAAGAAGGAACTCCAATATAATAAAGTTCATCGATACTAGTTGCGCCTATCATTTCTTCAGCTAGTTCGTCGGTAGTATATCCACTAGGAGTAGTTTTAAAATATGTTGCATAAGAATCGTTGCTTCCACGATCAAAGATATATAACTTCATTTCATTAGATTCGTTATTATCTAAGTAATCAAAAACCGCTCCTTTAATCGATTCGCAATATGGACAAGTAGTGCCGTACATATAAATGCCGTATAAATCATCTTCCATACTGAAAAATTGATTCATGAAATCCGTGCTATCTAGTTGATATTGTGCATATTCGTCATAACTTCTGCCCTTTGTATCTTTATAACTTGTGTCACAAGAAAATAAGCAGAGTAGACTACTAAATAAAGATAGTTTTGCAGCTAGTTTTAATAATCGCATGGGATTATTTTAAAACATTTATGTCAAAAAACAATTTTTAAATTAAGTTAATAGCTTTCTTAAATGAGTCTCAACATCACTTTTTCCGACCAATATATTTTCAATTTGAGCATTATTAATTTTATAAAGGCTCGGCGTCCCCCAATAAGGAACCTCATATAAATTAGATGCTCCAATCGAATTTTTGATGATTTCGTCGCGATTTTCTTCGCTACTTGGTGAATAAAATATATCTTTTATATTCTCAAAGCGATTTTTATCCAATAAATATAGATTTAATAAACCACCTTCCTCTATAGTTTTATCTAAATAATCGAATACGCACTCTCTAATCGCTTCGCAATACGAACATGCGACAGAATATAGATAGATATAATAATTTTCTTCTAAAGTGAAAAATTCATCCTCAATACTAGTAATGCCATACTCGTCATAATAATGGAGGTATTGACGAGTAGTAGAGGAACTACATTCACATAGTTCGACGATATAATAGGCTTTAGAAGAAGAACACGACGATAGAAATACAATCGACGTTGCGACTAAATAAATTACTTTACCAATAAAAAATACCTCCTCACTTACAAGTACGTTCGTATTTATAAGAGTTGGGGGGGTATTTTTTGAAATTTTTTAATTTTTTATTATTTTAGGTTATTCAGCGACTTCAATTTCGATAGGTTCATCGCCTTGAGGTTTATTCTTTTTACTCTTCTTTATACACCATTTAATAAAGACAACGATTTCGTGAACGATTAATGGTGAGATGGAAAGTAAAGCAGTGATACCCCATTCAGTCGCGGTTAAGCTAGTCGTTGAGAAGACGTCTTGAACTCCAGGAGTCATAATGACGAAGAATTGTAAGACGACACCAAATAAGAAGGCTATAAGCATCATCCAGTTTTTGTTTTTAAAGACGTGGACGAATGATTTTTCAGTATTTGACATACCAATCATATGGAACAATTCACTTAAAGCCAAAGTGGTGAAGGCCATTGTTTGAGCTTGTAAGTATTGAGTTGGATGATCAGTATAGAAAGTTTTAATACCCATAAAGCCACTATAACCACCTTCATAGAATTCTGGACTTACAACAGCGGCTAAGAAGTAAGATGCTAAAACCGCGATAGTAATAACTGCACCGTACCCAATAGTTAAGGCGTAGCCGTGCGATAAGATTCCTTCTTTTGGATCACGTGGTTTTTCCTTCATATTGTTTGGATCTTTTGGATCCATACCAAGCGCGATAGCTGGTAAGGAGTCAGTAATTAAGTTGACCCATAATAAGTGGATAGCAATGAATGGAGTTGGGAATCCTAAACATATAATTAAGAACATTGCTAAGACTTCAGCAATATTACTTGAGAGTAAGAAGATGATAGTCTTTTTGATATTGGTATAAATTCCACGACCTTCTTCGACAGCTTTTTCAATACTAGCAAAGTTATCGTCAGTTAAAACCATATCAGCAGCGCCTTTAGCGACGTCAGTACCTGTTATACCCATAGCGATACCGATATCAGCCGCTTTTAAGCTTGGAGCGTCATTAACGCCATCTCCAGTCATAGCGCAGATATTGCCATTTGCTTCGAACGCTTTAACAATAGCGACCTTATTTTCTGGCGAAACACGAGCGAATACTCGAGCAGTTTTACAAACTTCTTGAAGTTTTTCATCACTTAATCCATCGAGTTCGCTACCCATGATACATTGATCAGGCGTTTCGACGATACCGAGTTCTTTAGCGATAGCAAAAGCGGTATCTTTATGGTCACCAGTAATCATAACAGTAGTGATACCAGCGCCTTTGAATTTGCTAACGGCTGGACCAGCTTCAGGTCTAGCAGGGTCGATCATAGCGACTAGACCGACGAAGATTAAATCGTTTTCGTCGATTTTATCTTTATTGGTATAGGCTAAAGCAAGAACGCGAAGAGCTTTATCACTGAAGAATTTGTTAGCTTTATTAATCTTTTCGATATCTTCTGGAGCGATATCTCTTACCTTGCCATCAATATTAATTTGTTTGGTGTATTTTAAGATACTATCGAGTGCACCTTTGGTATAGACAACATATTTATTACCTTCAAGTTGATGCATGGTCGACATCATTTTTCTAACGCTATCGAATGGTAATTCGTTGATACGAGGAGTTTTTTCTTCTAAATAGGATTTATGCAAATCGAATTCATTAGCGAAAGCAACTAAAGCAATTTCAGTAGGATCGCCATATAATCCTTCATCAACTGAAGCGTTGGAACATAAACTCATACCAGTCGCTAAAAGTTTTAAATTAGCGTTAGTAGAAGTGATATTAAAATCTTTTTGTGTATAGAATGTATCACCGACATAAGCTTCGGTAACAGTCATTTTATTTTGAGTTAAGGTACCGGTTTTATCGCTACAAACGACGCTAACGGCTCCTAAAGTTTCGACACTTGGTAATTTTCTAACGACCGTATTAGCTTTAACCATACGTTGAACGCCGATGGCTAAAACGATCGTGACGACTGCAGGTAAACCTTCTGGAATAGCCGCAACCGCTAAAGCGATAGCACTAATAATAGCATCCATCCAGTTATCTAAGCTTCCAGCGTTGCCATCGATAAATATCCAAATGATATCAGCGATAAGAACAACTATAACGATTATAAAGGTTAAAATACCTAATAATTTCGAAAGTTTAGCGAGTTGTTTTTGTAGTGGTGTCTCATTATCTTCTTCATTATCTAAAGCAGAAGCGATTTTACCGATTTCAGTTTGCATACCGGTATTTATAACGACGCCTTTTCCTCTACCATAAGTGACAGGAGTAGACATATAAGCGACGTTAAGTCTATCACCGACACCAACTTTGTCTGAGAAAACTAAACTTGCATCTTTTTCAACTGGGACCGATTCACCAGTTAAACTCGATTCATTTGCTTTTAAGTTTACGGATTGAATTAATCTAACGTCAGCGCCGATCGTATCGCCTTCTTCAAGGACTAAGATATCGCCGACTACGAGTTCACTTGATTTGATTTTAATTATTTTTCCATCTCGAATAACTGTCGATTCAGGAGAAGATAGTTTTTTAAGGGCCTCTAAAGAGTTTTGAGCTTTAATTTCTTGAACGGTTCCGATTACAGCATTGAGTATAATAACCGCCAAAATAATAACTACATCAGGCCAATCACCAACATCAATAAACCAGTTATTGACTGTAAGCACGCCTTCAGCGACCTCTTTAACAGCATTGATTGTCTCGAATATAGAAATACCGAGCGTAACAATAATCGCTGCAAAAAGGACAAAGATCATTGGATTATTCATTTGCTCAAAGAAAATTCTAATCCACGATTTTTTCTTCTTTTCTTCTAACTTATTTGGTCCATATTGAGCTAAGCGTATACGAGCTTCTTCGCTTGTTAAACCTTTTTCAGGATCGGTTCGGAGCTCTTTACACGTCTCTTCAATATTGAGCGTTTCAAAATTAACGCCTTGGTTAGAAGCTATTTTTTCATTTTCTTCCATGGTCTTAATTCCTCCAAAATTAAGCTAGGTCTTGCACGTAAGTCCGATATTATTTCCTGGTAAAACCGTGATTGTAGAAAATAAATTTAAGCTACTCCCCTTAGCTACGTAGTGAAATTATACTATTTAAATAGTATAAAGATAAAGAAAAAATTTTGACGCAGGGGTTAAGGGGAAATTATTAGTAATTTTATATATGAAATTTTTTAGTTTTCTTAAAAAATAGTCGAGATCTGCAGGGTTTTATTTTATTTTAGCGAGTTTTTTAAGCATTGCTTTGAGCTCATCTACGGTATTAGCAACCCTTTTATTGAACTCTTTTAAAGGCGTAGCTTTTGGACTACGAGCATAATTTGCACTAATTATATCGATATCAGCTTCTTCGCAAGAGATGATGTCTTTAATACTATCTCCAATATAAATGCAGTGGCGCTTTTTATATTTATGTTCTTTGCAAAGTTTATTTAAATTATCAGTTTTATTTAATTCGTAAGGATTACCAACATAAAAACCATCAAAATATTGAGTAGCGTTCATTAATTCTAATGAAATTATTAAAGTTTCTTTGCTTCTACCTGTAAGGATATAGATAGGAATATTGTGTTCTTTAAGCATAACTATAATGTCTAAAATTCCATCGATAAAAGAAGTGAAATACTCGTTATGTAATGATTTATATAAATCTAAAAAAGTAGCAAAAACATCATTGGTATATTTATCTTGAAAGAGTTTCATTAAGATTCCTCTTTCATCAGTTCCGTAACTATGATGAATTTCTTCTTTTGTGAACGTTTTACCTAATATTTTCATACTAGTTTCATTAATTACGCGTTCAACTAGAGGAAATGAGTTTACTAAAGTTCCATCAAAATCAAAAATTACTACCTTTTTCATAATATTAATTATAGAACTTTGCGTAAGAGATTGCTTATAAGGATTTATTAGGAAATATATTCTAAATATTTCTCGTAGGATACACCCCAAACGACTTCGCAATTTGAATAATTAAAGATTGAACTCCGACCACTTGGTTGACTTTCTGCCTCACAATATATTGTTAATTCATAGCAAGATTGAAAAACAAACGCACTCATAGAAACTACACTACTAGGTATATAGATCGAAGTTAATGAAGAGCAGCTAGAAAAGGCGCTAGAACCAATACTAGTTACCGTATTTGATATAACTACTGAAGTTATGAATGTATTATATTGAAATGCTGAATTTGAAATTGTTGTTACTGGAAGAGATGATTTATCGACCTCTATATAATCAGGAATTGTAATATCTTTAATGCGGCCTACATATTCTTTAATAGAGATTTCACCAGATTGAACCGAATAAATAAAGCCTTCATTGGTGTAATTGGTTCTCCACATAACAAGTGTATCTTCCTCTTTATATTCGTCATCCCAATTTGTTGGTGTTGAAGTTGAAGCTGAATAAATGGTTAAATTTTCGCACCCTTTAAAGACATAATAACCCATTATAATAAGAGAACTTGGTAAATATATCGAAGATAATGAAGTGCAGTCTTGGAATGCCCTATCTCTTATAGAGGTTGTTCCATGAGGAATAATTATCGATTCTAAAGACGTACATTCTCGGAAAGCACCTGCACCAATAGATGTTAAATTGCTGTTTTTATCAAAATTAACTGTTGTTAAATTAGTACAACCTAAAAAAGCACAGTTGCTGATAGTGTTTATACTTGATGGAATGTCTACTGTTACTAAATTAATACATTGTGCAAATACGTAATTAGGTAATGATGACAATTTTCCATCCTCTTCGAATATTATTTCGTTTAAGTTTGTACATCCATAAAAAGCATATGTGCCTATTGTTTCGACATTTTTAGGTATATAAATTGAAGTTAATGATTGGCAGTTTGAAAAAGCGCTGTCACTTATAGTGGTTAGTTGACTATCTGAAGCAATATTTATAATAGATAGATTTTCGTTGCTAGAAAAAGCATCATCATCAATTGTGACTAAACTACTAGGAATATAAACCGTGGTTAACGATTCAAGGCCTGTGAAAGCCATGTCACCTATATAATTTAATTTGCTATTTTCTGAAAAATATATTGATGTTAATTGTTGACAAGCTCTAAAGGCAGCATGACCAATATATGTAAGACTATCAGGGAATGATATGGATTTTAATGATATGCAACCTTCGAAAGCTGTACTTTCAATAATACTAATATTGCTTTCTTCTTCAAAAATAATTTCTTCTAAGAAATCACCCGTCGCAAAAGCGCTACCACCAATAGTAGTAACTGGAATATCCCCAATTTTTGAAGGTATTGTTACTGTAGTGAAAGTTGATGAATGAACATATTCTGATTTAACTCCTACTATAATATATTCATCGCCATCTTCGTTTAACTCATATATTAAATCCTGTTCTGTTCCTTCATATGTTGCAATGTAAGTCGTATCGTGAGTAATTGTATCGATTTTTGGAGACCAGCCAGCAAATGTATAGGTATTATACATATCAGGTTCACGTTTAGGAGTTTCTCCATCGTATGTTGGAAGTGTTCCATACGGGACGTTTTCGTCAATTTCTAAAACTGTACCATCATAATTTAACCATGTAACTGTAAACGTTTCGTCGCTTCTTTCTTGTGACGAGTCGTTATTTGAAGTTAAAGAACTATAAAGCGAAGAAAGAAAATCACAACTTGTTAATGAAATTCCAAACATTAAAAGAAAAAACGAAGAAAAGCGAAGAAATTTTTTGTTCATTGGAATAACCTCCTAAAACAGAATTTATAGAAGTAAATTAACATAAAGTATCATTTTTTACTAGATAAATTGACATTGAAAAATACTTAATCGATTAAAAATAAACAAGTAGTAATCGATACATTATTAAATCTAATTTTTAATCATTGACATTTTGCTTATAAAATCACCTATGGCATTAATGGTAGATAGTACTATAATTTTAATAAAACATGACCTTATTAAGTTTAGAAAACATAACGCCTACCAGAACATTAAATCTTGCTTATATCATTCTTGATTGTTTGTTTTTAGTTATTTTTCTAACTCTTTTGATAGTAAAAAAGCGATATATCACCCTTATTTGGTCGCTATTTGGTGGAATTTTGTATTTTATAGTCGATTATGGACTATTTCACCTAGTAGGACACACTAGAACAGTTACATATAATGGAAATAGTAGTGAACTTATTACTTTTTTAGTCTTGTTATGGATGTCGATGTCTTATGGGATCACGAACTTTGCATTTATTTGGTTATGTCTAAAGAAAGATAAATATTTAAAAGAATGGTTAATAGCAATTGTTGGTTGGTGGCTTGTAGCTCCAAGTTTATCGCAAATTGGTGGAGATACAGCGACTATAGTAACTTCTAGAACAACTGGCAGTTATCACTGGATTATGGCATTACTTTTAGTGGTTGGTTATTTATTGTTAATTATTTATAACCTATTTACAAAAAAGAAAATGATAAACTTGCTTTGGCTTATATTGATTGGAGTAAGCGTTCAATTTGCATGGGAATTTTCTCTTTTAATAAACGGTATTCGACCAATGAATGAAGATTCGATTATGACGATTTTAATTAATTCGCTTATTGAAACAAATATGGGAATGCCTTATATCTATTTAATATATGTGCGGGTAAGTAAGCGATATAACGACGACTTAACAAAAGTTAAAATCGAAGGTCAAGAAGAAGCTATAGAAGCTAGGTGAAATAAGAATTAAACCTGTTATTAAGATAGGACCATACCTATCTTTTTAATTTAGTAAAAAAATAAAAAAAATTAGCACTTTACTCTTGACAGTGCTAAATTCTGGAGTAAACTATAGTTAGCACTTAGGAATTAAGAGTGCTAAAGCGAAAGCTTTGGAGGTGAATATTATGAGAAAAAATGAAATTAGTTTGTATGAGGATCCATTCTTTGATGAATTCTTCTTTGGTCCACTCGAAAGACATTATCATCCTAGAGATCGCAAAATGAGAACCGATATTAAAGAAGTGGGTGATAATTATGAATTTGATATCGAATTACCAGGTATTAAAAAAGAAGATATTAATATTGAATTAGAAGATGGTAATTTAACTGTTTCCTATACTGAAGAACGTAATAACGATGTTAAAGATGGCGAAACATATATTAGACGTGAAAGATTTTTTGGAAGCCAATCTCGTTCGTTCTATGTAGGTGACAATATTACTAAAGACGATATCAAAGCCAAATTTGAAAATGGCGTTTTAAATATCGTAGTTCCAAAAGACAAACCAAAGGAAAAAGTCTCAAGTAAGATTGAAATCTTATAAATATAATAAATAAGGTAATATGAAATAAGGCGCTTCGGCGCCTTTTTCGTTGAAATTTGTAGCGTTTAAATGTATGATTAATTGCACGGTCTCCTAGCTCAGTTGGCAGAGCAGCTGACTCTTAATCAGCGGGTCAAGAGTTCGAATCTCTTGGAGATCACCAATTTGAAATCAATGCCTCTACGTGAGGCATTTTTATTTTTTATAAAAGAAAATGAGGTATATTAATTTTCGGTTTTCTTTAAAAATAGTGGAGATCTGCAGGGTTTTTGCTTGAAAAACGCAGGAAAAAATAAAAAAACCCCTAAGTCAGGGGATATAGATTCATCTGGAGCAAGTGACGGGAATCGAACCCGCATAACTAGCTTGGAAGGCTAGTGTTCTACCACTGAACTACACTTGCGTGCTTCATTATTATATAAGAGGAAGGGACTCCATTCAAGGAGAAAAAATCTTAAGTGGAGCCGATTTCCAATTAATTTAAGATAAAATCAGTTAAACCAGTTTCGGTTTGATAGCCAACTGTAATCTTTTTGGTTTCGTTATTTTCAACTAAAACGAGCGTTGGTACGCTTCTAACTCCATATTTAGCTCCGATATGTTGGAATTTATCGACATCTACGGAGATAAAACAAACATCAGTTAATGTTTCGCTAACGTCTTCAAGAACTGGTTTAAGCATACGACATGGACCACACCAAGTAGCGCCAATATCAACTAAAACTTTTTTATTTTCTTTTAATAATGTTTCAAATTGTTGTTCGCTTTCTAATTCAATTACCATAATTTACCTCTTAAATAAGTATCAAAATTAAATATATTAAAGCAATGTGAAGTGGATAATACAAATAAAATGCACTTTGGATATATTTATTTGAATAACCGAGCTTGCCACTATAAAAGATAATAGGAATAGCGCCTAATAGGATATAGCTTTCTAGTCCTAAATCGATGTAACTATACGAACCAACCACATATTCTAAAACCATTTCAACTAAGCAAAGAATGACTGATTCAATTAAAATAACCATCAAAACAGTCATATTCTTTTGATATTGGAAATTACTCGATCTTTTATAAGATTCAATCAATTCTTTATTGTTATCTAAACCCTTATCGACGTAGTTATTGAGTATACGATATCCGATAAATATACCGATAAATAGAACAATTCCTATAAAGTCATATTGTAGATATAAACCTTCTAAGATGAAATTTGTTGAAATAACATCGTTCATCGCTAGGATTTTGACTACACTAATTCCAACTATATATAAAATAGGTAAAGCAGTGAGATATTTGACCAATTTTTTCTCGTGAGTGAATAGATAATAAATAAGTACGCAGAAGAATAAGTCTAAGAAGATATTTCCTTGATAGGAAAGATACGTAAATCCAACAGCAGATGAATTAAGAATTATCAAAATTATTGAGATAAGAGTGGCCATTATTCCAAGTTTTAGCATATATTTTTTGATATTCTTGGTTTTTTGAACGCCTTCAGTAATTAAGAAAAGAAAGATCGGTAGAGCCATTCTTCCAATAACTCTAAGGATAAAATATAGCGTGCTACTCGTAGATAAAATTATATTTCCGTTAATAGGAAAAACTGATAAAAAGAGTGCCACGTGATCGATAGTCATCGTGACACAAGCAATTATTTTTAACCAGAAGTTATCTAGTTTTAAAAATTTTCTCTCTTTCATAGTTAAATCATTGCTGTAATAACGCTTACGACGTTATTTGTAATGTGCATCGAAATCGAACCTTGTAGACCAAATTTATCGTAAACTATAGCAAAGACAACGCCGCTAATAATATAGAATGGTAAGTTGATAAATTCATTTAAATAAGCAGATGCACTTCCAGCAAAGAAATCGAAGTGGATAAGTCCAAATAAAATGGCTGAGACAGCATAAGCTGCAACCTTACTATTTTTAGCAAGAAGCGAGAATAAACCTAATCTATACGTTAATTCTTCACAAATTGGCCCGATTACTCCAAGGATAAATAGCGAAGCAATAGGATAAGCAGTAACTAGATTAACGACTTCAGTTTGGTTATCGTTACTAGTTGCTCCTAAAGATTCGGTAACTAAGCTATATAGAATAGAGAACACGATAAGCGCAACGCCACATCCAACACCAATAAGATAGTTCCAAGGTTTATATTTCATCGATTTTATAACCATTGGAAGCGATTTATATAAGATTAAAAGTAGGATTAAAAATAAAACGCCGTAAGAAACAAAATTAACGATTGCTGAATACCAATCAGTAGCAGTAGCAACGTCATCAATAGTAACCATCGATAATTCTGGCGCACAGGCAACGGCGATTATTCCGATAATCAAGGCTATAAATTGGATGCCAAGCCATCCCATTAAAAATAATAGGATATGTTTTTTACTAGTTAACTCAAGTGCGGCCGAATTTCTTAAATAAATAACGTCGTCTTTAAATATTTTTTGCCAAAAGGTTTGATCTTTTTCTAGCGACTCATCTTTTTCTTCAAGCGGCTTAGAATTATCGAACCCACAATAAGGACAAATATCGCTTTGTCCGCTGTATTCTCTTAAACATTTTTTACATTCTTTCTTGTTTTCGCTCATGTCGATATTATAGCGATTTTTACTTTTTAATCGTATAAAATATTTATTTGAAGATGACATACGAGATTATTCAAGATGGTTATAGCGAGATAAATGTTGAAGGTTCAACTTTTATAGGAATGGCTAATTTTTACAGAAACCCTGCAGATCTCCACTCTTTTTTAAAAAAACTGAAAAAGGAACACCCAAAAGCGAGGCATATTTGTTATGCCTATAAGATAGGGGACGAAGTTAAATTTTCAGATGACGGTGAACCTAGTGGAACAGCTGGAAAACCTATTTTGAATCTTATCGAACATAAAAATTTAGAGAATGTTGGCATATTTGTAATTCGTTATTTTGGTGGCAAATTATTAGGTTCAGGAAGACTACTTAGAACGTATAATGAGGCCGCAAAATTAGCTATTGAAGACGCTATGTTATGTCAAGTAGTCATAGAACAAAGCGTTTTAATCGATGTTGATTATGAGATTTATGACCAATTGACTTATTTTTGCAAGAAGAAGCAATTAGATATCATTAAAATTAATTTTAATGATACAATTGATATAACGTTTTATGCACCTCTTGATTTTGATATCAAAGAACTCGATGTATTTTATGGTAAATTAAGGGTAATCAACACGAAAATCGAGAGACATAGAAAGTGAAAGGAGCTTTATGCCTAATTGTGATTATAAATGTGAAGGTTGTGGAGTAGATTGTGCGGAAAGAAGAGCGCCTATAGCCAAATTATCCCCAAATGAGGATAGTCCTATTAAACACGTAATTGGTATTTTAAGCGGAAAAGGTGGCGTAGGAAAATCTTTCGTTACGAGCATGATCGCAACTGAATTATGTCGCCAAGGCTATAAAGTTGGCATTTTAGACGGCGATATTACTGGTCCAAGCATCCCAAAAGCTTTTAATATTCATGAAAAAGCTAGAGGTGATGGACATAGATATATTTTTCCAGCGATGACTAAAACTGGTATCAAAATTATTTCGAGCAATATGCTACTCGATAATGAAGATGTCCCAATTATTTGGCGTGGAGTATTGCTTTCGAATATGCTTAATCAATTCTTCACCGAAGTTTTATGGGAAGAACTCGACTATTTATTAATCGATTTGCCGCCAGGCACAACTGATATTACATTAACCTGTTTTCAAAAATTCCCATTAGATGGAATTATTGTCGTTTCTTCGCCACAAGATTTGGTAAATATGGTCGTTTCTAAATCGATCAATATGGCAAAAGAATGCGATATAAAAGTTTTAGGCTTAATTGAAAATATGGCCTATTTAAATTGTCCACATTGTAACGAAAAGATTGAAATATATGGTAAGAGTAGACTTTTAGAGATTAGCGAAAAATATAATGTTGAAGCCTTAGGAGAAATTCCTATTATGCTAGGAACTAGCGAAGCAATCGATAAAGGTCTAGCTGAAACTCTTTCAATTAATGAAGTGAAAGATATAGTAGCAAAGATTTTAAAGAGGTTAGAAGATGATAAGAACTAGTGAATTTGTCGAACGTCGTGAAAAATTATATGCAAAGCTTAACGACCACTCGCTTTTAGTTTTATTTAGCGGAAGAAGTAAGAAAAGAAGCGCTGACGAAGACTATAATTTTTCTGTAAATCGTAATTTCTATTACTATACAAACATAACTCAAGAAAATTCGGTCCTCCTCGTTAAAAAGATTGGTAACCAAATCAAAGAATATCTTTATATTGATGAATACGATGAGGTTAAAGAGAAGTGGACTGGCAAAAGAATTACTAAAGAACAAGCCGTTGAAGCTAGCGGCATTAGCAATGTTTTATATACGAATACGTTTGAACCACAATTCAACTATCTTTTAACTCAATATAGAAGCTCTGAGAAAATAAACTTTGTTTATTTTGATATCGAAAAAGAAAATAAGATTTTGCCTGAAACGAGTATCGAAGATTATTCTAAAAAACTTCAATTCAACTATCCTTCAATTAAGGTTATAAATATTTATGACACAATCGTTCGTCAAAGAATGGTTAAAACGCCTGCTGAAATCGAAGAATTTAAAGAAGCAGTTAGCAAAACTAATATGGCTTTACAAAAAGTCATACGTAGAATTGAGCCAAATATTTATGAATATCAACTTTCGAGTTTGTTTTATTATGCGGCTCAAGATTATGACTTTAGCGAACTTAGTTTTCCAACAATTTGTGCGAGTGGAGCTAATGCTATAATTCTTCATTATCCTACTCCAGTCGGTAAAGTGAATGCAGGAGATTTAGTCCTATTCGATTTAGGTATACAAAATAATTTCTATTGCGCAGATATTTCTAGAACCTTTCCTGTAGATGGCAAATTTACTGAACTTCAAAGAATTATTTATAGTATCGTTCTTGAATGTAACAAGATGCTTATTAAAGAAATTAAGCCAGGCGTTACGCTTAAAGAACTTAATGAAAAAGCAAAAATCTTCTTAAAAGATGAATGCGTTAAGCATAAACTTATGAAAGGCTACGATGATATTGGTAAATATTACTATCATAGTTGTTCGCACCACATTGGTTTAGATACCCATGATCCAGGCGATAGAGATTTGCCTTTAGAACCAGGAAATATTATTAGCGACGAACCAGGTTTATACTTTAAAGAGTATGGAATTGGTGTAAGAATTGAGGACGATATTCTCGTTACTGAAGAAGGAAGTTATAACCTTTCTAGTCAAATTATTAAAGAAATACCAGACATTGAAGCAGCATTCGCTTCTAATAAAAAATAGGTGAAAATCTGCTGTTTTTAAAGAAAAACCCTGCAGATCTCAACTATTTTTTAAAAACACAAAAAATTTAGAAAGCCATGGAACAGAAAATTAAAAACTTATTCTTTGATTTTAATGGAACGATCTTAGATGATCTTGGGCTTTCTTATGCGATTCTTTGTGAGCTTGTCGAAAAGGCTGGTATTAAGAAAATTTCATTAGACGGATATAGACAAAATTTCACCTTCCCGGTTAGAAAATACTATGAAAATTGTGGTTTTGATTTCGCTAAAATCACATTTGAACAAATAAACGACCATTTTTTAGAACAATATAACGCTAGATGGAGAACTGAGACCAAAATTTTTGATGATTGTGTCGAAGTTTTAAAGAAATTTAAGAAAAAAGGCTATAAATTATACATTTTGACTGCTTGCGAGAAGGGTCTACTTACTGAAACATTGGATTATTTTGGAATTACTGACCTATTTGATGGACTAATCGCAAGTGATAACAACGCTGCCGAAGGGAAAGTTAGTTATGGTAGCAAATATATTAGGGAACATAATATCGATCCAAGTGAATCGATTTTGTTAGGAGATACAATTTACGATAAGGATACTGCAGATGCGTTGGGCATGAGATGCACACTCTTTGCTTTGGGGCATAATGACCCTATTTTTCTAAAAAACCGTGCAGAAGTCCAATATTCTTATCGAAATTTTTATGATTATATAGAGGCGGTTAACAATGAAGAAGAATCAAACAAACAAGAAAAAACCAGGGATTAGATTTTTTATAGTCCTATTAATCTTCCTTTTGGGATCGGCGCTTTTAATTTCGTTAATTGCGCTTTTAATTATCTTGCCATTTAGAAGTTATTTATGGATTGCATTCTTAGTAATCTTATTGATCGACATCATAACGGCATATTTTATAGTTAATACGAACGTAAATTCGGGCTATAAAATAGCTTGGTTGGCGGTTTGTCTTATGATTCCTTTAGGTGGATGCATTATGTATTTTCTATTTGCAGATAAAATTACAAATAGAAAACTTAAAAAGCTCAAATCAAAGACAATGAAGTCGAGTTTAGCTAATGGTAGAGAAGATTCGACAGCTGAATTAAATGAACTCAAAGAAATAGATTTAGATGCTCACAATATTGCTAACTATATTTATGAAAGCGGACTAGCATCAATCTATAAAAATACTAATTTTGAATACTACAAAATTGGCGATTTAGCCTTTGAACCAATCCTTGAAGCATTAAAAAAAGCTAAGAAATTCATCTATATTGAATATTTCATTATTGAACCAGGTGTATTTTTCGACTCAATTTATGAAATTTTGATTCAAAAAGCTAAAGAAGGTGTCGATGTTCGACTTTTATATGATGATTTTGGAAGCGTTTTTAAAGTTAAAGCGTTCTTCTTTAAAGAAGCTCAAAAGAATGGAATCAAATGTCATGCTTTCAATAGAATTCGTCCAAGCGTCGATATTAGACAAAATAATCGTGACCATAGAAAAATGATTATTATTGATGGAGTTGTCGGATTTAGCGGTGGCATGAATATTGCTGATGAATATATTAATAAGGTAGTTCGCTTCGGTTTATGGAAGGATAATGGTTTCAAATTGACTGGTGAAGCAGTTACTGGTTTGACTAATTTATTTGTAACCGACTGGAACTTTGCAACTCTCAAAAAAGAAGAAAAACTAGTTATCGATGGCCATAGATTTAAAGAAAATCTCGAATATCTTGATGAAGAGATAGTTAGTGACGGCTATTTCCAACCATTTGGAGATATTCCTTTTGATGGCAGGGAAACGGCTAGAGATGCCCACCTTAGTCTTATTTTAAAAGCTAAAAAATCTATATATCTCTGCACCCCATATTTCATACCTGATAGTGAATTATTATCAGCCCTTGTTTTAGCAGCTCAAAGTGGAGTCGATGTAAAAGTTATTACACCAGGAATTCCTGATAAGAAAATGGTCTATCAAGCGACAAGAAGTTATTATTCGAGACTTTTAATGGCTGGCGTCAAAGTATACGAATTCACCCCTGGATTTAATCACGAAAAAATGATGGTTGTTGATGGAAAATATGTCTTAACTGGAACTGTCAATTTTGACTATAGATCCTTCTATCTACACTTTGAAAATGATGTATTTATTTGTAATTGTAGTAAAATAAGCGAGATGGAAAATGACTTCTTAGAGATGGTTGAGGTATCTAAAGAAGTTGATAAAGATACTTATCTCAACGTTAAAAATCCATTCAAGAGACTATATTGGGGCATATTAAGAATTATCGCTCCATTGCTATAAGAGGTATATATGAGTAACGAAACGATTATTGATATTGATACTGAACAAATTGATACGACGATTAACGAACACCAAATCGTTTTAAAAAATGTTTCAAAAACTTATGGTGGAGCGAAAGGCTCAGCAAAAGTTGAAGCATTGACTGATGCATCGTTTGAAATTTCTCAAGGTGAACTCGTCGTTATACTTGGGCCTAGTGGCGCTGGAAAAACTACCTTACTTAATATATTAGGCGGTATGGATAGAGCTAGTGGCGGAGAGTATATATTAAATAATAAAGATGTCACCAAGATGAACGAAAAAGAGCTTGGAAAATTTAGAAGAAACGATGTCGGATTCGTCTTCCAATTTTATAATCTCATGCCATCTTTGACAGCGTATGAAAATGTATATCTAGCTAGTTCTTTAGTAGATACGCATTACGATACGATGGAAGTTTTAAAACTTGTCGGACTTGAAGATAGAGCCAAAAATTTCCCTAGCCAACTTAGTGGCGGTGAGCAACAACGTGTGGCTATAGCTCGTGCGATCGTCAAAAACCCAACTTTACTTTTATGCGATGAACCTACGGGTGCTCTCGATAGTAAAACCGGTGCTCAAATCATCGCTTTACTACAAAGAATTTGTAAAGAAACCAAAAAGACTGTCGTTATAGTTACTCATAATAAAGCGATTAGTATTATAGCTGACCGAATTATTCGAGTAAGCGATGGAAAAATAGTTGAAAATTTAAAGGTCGATAATCCTAGACCGGTTGAGGAAATTGAACGGTGAGATCATTCAAAATTCTCTTCATAAAGTGCCTACGCGATTTTTGGCACAATTTTAAACAGTTTATCTCGATTATCTTTATTTTGGGCGTAGCTGTCACGCTTTTTGTTGGCTTCCAAGCTAACTCGCAAGAGTTTGAAAGACGTGTAAATAATGTTTATGAGTTAGGAAATATAAGTGACATTTGGGTTACTTATAATATGGATAGCGAAAGTCTTGATGGAGCTAATGAAGACTATGAAGCAGTCGTTGATATTAATGGAGGAGACGAAAGTTTAGTTGAAAGAAGACTATACGCATCGGCTACGATTAGTGGAAATACTGTTTATACCCTTATGTCTAGAAAATATCCAACCATCAATGTTGCTTATAATCTAGAAACTTTAGAAACTGCTGATGAATATCATTATTTTTATGTCGATAGTGATTTCATCGATAGGATGGAGATTGCTGGTATTGAAATCGGTCTTGGATCGACAGTTTCTTTGACATTTGATACGAGCACAATTGTTTCCTCGGTCGAAAGTTTATTTGATAGTCTACAAGAAAATTTAGTCGAATATTTAGAGTTAGGATTACAAGCTGAGTTACCTGAATGGGCAACCGACATTATCGAACAAGTTATAGATAGCGAAGAATTAAGCAGTGCTTTTGATGATATATACGATTTGATTTTTAGCGATTCGACTTTTGCTATAGATCTTGAAATTAACGGGATCATGTCGCATCCTGAAAATATTCAAAGTTCGACTTTTAATAGTTCTTCGGTCATGGTTTCTTTGCCTTATGTTATAGAAGCTATATTAGATGATATAGAAGAAGTGATCGACGAACTTGGTCTACCTAGCGATATAACGAGTACTATTGAAAGTATAGTTTCTTACTTTGATACCGAACTAACTAACGAAGATAACGAAACGATTACGAGTTTACTTGATAATATTTCTAATCAATTCGTCCTTCAAGTTGGCGAAGGAAAGACAGTTGATGAAGTAACTTATAACATTAATCAATATTATAATAGTCGCTCGAATTGTAGTTTGCTTGCTATAACGGATATAGAAAGCATGCCTTCGAATATGATCGTTCAAAACGATATTGTTTCGAGTCGACAACTAGCCTTAGTTTTCCCAATTATATTCTTCGTCGTTGCTATACTTGTCGTTTTGACGACTATATCGGCTCTTATTTTAAAAGATAGAATTCAGATTGGAACGTTAAAATCACTAGGATTTACAAAGCTACAAATATTCTTATATTACGTTGGCATGATGGAAATTGTAACAGTGATTGGTGTCGCGATTGGCTTTATTATTGGGCCACTTTTAGTTCCATATATCATGAATATTAAATACGATATTTTATATTCACTTACTTCGCTTGAATATTTATTCCCATGGTTTGCGGCGCTCATGATTTTAGTTGTAGTCATGGTGGCGGTTGCTTTAATTACGTTCTTATTAATATATAAGCAACTTAAAGAAGAACCAAGCGAAGCTATGAGACCAAAAGCGCCAACTATTAATTTAAAAGAAACTAAACTTGGTGAAAGAACTGGTGCAAAACATACATCCTTAATGATGGCTTTAAGAAATATGCGAGTGCATATTGCAAAATCATTGATGGTTATAGTTGGAGTTATGGGTTGCACTGGACTATTAATCTGTGGATTTGGCGTCGAAGACGTCATGGATTATGGTAAAGATGTCGATTTAAATGGATTTATGTCGATGGATATAACTGCAACTTATAGTAGTTATTCTACGGCTGGAGTCATGAAGGAGAAGTTATTATCTTTAACCGATGAAAATGGCGATTATTATATTAGTGCAGTCGATGAAGTTGGATACGGCTCGACGACTTTAAGTTCAGCTGATGGAACATCAACTAGTGGATACTATTATTATTTCGATCAAGATAACGATTTCTTTAAATATACAACTTGGGATACTAGAGGAGTTGCTTTAGATGAATCGACCGCCGATACTTTAGGAATCAGTGAAGGTGATACGTTATATTTCACGGCTAGCGGAACAACTTATAGTATGGAAGTTGTCGAAATTTTCTATACATTTACGGTTAAAGGCGTATTTATTTATACCGAAACGATGCCTGAACTCACCGATCAAAGAATTCAAGCCGCTATTTGGGTAAATGATGGCTATACGCATGAAGAAGTGGTTGAAGTATTAACGAGTAGTGAAGATCTCAATATTTTATCGGCCGTTACTTATGAAGATAATATGGAAAAAATCGATGGCTATATGTCTTCAATTGAGATGATGACGACCACGATTAAGGTGTTTGCGATTGTTCTTGCAGTAATTGTTTTAATTAATTTATCCATACTCAATTATCGAGAGAGGTTAAGAGATTTAGCCACCTTAAAAGTTCTTGGATTTAGTCTTGCTGAGATATCTCGTAGCTTAATTTATGAGACGATGATACTAACTGTGATAGGTAGTATATTAGGTGCCTTGATTGGGTTCCCATTAGAGTGTTTGGTCCTTGTAACAAATACAACTCCATTACTTTCATACCACTATACTCTTACAATTTGGAGTGTGTTGGTTAGTGGCGCAATTAGTATTTTGACAGCTTTTGTAGTCAATTTGATTATGACTAGAAGCATCAAAAACATCTCAATGACTGAAGCTTTGAAGAGTATCGAATAATAAAAATTATTGAAAATTTATAAATTTTGAAACGAGGTGAAAAACCTCGTTTTTAAATAAAATAGTGGAGATCTGCAGGGTTTTTGATTGAAAAACGGCGGTTTTTTATGAAACACGAATGCTTATCGAAATACAAAATTCGCGCCTCAAAGTCTCTTATATAATGATATTAAAATTAAAAAATATTATAATATTTTACATGAAACACGAAGAATTAAAAGTCGAAAATATTGAAAGCGGAAATGCTATTTATTTGTGCACTCATGCGCCTTTTGTAATGACTGGAAAATATAGCGATTATCAAGATGGCGTTATAACAACCGCTAATATTGATGAATACAAATTTGAAGCTTTATGCGCTAGATGTGGAGATGTTGAAATCTATATTAATGGTGGAGAAAAGTACACTTTTGATATCGATGAAATAACTTTCGATGCTCAAAAAGATCCTGGTTCACTTAAAGCTATTATTTATGGAATTTATGCAACTTTCAAACAAGAAGGAGTTATTCCAGGAGGAATAACGTTCTCTTGTAAAACAAATATTCAATCGCTTGAAGGATTCCAAACTCACTTCGCTTTCCAAATTTTGAAAGGTTTATCTATTCTTTATAGACTTAATTTATCAAACCTTAAAATAGCCCATTTAGTTCAAGATATAATGGAAAATTATTTTGGAAGAATTGTTCCTTTAACCTATATTGTTGCTTTATATCAAGATGGAGTGACCTTATTAACATTAAAAGGTGACGATATAAAGGTTGAAAAACAAGAAGAAATGCTCGATAAATATGAACTCGTGAATTTGGTTGATGGTCGACCATTAAACGGCATCGAACACAATACATTCTTAAAGAGTTTGTATGATGTTTATACAAATTATAAAAATGCCCTTGAAGTCGATAGCGTTTTAGATGTCGATGTTGCTCATCGTTTCGACTTTATATTCGGTCCTCATTCCGAATTAAAGGATATGGAAAAGTTGATTATTACGCATTTAGTTGAAGAAAATAAACGCGCGAAAGATATACTTACATCCTATACTGAGAAAGAATATACCCATAGAATTTTCAGCGCTTTAAATATGAGTTTAGTCGAAATTGGCTCATATATTGGACTTAATAAATTCAATAATTTCTTAGAAGCTAATATTATAAAAAAATCCACAAAAGTTCCTTCCACAATGGCTCAACTTAATATTGAAGCTACAAATAATTTTGTATTTGTTTGCGAAAAAGAACATACCCAAGAACTTCTTGCCTATCTAAAAACTTATAAAAATTACTTCGTTGAACAAATTCATTTGGCCGATAAAGGTCTAGTAATTGAAAAATATTAAAAAATAAATCCCATCTTATAGATGGGATTTTTCATTATAAGTTTCTATTTTTGGCTTCCCGCTTTTTACGTTCAGCGGTATTTAAGATTTTCTTTCTGATACGGAAAGTATTTGGGGTGATTTCTACGAGTTCATCATCGTTTATATAGTCTAAACAAGCTTCGAGAGTCATCTTTCGAGGAGTTTTTAAGACGACAGTTTGATCTTTAGTGGCACTACGTTGGTTGGTTAAGTTTTTGGTTTGACAGACATTAACTGCAAGATCGCTATCGTATTTATTTTCGCCAATAACCATACCTTCATAAACTTCGGTGCCAGGACCAATAAACATGACGCCTCTTTCTTCGATATGTTGTAAGGCGTAAGGAGTAGCGTTTCCTTTTTCAGTAGCAACTAAGACACCGATAGAACGTTCGCCAAGTTTTCTATCTTTCATTGGACGATATTCTTTATAGGTATGAGAGATAATTCCGTATCCTTTAGTGAGGGTTAAAAAGTTCGTTAAGAAACCGATTAATCCGCGGGAAGGAATTATATAGTTAATTTTTGTGGTTGTATCGTTAGTATTCATTTCGACGAGTTCGGCTTCTTTAGTGCCTAAACTAGTCATAATATCTCCGACAAATTCATTAGGTACATCGATCATTAAATCTTCATATGGTTCACATTTAACGCCATCAATTTCTTTAACGATAACTTGTGGACGAGAAACTTCAAGTTCGAAACCTTCGCGTCTCATATTTTCGATTAAAATACCTAAATGGAGTTCGCCTCTACCAGAAACAATCCAACTTTCACTATTTGGAATACGAGAAACTTTTAAACTGACGTCACGTTCTTTTTCTTTATATAGACGTTCTTCTATTTTTCTAGCAGTCAAAAGTTTTCCATCTTGTCCAGCTAAAGGAGAAGAGTTTGTACCAAAAGTCATTTGTAAGGTTGGCTCATCGATATGAAGTAATGGAAGAGGATCGATATGAGCAGGATCACAAACAGTTTCACCAACGTTGATATCTGGAAGACCAGCTATAGCGACAATTTCGCCTGCTGAGGCGCTTTCAATTTCAACTTTTTTAAGACCTTGATAACCGATGAGTTTTAAAACTTTGAAGGTTTTTGTTGTGCCATCAGCCCTAGCACAAGTAACTTGTTGATTAAGATGAATTTCACCTTTTTGGATACGTCCTATACCCATACGGCCGACGTAGTCGTTATAGTCAAGTAAACAAACTTGGAATTGAAGTAGAGCTGAAGCATCAACTTTTGGTTCAGGAATTTCGCTTAAAATTAAGTCAAAAATAGGATCCATTCCTGGAGCTTGTTGAGCAGGGGCGCTAAGTAAACTACTTGTACCATTTAAAGCGCTAGTATAAGCGACTTTGAAATCTAAGAAGTCGTCGCTTGCACCTAATTCCATAAATAAAGCTAAGACTTCATCGACGGCTTTTTGAGGATTGGCATTTGGACGGTCGATTTTATTAATGATAACTATAGGTTTAACGTTTGCTTCGATGGCTTTTTTTAAAACAAAACGAGTTTGAGGCATAGTACCTTCAAAAGCGTCGACTAAAAGTAAGCAGCCATCGACCATACTCATAATTCTTTCAACTTCGCCGCCAAAATCAGCGTGTCCAGGAGTGTCGAGAATATTGATTTTGGTATCTTTATACATGATAGAAGTGGTTTTGGCTAAAATTGTAATACCTCTTTCTCTTTCAAGATCATTACTATCTAAAGCTCTATCTTCTAACTTTTCATTGGTGCGGAAAGTGCCGCTATATTTTAAAAGTTGGTTGACTAAAGTAGTCTTACCATGGTCGACGTGAGCGATAATTGCAACATTTCTTAATTTCATAGCGGACCTCCTTAACGAAAAAACCTGAATAATTATAAATAAAAATTATTTAGTTGTTAAGATAGACCTTTTTGTTAATGTAATTAACAAAAGAATTATTTATAATTATTTCGATAACGAGGTAAATTATATGCGTAGTAATGGTATTTTATGCCCAGTATCGGCTCTTCCTAGTAAATATGGAATCGGTGATATTGGTGTCGCAAGTTATAAGTTCATAGACACAATAAAAAAATGCGGAATCAAATATTGGCAAATCTTGCCTTTAAATTATGTCGATTCTTGTAATTCTCCATACGCTTCAAGTTGTGATAGTGCGTTTGATACGCTATATGTATCGATTGAAGCGCTTGAGGAAAGAGGGTTAATTAAGGTCACAAAAGTTCCTAATTTTCCTAGCGATAAAGTCGATTATAAAGGGGTTAGAGAATTTAAAGAAAAGTGTTTAGCTGAAGCCTATAAAAAACAAAAAGACACGGGTTCTGCAGGGTTTTTGAAATTTTTAGGGGAAAATTCGTGGTTAGAGAAGTACGCTTTATTTACGATTTTGCTTAAGAAAAATGACAATCAATTACTCTATAATTGGGCAAAAGAAGACCGTGAAGCTTACTATACAAATAAAGAAAAATTACTCAAAAAATATAAAGACGAAGTGAGTTTCATCTATTGGTGCCAATACGAGTTATATCGTGAATTTGATTTACTTAAAGAGTATTTAAAGAAGAACGATATTAAACTTATCGGCGATTTACCATTCTATGTTGGTGAAAATAGTAGTGATTTCTTTGGTCATTTAGATAACTTTATAATCGACGAAAACGATAAACCTGAAAAAGTAGCTGGAGTACCACCAGATTATTTCTCGCCAAACGGTCAAAAATGGGGCAATCCTTGCTATGACGTCGCATATATGAAGGAAAATGGCTATGAATTCTTGATCAATCGTATCAATAAAGCTCTTAATAAATACGATTTATTGCGTTTAGACCACTTTAGAGCTTACGATACATATTTTGAAATTCCTGCTGATCAAGAAACAGCTATTAATGGCGAATGGAAAAAAGGAGTCGGAGCGCCTTTCTTTGAAATTTTAAAGAAAAATGGCGTACTTGACCGTATCATCGTCGAAGATTTAGGCAACGTCTTCCCTAGCGTTTTTAAACTTAGAGACGACTTCAATCTTCCAGGTATGAATATTGTCGAATTCACGTTCTTAGATCAATATTTCAAAGTTTATGAAAATCAAATTATCTATACGAGTAGCCATGATAATGACACGATTGTCGGCTGGTATAACTCTTTACCTATCGGAGACAAAAACCTTATAGATATCAAATTTAAATACGAAAAAATCGACAAAAAGAAGAAAATTAACTGGAAATTTATCGAATATGCCTATAAATCGTCATGTAAATTATGCGTGATTCCTGTTCAAGATTATTTAGGACTTGGTAGTGAAGCGCGTATAAATACTCCAGGAACTAAAGATGAAAACTGGATATTTAGACTTACTGAACTTAAGAGTTTAGAAGGTCTATCGAGCACTATTAAAGAACTCATCAAGAAATACGATAGATAAGATGATTAAGGTTAGTTTAATTAATTTAGGCTGCGCTAAAAATCTTGTCGACAGCGAAAGTATTTTAGGTCTATTTAAAGACGATGATCGCTTTTTAATCACGACTGATTTAAATGAAGCGGATATTATAATCCTCAATACTTGCGCATTTATATTCGATGCAGAAGAAGAAAGTCTAGCAACCATCGAAGAAATTTTGACCTACAAAAAGAAAACGATTGTTTTGGGTTGCCTTGTTGAGAAGTATAAAGAAGCGCTTCAAAAGAGATTCAAAGGAATCGATTGTTTTGTCGGATTTAAGCAATTTGTCCATCTTCCTGAAATCATTTCGAGCCTATTAAATGAGGATATAAATAAAGAATTTTGTGTCTTTAATCGATTGATGGATGAAAACACGCATTCAATATACTTAAAGATTAGTGAAGGATGTAATCATCGCTGTGGATATTGCATTATTCCTAAACTTAGAGGCGATTATTATTCATATAAATTAGATGATTTAGTTGAATATACAAAAAAAGTCGTTAAAGAAGGCGTAAAAGAGGTAACTTTAATCGCTCAAGATACGACTTATTATGGACGTGATTTTGATAATGGTGATAACCTTGAAAAACTACTTTTAGAGTTAGATAAAATTGAGGGAATCGAATTTCTTCGAGTCTTATATTTATATCCAAGCGAAGTTAAACCTTCACTTATTGAGGTTATAAAAAATAGTAAGCATATCGTCCCTTATTTTGATTTACCTATTCAACATGCCTCTGATCCTATCCTTAAAGCAATGAATAGAACGGACACTGAAGAGTCTTTATTAAACCTAATAAATCACATTCGAAAAGAGATACCAAACGCCATTTTAAGAGCGACTTTAATAGTTGGTTATCCAGGAGAAATCGAAAAAGATATTGGGGTTCTGCAGGGTTTTTTGGAAAAAACAAGGATTCATCACGTTGGATGTTTCACTTTTTCAAACGAAAAATTAGCCCCTGCGTATAAGCTAAAAAACCATGTTCCTGAAGAAGCTAAGTTAGAAAGAAAAACTCAAATCATGAACTTTCAAAGACATATTTCGTATAGCTTAAATAAAGAGCTTATTGGTCGAACTGAAAAAGGTATCATCATTGAAAAACGAAGAAACGACTATCTAGTTAGAACCTCGTTTAATGCACCTGATGATATTGATGGAAAAGTTATTTTAAAAACCGATATCGAACACGAAGTTGGCGATATTATTTATATCAGATATATCGACGCCTATGTCTATGACTTAATAGGCGAAGAAGTTAGAAAAATAAATGATTAATATTTACACTTTATAAAGTGTAAAGTGTTATAATTTTTAGCGTTGAAAAGGAGATGTCTATGACTGAAATTATTGATGTTATTGCTCGTGAAGTGTTAGATTCACGTGGTAATCCTACTGTTGAAGTTGAAGTCTATTTAGCTGGTGGTGGCTTTGGAAGAGCTATCGTACCAAGTGGAGCTTCAACCGGAGAAAGAGAAGCTTTAGAGCTCAGAGATGGTGATAAGAAAAGATACCTTGGTAAAGGCGTACTCAAAGCCGTTCAAAATGTTAACGAAATCGTCGCTCCAAAAATCGTTGGAATGTATGCTGATGACCAAGTATTAATTGATAAAACATTGTTAGAACTTGATGGAACTCCATTCAAGAAAAATTTAGGTGCTAATGCCTTACTTGCTGTTAGCTTAGCTTGTGCTAGAGCCGCTGCTGATGCTTATGGAATGCCTTTATATAAATATTTAGGTGGACCAAATGCTAAAGTTTTACCAGTTCCTATGATGAATGTTATTAACGGTGGCGCTCACGCTGATAGCACCGTTGATTTCCAAGAATTCTTCATTATTCCTGCTGGTTTTGATACATTCCACGAAGCTCTTAGAGCTGGTGTTGAAACCTTCCATCACTTAAAAGACGTTTTAAAGAAAAGAGGTTACGTCACAAGTGTTGGTGATGAGGGCGGCTTCGCTCCAAGTTGTAAAGATGGCAATACCGAACCACTCGAATTAATTATGGAAGCTATTAAAGCAGCTGGTTATACCGCTGGAAAACAAATTTTCTTAGGTATGGACGTTGCTAGTAGCGAATTCTATGATCCAAAAACCAAAACTTATGAACTCGCTAAGAGTGGTCAAGGCACCAAAACTAGCGAAGAAATGATCGCTTGGTATGAAGAAATGATCAAACAATACCCAATCATCACTATCGAAGATGGTCTTGCAGAAAGCGACTGGGATGGATGGAAGAAATTAACCGAAAGATTAGGCAATAAGATCCAATTAGTCGGCGACGATTTATTCGTTACTAACCCATCAATCTTAAGAGAAGGTATTCAAAAAGGTATTGCTAACTCAATCTTAATTAAAGTTAACCAAATTGGTACTTTAACCGAAACTTTAGATGCTATTAGAATGGCTCAAATCAATGGCTATACATGTATGGTCAGCCATAGATCTGGCGAAAGCGAAGATACAACCATTGCTGATTTAGCAGTTGCTGTAAACGCTAGCCAAATCAAAACTGGTAGTGCATCTAGAACCGATAGAATGGCTAAATATAACCAACTTCTTAGAATCGAAGAAGAGCTCGGCGATGCTGCCGTTTATGAAGGTTTAGCTGCTTTCAAAAAATATAGATTTACAAAGTAATCTATAGCTAAAAGAAATATGGAGGTCTCCAATAGGAGACCTTTTTATATGGAATAATAATTTATAAGTTAATTTAAACAATCATTTCGTTTTCTGTAAAAATAGTGGCGATCTGCAGGGTTTTATTCAGAATTTTGGACTTTTTTGTATTTTAATTGTTACTTCAATTAGCGGAATAAAGACCTGATATTATGTTAGAGCGATAATATTGATGAGCCGTTATCATGGTTGATTTAGGCTCATAAATATCTCGAAAACAATTTTATGTCTTCGTGTATCACGCTTTAAATCTTTTTTTATTTCTTCATTTATAACAAGGAAAATGGAAGTGACTTATTTATTGAAATGCGGAAGATTCAATTTATAACTTTCGTATGTCTTCAAAATAAAAGCGAGTATAATAATAGCCATGAAAAGAAACATTCGCTGGATTAATAAATACAATTTCTCGAGATTTGCCAGCATCGCAGTAGCTGTATTATTAGTACTTGAACTCGTTAGCTTAGTAATGAGCGCGATTGTTTATAGATCTTATGATACAAGTAATTTTGGTAGCTTATTAAGTGCAATTATTAGCCTTGTTTTCCTACTTTTGGTTTGTAATTATTTTTATAAATCTAGAGACAATTTGTATTATGGATTTTATGCAATTTTATTATTATTACTTTCTGAATATATAATCCCTCTTATACTCAATTTATTTTTAGGAATACTAAGCGGAGCTATTGCTATTATCTTGCCATCTTTAGTGACAGTAGTCGCCATTGTTTATTTTGTTTTTATAGCTTTAGAAAATAGAAAAAGAGAAAAGAAATATTCAACCGGTTTAATGATTACCGGATTCATTTTCGCTGGAGTTGCTATTGCTTATGCTATTATGAGCTTAATTAGTTATGGTACATTGCTTTCAAGTTTAATTGATTCAGGAACCTCATGGAGTTCTATGTTTGACACCATTTTAATGATAGTTGAATATATCGTTGAGATTCTTGCCTTCCCATTAATTTTTGCTTCTTATCCTTTAGTTTTAAGAAAAGAGAGAATGTATTAAAATAGGCTAATATTCGAATAAAAATAAAACATATTAATTTTTCATTTCGTATATGATACAATATTTCATATGGACGTTAGAAGTATCCTTTTAGTAGATTCCGATCGCGATAGCGCTAAAGAACTCAAACAAGTTTTACAAAACTATGGCTATCGCATAATGGTCGCTTATGACGAGATGGATGGAGTGAATGCTTTAATTAAAGGCATTTATGATTTAATCGTTGTCGATATTTCTAATAAGTCGTCGTATGGATTAGAAATCATCGCTCGACTTAAAGAACAAGGCAAGTCTATACCTTTAATTGTTATTACAAATAGAGGCGACGTCGAAAGTAAAGTTATTGCTTTTAATAGTGGCGCTAGCGATTTACTCGTTAAACCATATAATAATTTCGAACTCATGGTTAGAATTTCTAATCAAATTCGAAATATTAAAAAAGAGACTGGTCACGTATTTAAAAATGCTGAACTTATGATTGACTACGATAAACGTCTTGTTACCATAAATAATCGTGAAGTTCATTTAACTAATATTGAATATAAAATCTTAGTTTTACTTGCTAAGAATGTCGATAAAGTTCTCCCATATGATGAGATTATCGAAGAGATTTGGGGGAAAGGTGGTCAAGACTATAACGGTTTAAGAGTCTTCATCGCTGGAATTAGAGCCAAAATCAAAACGAGCAAGAAAATTAGTAAACTTATCCGTACTCAAGTTGGTGTTGGGTATCGAATGAAGAGTTTCAATTCCGAAGTTAAATAAGTATTAGCCCTTTAAAATTAAAGGGCTTTTTTATTATAAGAAACGAATTTTTGAATGTATGATATAATAATCAAACGTAGGCAAATAGGTGAATAATATGAAATCATTTCGTGATATGAAAGTTGAAAATTTAGAAGAGGCCAACGTCGTTTTAGTTGGTGTTCCTTTCGATAAGAATGTAAGTGTTTCTAAAGGTGCTAGAAAAGCTCCTAAGGTTTTAAGAAAGCTTAGCTATGAACTTCCTGCTTTAGATAGACTTGGAAATAATTTAAGTAAGATAAAGGTTTATGATGCTGGCGATATCAAAACTAGTAATTTTGATACGCTTCAAGAAGAAGTAGAAGAAAGACTTTATAGAAATGATAAATTTCATTTAATATTTGGTGGCGATCATTCGATTTCTATAGCTAGTGAACGCGCTTTTTATGATTACGCTTATAGAAAAGGAAAAACGCCTGTTATTATTCATATAGATGCGCATCCTGATATTTGCGAAGAATTTGATGGTACAAGATATTCGCATGCTTGTACGAATTATCGTTCGCTTGAATATGGATATGAGGATAAAAATATAACATTGATTGGAATTCGTGGCTTTGAAGCTCAAGAGATTGAGATATTTAAGCAACATAAAGATATCGATGTTTTTAAAGCTGATGACGTTAAAAAGATGGGAGTAGAGACTTTGGTGAAACTATTAGCTGCTAAATACTCTGATCCTAAATATCTCGTCTATATTAGTTATGATATAGATGCAAATGACCCAGCGTATGCTCCTGGAACAGGTACTCCTGAGGCATTTGGTTTAACTAGCGAAGAGACGATGTTTATAATTACAAGCCTCGTAAAATTATTAAATGTCGACACTTTAGATATTGTCGAAGTGTCACCACCACTCGATGTAAATAACATTACAGGTTGGTTAGCGGTGAAAACGTTATATGAGGTTTTTTCCACGATTTTGAGAAAAAACCCTGCAGATCTCAACTAAAATTTTAAAAACATGGAATGGTTAGATGTATTTAAAGAGATAACAGAAAAAGATTATTACAAGAATTTAGAAGCTTTTATAAACGAAGAAAGAGGTAGATATAAAGATAAAATCTATCCTGAAGAACATAAAGTCTATAAAGCTTTTGAGCTTACTCCATTAGAGAAAGTTAAAGTCGTTATTTTCGGTCAAGATCCATACGCTGATAAAGGACAAGCGATGGGTTTAGCTTTTAGTGTTGATGAATTTACGAAAGTTCCACCATCTTTAAAGAATATTTTTAAAGAAATTGAACTTGAATATGACACTCAATTTAAGGATAAGTCGGGCGATTTGACATATTTAGCAACTCAAGGAGTGCTTTTACTCAATCCAATCCTCACAGTTAGACATAAAAAACCTTTATCGCACGATATTAAAGAATATGAATTATTGACTGATGATATCATTGCTGCAATTGAAAAATATGTCGATAAACCGGTAGTTTATCTGCTTTTTGGCAATAAAGCGAAGAAATTTATCGATAAAATCACGAATAATAAGCATACTTACATATGCGTAAGCCACCCTTCACCACTCAGCGCCAATCAAGGTGGATGGTTTGGAAGTAACGTATTTAAAAACGCCAATAAATATTTAGTAGATAACGGCGAAACGGAAATTGATTGGCTAAAGTAGAGGTTTAAAAACCCATATAAAACGTATATTATTAATCACGGGAGCTATAGAAATGGCTGAGAAAAGCGTGACACTCGCTTGACCGTTAACCTGATCTAGGTAATGCTAGCGTAGGAAACTTTTTATTTTCTACCTAGCGGTAGATTTTTTTTATTTCTGGAGGCACTAATATGGAAAAAATGAAAAAGCTACTGTTAGAGAATATTGAATTTATATTGTTTTCTGTGTTCTTTGCGTGTTTTGTTGGTTTTATGTTTTTACCACTATTCAATGTATATGAATTTGATGGCACGACAAACACGATTTCATTGGCTAATTTGGTAAGTGGAGGAACGTTTGGATCGCTTAATTTATTACCTGATGGAATATTTATTTTTATACTAGTCTCAGTACTAGTTTCTGTAATTTTAGTGGCGATCTGCACGGTTTTTTCTCAAAAAAGGCTAAAAAAATATAGTTCGTATCTTAAAGGATTTAGTATTTTATTCTTATTAATTGCCTTATTTTATATCTTATTATCTGAAAGTTATATTAACGATATCGAGATTGGCGGTGTGGCCATTACAGCTATTGTTGATGAATTAGAATTTAACGCATTAGGATTGGCGTTTATCATTGTTGCGCTTGTATTAATGATTCTTTGTTTACTTAGAAAAGGGCTAAGCGAAATTAAGTTTAGCGTATCGGAAATTGTTGAAATTGCTATCTTGATTGCTCTTGCAATTGGGTTAGATAAAATCAAATTATTCTCAATGCCTACTGGAGGAAGTGTTAATTTAGCGGGCATACCATTACTTATAATTGCTATTAGACATGGTCCTGCAAAAGGACTAATTTCGGCATCTGTTATTTTTGGCATTTTATCTTGTCTTATTGATGGATATGGATTCCAAACTTATCCATTTGATTACTTTATTGCCTTTAGTGGATATGCATTATGTGGTTTATGCTACAAAATCTTAGCGTACGTATTTAGAAATTTTCAAAATAAAAAGAAAACCGATTTAATCAATATTATGATTTCATTCACGGTTGGTGCAATTGGCGTATTTGCAACTAGAATGATTGGTTCAACCATCTCATCTATGATTTATTATGGATTAGATTTAAATGCCGCTTTAATTTATAACGTTGGTTATACTGGAGTTAGCGCTGCAATTTGTTTAGCTGCCTGTCTAGTTTTATCGGCACCTATTGCAATGGTAAATCGTTTATTTCCTGTTAATAGAAATAACAAAAATACCCACGAAAATAGCGAAGAAGGGGTTTAATAACCCCTTCCTTATAAAACTTAATACATACTTGGCCCCTTTTTGTTTATAATATCTCAAGTTTTGCAGAAAAAATAGAAAAAAAGTAGCAAAATGCTAATGGCATTGC
>CAYLSZ010000008.1:0-39501 GCA_964386745.1 uncultured Staphylococcaceae bacterium | reverse complement strand
ATTAGAGAAATAATCGTTCTAAACTCTATGCAGATGTTTTATAGCCTTTTTTAGTGGCATATTTATAATATCGTTCTGCTTTTTTTGGATCTGCTTCGCAACCTATGCCTTTTTCATAACATGTTGCACAGAAATATAAAATATCGGCAGGCAAATAAATATTTGGGTCAAGTACTTTATCAAACCATTTAAATGCTCTTTTTTCGGACTTAGTTACACCCAATCCATAATAATGCATCATTCCTAATTCAGCTCTTGCTTGATCAGATTTTTGGTTTTTAACTAGCGACTGAAATATTTCTTTAGCTTTTTTATATGACTGAGCGACGCCTTTACCTTTTAGATAATATAATCCAATTGCCATAAGAGGATCTTTGAGATCCCACACAAATTTGTAATATTCATCTGAAGATGTTGGACACATATTCATTTTCTTCTCTATTATTTCTACAGTCTTAGAATACCATTTAAACGCATCGTTATATGATTGTGTAATGCCCCTCCCTTCATCATAACAACATGCCACTTCATAGCATGCTCTTTCATTATTCTGTATGGCAGCTTCATAATACCATTTAAAAGCTTCATCGAAAGATTGCGCACCTCCTATACCTTTTCTATAAAAATCCGCAATCTTTAATTGCGCCTCGTTTATTCCTTGTTCAGCAGCTTCTAAATATAATACTGCTGCTTCCCTATAGTATTTCCTTGCTACACTTTCAAAAAATGTGGCAAATGTAAATTGAGCTACACATTCACCTTCGTCTACTCCATTTTCGAGATACTTTAATTGATCAACAGGAAATGTTGATACTATTTCTATTTGATCAAAACTAATAAACAAATCAAAATCAATATACTTATTAAATAGCCCATCATAAAAATAATGCCATAGGCAGAAGCGAGCATCATTATTTCCATGCAAAGATGATTTTGAAAGCCATTGAAAAGCCATATTTTCATCTCTCTTAACTGGTTTGTCCTTTTCCCAACTTTGCAGATAATACCAGCCGACTAAATACTCACATTTAGCGTTTCCTTGGTTTGCGGCTTTTAGAGCCCATTCAAAGGATTTTTCGTAATTTTGTTCAACTCCGTTTTCACCTACATTATATGAAAATGCGATAAAACATTGTGCATCTGCATCTCCTTCTTCGGCTAACTTTAATTTTTCATTAAATTTTAACTTTAAATTAGTTTTAGGCTGCTCAATAGATTCTTTCTCGATTCTTGTTTTTTCCTTGTTAATTTTATTTTGTTCGCTCATATTTATTATTCACCCTTAAATTGTGAACCAAACGATATTATCGAATTGATCTCTATTTAAAATCGTTCCATTCTTTTTTAATGCGCATAAAATTCGTCCAATTGCCTCGATATATTCAATATAAGCTTTAAATTTATCAAGCGGTGTAAGCCCGCTTTTAATAACGTAACTTTTATGTTTTGAGGATCCACAATACAACTCTTCATATATTGCTACTTTTTCGGCAACCATCTTGTCGTATTTAGAAAAATCATCAAAATGATTTAAAAATTTATTTGCATAAAAATAGAATTTACTAGCGAAAGAAACGTGTATTTTAGAACTACCAATTCTTCCACAAAGATCATAAAACAAACTACTAGTTGAACCTATTGTCAAAGGTGTTTTAATTTCACGTTGCAAATCAGGTAAGGTAGGGCATTTAGTAAATATAACACTTACTCTCCCATCAATCTCTTTGTCAGATAACCTGGTATGATTAGTAGCGTTTATTTCTTTGAGCACTTCACGAAGCGTGGCCAAATTATAGCTTTTGTTTAATTTAACGAATGCGGATTTAATTTTTGGCAATGTAGTCATTCTATATGGTGATGTAGCTAAACGGGCATTGATGTTAACATAATTTTTATTACTCAACTCCCTTACTCCTACCAAAATTGGACCAAAACTCTCTCCAATTTGTAAATAATCAATTTCAATTCCGGATGGGGTTGGTACTGTAACAGCCCCGAATATTTTAAGATTATTAATGTTAATATACATCGTGTTATTATCCTCCAAAAATGTTGCTCTTATTGTAAAAAAAAATACAATCTTGCAATCGCATTTATGGGCATTGCTTATTGCTATTTAAACCTCTTGCAAAAGATAATTAGTCGCATTTTTAAAAACGTTCTAGTAATTATTTTTGTTACAAGAAGATTGCTGTTAAATTAACAAAAATTGGAGGGGCAAGAAATACAAAAATAATCTTTGAAAATATAATTTTTCTCCCATTTCTTATAATAAACCCTGCAGATCTCGACTATTTTTCTAAAAACTTAATGAATATTCAAAACAAAAAACATTTATTATACTCAAAAAAATAATGGAGAAAATTAAACTTACTAATGATAACGAGCCTTGCGAAACTGTCGAAAACAGAGTCTAAATCTCATCATGCTCAAAGATTTCTAAATATAGTTTATTAAAAGCAATATGCATGTCTATTTGCTATAAATCGACGTCAAGAAATCACATCTTCATCCAACAAACGTCTTTCACATAGTCAAAAATTTTAGAACTATCATCGCTTTCATAATATTCAATTAACAGTTTCTTAAACTCATCAACTTTATCGTTTGGAATAACAATTATTCCTCCAGATTTTCCTATTAAATATTGATTAGCGAAAATAACGCTCGCTCTTTTATTTCCATCTAAAAAGATTTGTCTTTTCATAGAATATAGACATAAATTAATCGCTACATTTATTGGTTCATCGTCTGAATTAATAATACTTTCAATTTCTTCTTTAATGTCTACTTCATTAGGAACTGGTGGTACGTAATTAGTTCCGCCAATCTTAACAGGAACACTTCTTATTTTTCCGCCATCATAAAAGAAAGCATTATTAATGATTTTTGCTATATAAGAAAATAGATATAAATCGGTTTTACTATTGATTACATCTTCATCTAATATAAATTCCCAAGCATGTTTTAAATTAATAATCTTTAATACGTCATTAGTGCTAACGCCTTCTACTTTTCCGTTATCGATAATTTGTTCAGTTTGTGGAAAAGTTGCAGCTACTCCTTCTAACATTGCTTGATCAAAAATGATGTTTTTAATATTTGCTTTAGCAAAATCGATATTCTTTTTGACGCTATCTGATACCTTTAGTGCTACATAGCCTAATTTCTCAAGTTCTTTATTTATTTTTCTTATTTCTTTATTTATTTCTTTAGTTTCGGTTAAGTTGCGTAAAATAAAACCATATAACTCTTCGCTATATTTACCTATATATTGTGATTTTAATTTTCCGTTTTCGCGTTTTCTTAAATAAATGTATTTTTCTCCGTTTATTGATTTTATATCGATACTTCCACTATACGACAAAAGATTGAGCTTCGAACTTAGTGAGGCTCTTTCATTAAGTAATTCTTGGATTCTTTCTTGGTTGTTTTTCATATACAAACTCATTTTTAGGGAACTTTTATATATAAATAATAGCGTTTTGTTCCCTAAAAAACAATAAATAAAAAGCGCGACATCAAGTTCGCGCTTCTATTAATTGTGTTATATCAATATTATTAAGCTGCTTTTGGAGCTTTTGGTAATTTTTCAAACTTTTTACCGAGTGGTAATAAAACAAATTTAGCAAGTTTGAAATATTGTTTGCCAAATGGGATACCAATGATAGTAATGCAGAAGATTAAACCAAAGATTAAGTAGCAAAGAGCAAATTCCCAACCAAGTAAGATACACCAAATAGCGTTGACGAGTTTTTTAAAGATTCCGTTAGGTTTATCTACTACAACACACTTACCAAATGGCCATAAAACAAATTTAGCCATCTTAAATTGTTGAATGCCTACAGGAATTAAAATGATCGTACAGCAACATACAATAGCGGCACAAAATAAGACGATGGCCCATTCTAAACCACCAAAAATAACCCAAATAATATTTCCTATGGTTTTCATAAATGTTCCTCCTAATGGAGAATATTTTAAACCCGCATATATAAATAGACAATAGTGTCAATTTATTTATAACATTGACAAATCTATTATTCGTTAAGCTTCTTCTTTAAGACTTTGACCCACTTTGTATCATCTGACTCTAGATAATTAAGTAATTGTAGAAAGTTTGTGCTATTCATTTTGGCAGGATCGCTTTCGAGCGTTGCAATATTTTCTTTCATCAATTTATAGTTCTCAGCTGTAATAAATTTCATAAAATCTTCGCGTTGTTTTTCGCGCGCTCGATATTCCTTAATGCCTGTATATTTTTCTATCAAGTGCTTATTAATAGCTTTCGCATTACTAGTCAACTTCACAAAATCAAAATGAAGTAACATTACCTGCATCGTACATGGATTAGCGAAAAATATGACGTTTTCAGCCGCTTTTCGATTACCAAAAAGCTTCTTTATCTTTTCTTTAATTAAATTGAATTGTTCATAAGGTTCAAGTTCAGTATCACAAAATACAAATACAATATCGTAATTATCACTATTATAAGCCCATTGATATCGAGCCGGGATACTTGTTAAGGAAGCAGCATTAATTAAAGTAATTATATATTTACTAGACCACACTCCAAGTTCATTTAATCTAGATAAATAATCGATCTCTTCTTCACCTTCACAAACTATACAAATTCTATATGTCTCTTCCTTCATTAATTATTATCTCCAAGTAAGATATCCAATAAATCAGGTTCAGGTAATGCTCCAAACATTCCTTTTTTATATTGTTCTATTAAGTCGCTTTCAGCTCTTACTCCATCTTTAGCGGTATAGTTATCTAAAGAATATAGACTTACATCATCTTTATTTTTTGAGACAAACCAAATTTGATCTTTTCTAAATAGTTTCTTACAGTCGAGTAAAGTTATATCTTGAACAGAGACAATTAATTGTCCTTTTTCATTGGCGACATTATTAAACAAAGATACGATTTCACGAGTTAGTTTGAAATGAAGACTACTATCAAGTTCATCAACAACCAAAGTTTTGCCTTGTTCTAAAGCTTCGACAATATAGCTAGCTAAAGCGACGACTTTTTTAGTACCAGTTGAATCATAAAATAGACTTTGAACTTTCTTTCCTCGATGATCGGATACTAATGAATATAAGTCACTCATCGAGATTTGATTTTGAAAAACTGTTTCGCTAGCTTCTATAACAGGAATATTTCTTACGTCAGGTTTGACATATTCATAATTATCGATATCAATGTCAGCCTTTTTAATAAGTTCGATGACTTTCGATTTATCGAAAGAATCATCTTTAAACATTTGAAGCGTTTTTGTAATTGGGATGTTATATAAATCAACAACTTCAATGCTATTAGCGCATCTAAGAAGAATTTCTTTGTATTTTCCTAACGATTCAAATTTATCGGTGTTTATTGTGTGCATTAAAATATTATTAATAGCCAATGATGACATTATTGCTTCAATTTCTTTATTGCCTTCGCATTTAAATTTTTGATTTTTAATATCTTTTAGGAACAGCACATTTTCCGATTCATTTCCATAAACATCGACAGTGATTTCGCTAAATTTTTCATATGTGAAACCATGAGAATCGTCGTTTGCGTTACTACTTGAGAAGCAAAAATCATAGCTATAGATTTTATTTTCATCGATAAAAGTTATGCCTAATTGGCAAGTTGAATTATCTGAAAACCAGTTAGTCGAAATATTTGTTCCACGACTTAACAAGACATTTTTAATAGATTTAATTGCACGCAATAAACACGTTTTGCCAACATTGTTTGGACCATAAATAGCGCTTGCTTTTAATACATTAATGTTACCTACAGGAATTGTATTTAATTCTAAACGTTTAATTTTCATGTTGGCTTTCATCGAAAACTCAACATTATTTTTATACACCAAATAGTTACCTGCACGAATCGCTAATATCATGGTTGAGGTCTCCTTATTTATTAATTAAATTATAACTAGGTCCAATTTTTCGTGCAATTAAAACGCATAAAAAATAAAGATTTATGCATTTTGCATCTATTTATGTAGTATTTTTGTGTAAAATTAAGAGAAGTTTAATAATTCAAAATCTTTTGTTTAAGTTTGTCGTATTCGTCTTCAGTTATAGCGCCATCATCTAATAACTTTTTAGCTTTTAATAATTCATCAGCAGGCGTAGGTTTCACTACTGGTTTGGGTGCAGGTCTATGATCATCTTTTTCTAAAACGATAGTCCAATTGTATGTAAAGAAAATTCTAGTTATTTCAGGCCCTTTAGTAGTCGATACGACTCGCCACCCTTCCTTTCTATAATCTTCTAAATATTTCTCAAGATTGCCTTGCCTACATCTTATAGTAACCACTTTTTGTTGCACAATCATTCCTCCTATTAGCATTAATATTATAGCAGTTATCTCATTACTAGAATCAAAAATAACAATGGCCAAAGTGCATGCAAAAATAGTTAAATATTGATTATAATCAAATCCAAAAAAACCGCATAATTTTGAGAAAAACCCTGCAGAACCCCAATATTTTTATAAAAAACGTAAAATTTAATATTGCTTACAATAAAAAAATCCCAACCATATAGTTGGGACTAAATCATCAATTTGGTGGACCAGCGGGGTGTCGATCCCCGGTCTACCTGAAACACTACTAAGACCACTACAGTTTATTAGGAATTAAATTTCGCGACTTATCAATTCCTACTAACTTTACGTCGCTAGATTATAAACTTCATCCGTTATTTATAATCATCATAACGGACTATCTTCTTTGTATGATACACGACTTAAGCGTAAGAAGATGAAACCTTAAGGTGCATTTGCATTTAATAAATCGCTAATTAAGCAGCGTAAGCAAATTGAGTATTTCTGTTGCCAGATATTTTTTTAGTGATTACGTCACTACTCGACTGCAATCCTAGCCACATCTCAGATATCGAATCCGTAACTAGCCCATTGCTTATATTATAAATTATATAATTGGGATTTCAATTAAAGGTGTTATAAGCCACTAAGGTTTTAGAGGGTTATATTTGATTTTTTAATCAATCTGAACATATTGCAATACTATAGTTATTATGCGAAACGATGGAAAACAATAATTACTTCAAGGACACCTTCTATAGCATTAATTTAAGCCAAAAAATAAAACGAGTTGATCTATCAACACCATTAATCTACTACTATCAAAGTTATAGCTATCTTATTATTCCAAATTAAAGTCTAATTCTTCAGTAAATATTGGGCGACTATCGTAAGTAAAAGTCGTTTCTGTTCTTGTGCTACTAATTACATATGGTTTAGAAAATTCTTTGCCTTTAAAATCGTTAGTTATGTATGTTGCGCTAAGAGCATTAACAGCTGTTAAACAATAAAATCCGTTGATTAGAGAATAAATTAGTTGATAGTTATAAACACTATATTGAGATATGATTTTTGTTTCATCACTAGGATACAAAGGATTAGTCATAGAAGAACGACTAACCGAATAATAAGTATAGTATAAAGAACTTCCATCTGTCGTAAATCTAGTAGAATTAGAAAGATTAAAATAATCTACTGAACTTAATAAGCTACCAACATCACTAAAATTTAATAACGAAGATTCGATTGAACTATAATAGGTTTCTGCTAATACATCGTAACAATCAGTCATGCCGTAAGAATATGCCTCAGCAGAACTAATGCCATTAGTTGTACTAGAAGAATAAGCAATTATTCGATACAGGGTTGTATCATACATTTCATATTCTTCTATCAACAAATAATCATTACTCTCAGTCGACGAAGTGTAAATAATATTAAGTGTAGATTCCTTTGTGCTGGTTGTTCTAACTTTAAACACGTCATTTGCATATAACGTGGCTTCAATTTGTTGCGTTTCTAATACGCTACTAGCATATGGTTCTAATGCATCGCTATACAAAATAGAATTGTCATAATAGTATTCAAACGATGTTGACATCGAAGAAACACTACTGAAATTGTTTTCGGCTTCTTCAAGCGCCAATGAGACTTGCGTCGCATCAACAAGAGTGGCTCCTTCAGGAGCTTCATAAGTCCTTAAGGTTTTATAAGAATCACAACTTGTAAGAGCTAAGCCCATAAAAATTGCCAAAATCAAAAAACTTTTTTTCTTCATAAAATACCTCATTCTTTTTCCAAAAAACACACGACAATATTACATTAAACTAAAGTTTTGAAGCAAACATAATAGGCTTATAACAACGTAAATGAACGCATTAATATATATAAAATTTTGAATAAATCTATGATTAAAAAAACTTGTTTTTGCGAAAAATATCGGGGTTCTGCAAGGTTTATCAAAAAATAAAGGACTTTTTTAAATATAAAATTTTACTTGACTAAATAAATAGCTACTAAATGAAATGTCAATTATTGTCATATAAAAGACGTTTATTATTAATACTTTTTTAATCTCAATTTTAGTGAAACCACCACACCTACATTTTTTTGTTGAGGTCAAAACTTTATTAGTTTATACTAATAAAGCGTGAAACGAGGATAACGAAATGGCACAGAAAAACATTTATGCTAATACAAAAAAGAAGAAGAAAATATCAATATTCACACATATTTGGATATATGTCCGTACTCTTTGGTCAAATAAAGAGTGCGTCGCTAGATCGATAGGAGCTGAATATTATTCTTATAATGCTCCAGATGATGAAAACAAAGGAAGAGTAAAAAGAACTTGGTGGATCGCTATCTTATTTTTCTTTATAGCGATGGCTTTAGCAATGACTCCTTTAACAGTCCATGCTGCTAATACCAATGGTTCAGATATATTCCCAGATGGCTATACTTATGGTGTCGACCAAGCTTTATATAGTATGGTCGTTCAAGATGATAACTATGTAGCATATGATGGCGAAATCGAAAGTTTTGAATTCGTTTCTGATAGCGAAGAAACGATCACTTTAGATCCAGGAGTTGTCGAAACTACTAGAACTTCTTCTAGTTCTGGAAGTGGCTATACCTTAATCGGTTATCATACAAGCGTAAATACATCTTCATCCGGCTCAATCTCATTAGTTAAAGATTTGGATATTTATTACATTCCAGATTTCCAAGGAAGTGATGATGATAGATATGAAGAAATTTCGACTTATACTTATCGATTAACGAATGGTCAATTAGATACTTCTGATTTAATCGATAGAAACTGTTCGTTCTTAATCTTTACTGGATCTAACTTCATCACCGGTTTTATGGTTTATGGTGATGAAGAAATTATTGGTTCAATTTATGGCGATTATCTAAATCTTGAATATACTGGTAATTTTATCGAAATGTTAGCAGGTGATGGTAAAGTCACAACCGAGACAGTATTTGCTAACTTCTGCGATTTCTGTGATAAAGCCTACTTAACCACTCAATCTCAAGTTATTTTAGTCAATAGTTTACTTATCGTGGCAGTTAATGCTGGTATTACCTTAATTATCGGATTAATCGTCTTCTTAATGACTAGAGGAAAGAATAACCCATTCCGTAAGATGAGATGGTATGAATGCTTCTTATGTGTATTCTATGCTTCTTTATTCCCAGGAATTATTGCTATGATTCTTGGTTTCTTATTCTCTGGATACGAAATAATGATGTATATCATTATCTTCGGTGTTAGAGCGATGTGGATGGCAATGCGAAGCTTGCGTCCACAAGTATATTAATCACCGTAATTACTATCTTTTACATTCACATCATCGATTAAGATATGTAATGAATCGGTGATATCAAAAAGTTCTCGATAAATAAAGTCATCTTTAGAGCAAGCTGGCATTTCAAAATCAGCTGTGAAGATGACTTTTTTATTTTGTTTGACTATTTCTATAATTTTAGACATAACTAAATCGAATTTATCGCCATAGTTTTGTTTAAATCTAATGAGTTGCGTATAAAAAATAGGTTCTATAACAAAGATAGAATCATCTAATTTAAAGACACCACAATCTATAAAGGTTGAGTCATCTATTCTTTCAAAATCTTTAAATAAATCGTAAGTAATTTTCATATTAGTAGTGATAGCTTTCGTTATTAATAATTTTAAATACGCGATAGATCTGTTCGATCATTAAGATACGACACATTTGATGAGTATAAGTTAATGAACTAAGTTTTATAGATAAATTCGCTCTATTCCTAACCGCGTCGCTTAGTCCTAATGGACCTCCAATAATTATACATATATCGCCGCGAAGCATTGAAAATACGTTTTCTAGTTTGTCTTTTAGTTGTAAGGTTGAAACATCTTTCCCGTGAAGATCTAATAAAATTACATAGTCACTAGGCTTAACTGAACTTAATAATTTTTCGCCTTCATCAACTAATATTTTTGAGGTAATTGAATCATTTATTTTCGAGAAAGGTACTTCTTTATGTTCAATTACATTCACTTCAGCATACTTAGAGAGACGCTTTTTATACTCATTAAATATATCTTTTAGATATGTTTCTTTAAGCGTTCCAATGCATACAAAATTAACCTTAATCATAGCCAAGTTACCTCGTGTTGTCTTAGACATTCAATAACTACACTTGGGTAAGATAAATGTTCACTTTGAAAATAATTATCTATAGTTTGTAAAGCGAGATATTCATCATTACACTCTTCACTTAGATGAGCTAAAAGAACTTTTTTAGTCTTATCGCCAATTAGATATGACAAATAATATGCGCATTGTTCATTAGATAAATGACCATAGTTAGAAGCGATTCTTTCTTTAAGTTCTAACGTTCTATGAGAAGTTATGAGCATGCCATAATCATGATTAGATTCGATGACATAGTAGGTCTTATTTTTTATAAGTTCTAACGTCTCAAAAGGGATAACTCCGGTGTCTGTTATATAGACTAATTCATCATCTTTATCTTTGAATAAATATCCACAAGTATTAGGCGAATCGTGACATGCTTTAAGACAAGTATACTCAATCGATTTTATTGAGTTTTTAGAAAAATAGTGGAGTTCTGCAGGGTTTTCAGTGAAAAAAGCGGCTTTTTGTGGAATATTAGAAACGAATTTTATGCCTTTTATATGGTCAATATGTTCATGTGTTAAAAGGACTAAATCGATGTCTTCTATCTTCTTATTTATCAATTTGAGGCTATTAACAAGTTCTCTTTTACAGACTCCACAATCAATTAAAATAAGGGTCTCTTCATTAAAAAGTAATGAAGCGTTTCCCTTACTTCCGCTAGCTAAATTTAAAAATTTCAACATATTAACCATTTGATGAAATCTCGTTCACCAAAGCTTGAGTTTGTTCGTCTGCGACAGAAAATTGACCAAATTCTTTAAAGAATAAAAGGGTGGTTTTATTAGGTTGACCGCTTCTATTTTTAGCAACATTAACTTCAACATAATCTGCTCCGCCAGCAGTTTTTGTAATACTTCTTTGGTCATTTATAGTTAGATTACCATCATCTTTTTTCTTGTTTTTATTTAAACTAATACCCATATCTTCATAGTATCCAGGTCTATATAAAAGAATGACTTTATCGGCATCTTGCTCTAAATCACCTGAATCTCTTAAGTCGCTGATAACAGGCCTTTTATCGTCGCGTTCTTCAGTTTTCCTTGATAACTGACAAAGACATAAAATAGGTACTTCTAGCTCTAATGCTAATTGTTTGAGTAAATGTGAATAGCTAGAAATAACATCTCTACGAGATTCGTTTTTATTACCATATTTTCTATCAGGAATAAGACCGATATAGTCGATCATGATCAATCCAAGATCTTTTAATTCGTTTTTAAGTCTACGAGAATGAGCAGCTATATCATCAATAGTTACGCCCGATTCATCATCAAAATATAGAGGAACTTTTGCTATCTCGTTAGATTTTTCGTTGATAGCGATTTTGTCTTCTTTGGAAAGATAGCCCGTATCCATCTTATTCATTGGAACATTTGATCTACTAGCTAAAATCTTTTTAAATAGTTCTTCACTAGTCATTTCGTATTCATAAACCAAAACTGGACGACCAGTTCTAGCAACGTTATAAGCAATAGATAAAGCTAAAGTTGTTTTACCAACAGCTGGACGAGCTGCCATATAAATTAATTCACCTTTTTTAAATCCACTTGTGATTTTATCAAGCGAACTATAACCAGTGGAAACGCCAGCTAAAGTTGAACTATCTCCACCAACTCTATTCATGAGTTCTTGAGAGACAGATTTAGCAAGGTCACTAGCTTTTTTAAAGCCAGATACACTACGATTTCTTGTAATTTCAGTAATTTTTGTATCGGCATTTGATAAATATTCGTTTATTTCGCCAATATCTTTACCTTCAAAGTCATCGTTTAATTCACGAATAGTTTTTATGAAATTTCTGAGATAAGTTGTATCTTTTAATAAACTCGTATAGTAGTTTAAATCGCTCGTTTCGATAGCTTCTTCAGCAATATCGAAAACAACTTGTGAACCGCCTACATCCTCAAGTTTATTCATAGCTATTAGTTCATTAACAACGGCTGAATAACTTACTGGTTTACCACGCGATTTAATACGTTGCATGGCGGAAAAAATGGTTCTATGATCTACATTTTTGACATAAAAATCATCGACATTTAGTTCACCTAAAAACTTAGTGGCTACCTCGTCTTTAGCAATCATTAAACCGATGACTGTACGCTCAGTTACTGTATCGTGAGGTAATTCTTTTTTATATGTAGCCATTATTTTTCCTCCGAAACGCGGATTCTAATTTGAGCGATGACATCTTTAAATAACTCGATTTTTAAAATAGTCACACCAAAGGCATTGACTGCGATTTTATCTATAAACTTACGTTTATCGATATCGATGTTATAGTCTTTTTTAAGTTTTTCTTGGATAGCTTTAGTTGAAATTGTACCAGCCATCGAACCATCTTTTTGGGCTTTATGAGTGAATTCGATAGTTACACTTTCAAGTTTTTCCTTATTTTTTAAAGCGAGTTGTCTTTTACGTTCTTCTTCTAACTTTTGATTTTCAACTTGTTTATTTAAAGTTGCGACACTTCCTTCAGTTCTTTTAACAGCTAACTTTCTAGGAATTAAAAAATTAGCGGCATAGCCATCGCTTACCGTCTTCGTTTCGCCTTTTTTTCCTAAACTTTTAACATCTTGTAATAAAATAACTTCCATAACTATCCCTTATATGAACTTACCGAAGCTTCGTTTAAGTTCTCTTCTAAAATATCTAATAACATATTGACGACTTCGTTAACATCTTTTGACTTAACGCGGCACGCCGCCATTTGGAAACGGCCTCCACCGGCGCCATCGTATTTTGCAAATTTTTCCATTAATAATTGAACGTTTATAGTTCCATCACTTCTAGCAGAAATTTTGACTAAGTCGTCACTAATTCTAGCTATAGCAAACGAGGCTTTAACCCCAAAGAATTGAACACATTGATTAGCGGCTTTAGCAAGCGTAGCTTCTTCAACCATATCGTCAGTATATGCGCAATAATAAATTCCAGTATAAGGCGTCTTTTGAGTAGCGACGATTTTAGTAACCATTTCGTATTCTGCATAGTCATCTTTAAGCCACTCATCAGCGCGAAGATTGTCAGCCCCCCATTCTTCTAAGAATAAACTTGCTTCGAATGTTCTAATACCTACGGTATTAGATTTAAAGAAACTTGTATCTAAGAAAATGCCCGACATCATAATAGTAGCAATAAGCGAAGTTGCGCGAATCTTTTCACTTCTTTCATTAGTTGAAGCATAACCTATAAGTTCAGCAACAAGTTCACTAGCACTTGATGCGTTAGGGTCAACATAACTTAAAACTGGATTTTCAATATAACTTTCAGCACGTCTATGGTGATCGATAACAACTATTTTTTCAGTAGCATCTAAAACTTCTTTTGATAAAACTTGTGAAGGCGCATTGACATCGACTACAACAAGTAATGTATCAGGACCGACTTTATCTAAGGCCTCTTTTGGAGTAATAAACGTTCTCGAATTTATATATTCTTGAGGTTCATCGGTCATGCTATCTATAGCATTTCCACGTGAATTTAATTCATTAATATTACTATTAATGACGGCATTAACCTTCTTTTCGCCTCTAGATAATTCAAAGACTATTTGATTTTCTTTATTACAGAAATCACACATGACTTTGATACCTAAAGCAGCACCTAAAGCATCCATATCCATATTTATGTGACCCATAATTAAGACATTTTTAGCTCTTCTAATCCAAATAAGAAGCGAATCAGCAACGGAGCGAACTTTGACTTTATTTTTGCTTTCAAAGACTAAAGACCTACCACCAAAGAATTGAAGTTCCTTTCCATATTGAGAAATAACAGCTTGGTCGCCACCTCTACTAGTAGCCATATCGACGGCGCTAGAGGCCATTCTATTAAGTCTGTTTACATCAGGGAAATCATAAGCAAATCCGATTGATAAAGTTGGAACGGCTCCTTCTTTAGTTCCACGAATCTTTTTAACTTTTTCTAAAATCGAGAAATGATCATCGAACATCTTCAATAAACTTTCGTAGTTACAAACGCAGAAAAATGCGTCGTTTTTATAGGTACGCAAAAGCACGTTATATTCTTTAGCGTAATCATAAATTTCGGTACGAACTTTACTGAGTAAATCGTTATCTTCTTCTGATTGACCGGAAATATCGTAATAGTTATCAATCATTAAAATGCCGATGACAGTCGATTCACGTTTATACATCAAATCGAGTTCTTTATATTGGGTAATATCTCTAAAAATTAACGAACGACCGGCGCTTAAATATTTAACATCAAAGAATTTATCTTCATATTGAAATACGGCTGTGCCATCTTCGGATGAATTGATTAGGTTATATAAATTTGGGAATATCTCGTAGATATCTTTACCAACTAATTCGATTTGGTGAAGTTTAAATAAATCGCTTGCCCACATGACGACATTATCATCATCTAAAACAACGATTCCTATATCACCAAACTCAAACGCTCCACCAATATCGGCACCGACAATATCATATGATTTAACTGTATTCTTTTGAGCTTGAACATGAATAACGTGAATAAAAATCCAAACCGTTATAACGTCTGCAATGATTAAACCAATTGCTAGATATGCAAAAATTTCAGGTACAACAAGCTCTTGCAAGTTGTATACGTTAAAAACGTATAACATTGCAAAAACTAATAAAAATATAGCCTCTAACAAGAAGGCAATCGCAGAATATATGTTAATAGCTTTAAGTTTTTTGTTCATAATTCGATAACCTTTTCTATTATATAATAGAAAAGACCTTTTAACACTAATAAATTAGTAAATGGATAGGTAGTTTTTAGAACGACTTTTGCTACCAGTAATTTTCAAAAACGGCATAATTTCTAGCGTTCAATAATTTTATTGATTTTAAGAAAAATCCGAAAAAATAGTTGAGATCTGCAGGGTTTTTCTCAATTTTTAAGAGATTTTAGTAATACTACAGACTCTACATGTGACGTTCTTGGGAACATATCAACAAAATCAACTGATGCAATTTCGTAGTGCTCTTTTAGTATAGATAAGTCGCGAGCAAGCGTACCTACATCACACGAAATATAGACTATTTTTAGTGGTCTATTTTTAATCAATTTACTAATAAAGTTTTCATCAAGTCCTTTGCGTGGTGGATCAACAAAAACCACATCAAATTTATTGTTAAAATCGTATTTTTTTGCATCCAGACAGTAAAATTCCACATTATTTATGCCGTTTAGTTCTGCATTTTTCTTCGCATCAACTATAGCTTCATCAACAACCTCAAATCCAACGACTTTCTTAACCTTTTTACTCACCGTTAATCCAATAGTTCCGATGCCGCAATATGCATCTAAAATTACATTACTAGCTTTTAATTCTGCTTTTTCAAAAGCCAAACTATAAAGCTTCTCGCATTGGTCATGATTTATTTGATAAAAAGATTTGCTTGAAATACGGAATTTTACACCTAAAAGTTCATCTGTAATATTGCCTTTTCCATAAGCAACTTTTTCATTTTTCCACAAAATAACGTTAGTTCTGCAGGGATTTTCGTTAAAAACAAGGGTTTTTATATTTGGACATTCGTTAATTAATTCTTTAGTGAAACGTTTTTCATCAAAGTCAAAATTTCTAACTACAACAGTTACCATGACTTCTTTAGAAACCTTGCCTACGCGTATTAAAACGTGTCTTATAATACCTGTATCATTAACTTCATCATAAGCAGGAATTTCCATATATTTAGCTAAGTTATAAATAGCTTTTAATATATCGACATGAACTTTATCACTAATTACACATTCTTCGATTGGAACAATGTTATGAGATTTAAATCTATATAAACCATAAACCAATCTATGCTGTTTATCATAGCCAAAAGGTACTTGAATCTTATCGCGATAATAATATGGGTCGTCAGCTCCATATATTTTTATATCATCTTTATTTAGTTCTAATTTACCGATTCGATTAAGAGTTTCTATTGCAGTGTCTTTTTTATATTCTAACTCCTTAGAATAATCTAAATTTTGAAATACGCATCCTCCACAACTAGTCGCAGTTTTACATTTTGGCTCAATTCGATATGGAGAAAATTTGGTTATCTTTTTAACTTTGCCAATATCAAAAGTTTTCTTATGTTGGGTAACTTCTATCTCTGCTTCTTCTCCAATGAGTAAGGCACTAATAAAATATTTTCTATTTTCGCTATCAATGCATACGCCTTGCCCGTCGTGGGTAAAATCAATGCATTTAACTTTTATATATTGAGTTGGATTCATCTAATTTTCTTAATAATATCGAGACATTTGAGTTTAATAATGTCGCCAAGGCCTTCATCGCTATCTTTTAAGCCTCCAAAGACGTACTCTTGTTCTCTTTTTGTGTTTGGATAAATACCAAGATAGTAGTTGATACTATCTTTAGTTACTAAATAATCACTTTGTTCGTTTGATTCATCGACGATTATATTGTCGAATTTAATTTTATATTCCGTGTCGGCTAATGTGTTGAGTATATCTAAATATATTCCTGCAACACTTGCATCTCTATCCGTGATGACGAAAATATGATCATAATCCAATAAACTACGGTCAATATAATCAAAATCATTGTCGGTATATTGATCTGGATAAACCATCTTTATAGTCGTGACAAAATTTCCTTCAATCAAGGCGCACTTAATTAACTCATTTACTACCAATGAGTTCTTCTTAATAACACCATCTGAAACAAGGAAAACAATGTTTTTCATAATTCAGTTTGATAAATATATATAAAATAAAAATCTATTGCAATAGCAATAGATAAAGTTAGCGTATAGCAAAATATAGCGAAATAGACTAAAGATCAGCCTTCAATTCGAAGATCATATCTCTTAATTCGATAGCTCTTTCAAAGTCGAAAACTTTCGCGGCTTGCTTCATTTCTTTTTCAAGTTCATTAATCTTTCTATTGAGTTCAGTCTTCGTTAATTTGCCTTTATAAGCTTTCTTAGTTTCAGTTAAATCTGACTCAGTATTATGAATTGGAGGTCTAATTTCTTTTACGATAGTCGTTGGAATAATTCCGTTTTCTTCATTATATTGTTCTTGAATTGAACGTCTTCTATTCGTTTCATCGATACATTCTTGCATCGATTCAGTGATTTTATCAGCATACATTATTGCGATGCCATCTCTATTTCTAGCAGCTCGACCAATAACTTGGATTAAACTCTTTGTGCTTCTTAAAAATCCTTCTTTATCAGCATCTAAAATGGCGATGAGACTCACTTCAGGTATATCTAATCCTTCTCTTAAAAGGTTAATACCGACAAGAACATCGTATTTTCCTTTTCTGAGTTGATAAATTATTTCACTTCTTTCTAAAGTTTTGCATTCATTATGAAGATAAACTGTTTTAATGCCTCTTTCTTTTAAATATGCAGTTAAATCTTCTGCCATTTTTATAGTCAAGGTGACAACCATTACTCGTTCGTTTTTTGCTACTCTTTGATTTATCTCATACATTAAATCATCAATTTGACCCAAGGTAGGACGAATGAATATTTGAGGATCAAGTAGTCCTGTTGGACGAATGATTTGCTCGACTACTTCGTTATTAGCTTTTTCAAGCTCATAATCTCCTGGCGTAGCGCTCGTACAAATAACTTGGTTGATTTCGTTTTCAAATTCACTAAAGTTTAAAGGTCTATTATCAAGTGCACTAGGTAATCTAAATCCATATTCAACTAAAGTTGTCTTTCTTGATCTATCACCATTAAACATTCCTCGAACTTGCGGAAAAGTAGCGTGCGATTCATCAACTATTAATAGATAATCTTTTGGAAAATAATCCATTAAACAGAAAGGCTTTTGACCAGGTGCACGGCCATCGATATGGCGAGAATAATTTTCGATGCCTGGACACATCCCAAACTCTAAAAGATTTTCACAATCTTGATTTGTTCTGAACTCGAGACGTTCAGCTTCTAATAGTTTTCCTTCACGCTTGAACTCATTTAATCTATCAGCAAGCTCAACTTTAATGTTATTAACAGCTTCTTTAATTCTTTCATGAGTCGAGGCGTGATCATAAGCAGGGAATAAATTATAGGTATGATATTTTTCAATAATTTTGCCAGTTACGTAATCGCATTTAGCAATAGTTTCGATAGTATCTCCAAATAGATCTAAACGAATATAATAATCATTTGCTTGAGCTGGCATAATATCGATTAAATCGCCATGGACTCTAAATTTACCAGGACTTAAATCGATATCATTTCTTTTATATTGCGAATCAATGAGTTTCTTAAAGAATTCTTTTCTATCAAGCTCCTCGTCAACGCGAACTTCAAAAATTAATTTTTTATATTCTTCTGGATCGGTTAATCCATATATAGAAGCAACGCTAGCGACAACTATCGTATCGTTATGACTAATGATGCTATTAATGGCACTCGTTCTCATCATTTCGATTTCTTCATTCATCATCGCTGATTTATCTATATAAGTATCGCTTGAAGGAATATATGCTTCAGGTTGATAAAAATCAAAATTACTAACAAAATACTCAACTCGATTATGTGGAAAAAGTTCTTTCATCTCAGCGTAAAGTTGACCTGCCAAAGTTTTATTATGAACCATGATTAAAGTAGGCTTATTCCGCTTAGCGATGATATTAGCCATTGTGAAAGTTTTTCCAGTACCAGTTGCCCCTAATAGAACTTGGTATTTTTTGCCTTCTTTTAATCCTTCGACAAGCTTTTCGATAGCTTGAGGTTGATCGCCAGTAGGCTTAAAGTTAGTGACTAATTCAAACGTTTTCTCCATCGTTTTCGGTAGTTGTTTCTTTTTGTTTTTCTTTATTTTTAGTGGACTTCTGCAGGGTTTTTATTAAATTTCCGTGGGAATCTTTAATTTTTGAAAACCCTTCTCCACCGACTAACATCGTCTTAGTAAAGGTAACAAAAGCTTTAGGATCAATACGAGCAATTGCATCTTTTACTTTAATAAGTTCACGTCTATTAAAGACTATTCTAACTATAATTTTCTTCTCTTCAGAATAAGCGCCAACACCTTCATAAATGGTGGCGCCTCTATCTAATTCATTAAGACTATATTGAACAAAATCTTCATGTTTATCGCTAATGATATCGACCATATATGCACCTTCTTTAGATACATAAACAATCTCAATCATAAGAGAGCTAATAACAGCAGCAACTATACCAATAAGACTTGCTCCTAACTGTGTGCCATTACCACTAACGAGATTAACAATAATACCTGAAAGAATAATTGTTCCATCAACACAAAGGAAAATTAACGAAGTTTTTATCCCAGTAAATTTATTGATAATAAAAGACAAAATATCGACTCCGCCAGTACTTCCTCCGCCTAAAAATGTAAGCGAACAGCCTAAGCCAACACATGCTCCTCCTATAATACCGCATACTAATAGGAGTCCATATTGACCAGAAAGTATCGAAGTATCACTAATTACCCCATCTACTAAAGTAACTGCGCCATCAGCATCTAACAATAAATTAGCAATATATTCAGCAAATCCAGTTCTAAGCAATACCGAAAGCATAACTGGATAAATAATTGTCGAAACTAACGTTGTTAAACTAAATCTAATTCCAAGAAAGATTAATCCCAATAAGAAAAATCCCCGGGTAAATATATAAGCAGTTATATCAACAGCAATGAAATCAGATAATAAAATCCCTATACCAGTAATTCCACCGCTAACTATTTGAAAAGGAACTAAAAATACGCCACTACCAAAACTTAAAATAAGTGTGCCTAAAACGACTAAAAAGAGCCTATACAAATCCTTTAAGAATTTATGTTTATCAAACTTAAACTCTTTGAGTTTATTAAGCATTAGTTTTAGCCTCCTTTTCTAAATAACTATCGATAAATCCATCGATTTCACCATCCATGACTTTATCGATTTGGGTTTCTTCGTAATTGGTTCTATTGTCTTTAACTAAGGTATATGGACAGAAAACATAGGATCTAATTTGGCTACCCCATTCAATATTTTTTTGAACACCAACAATACCTTTAAGTTTTGCTTGTTTCTTTTCGAGTTCTAATTGATATAGTTGAGATCTAAGCATATTCATAGCAGTCTCTTTATTTTTAAGTTGACTTCTATCAATTTGGCAGCTTACAACTATACCGGTTGGAATATGAGTGATACGAACAGCAGTTTCAACTTTATTAACGTTTTGACCACCTGCACCTGAACTTCTATAGGTATCTATTTTTAAATCTGTATCATTAATTTCAACTTCAGGAGCATCATCAAATTGAGGAACAACATTTACGCTAGCGAACGATGTATGTCTTCTTTTATTAGAATCAAAAGGCGAAATTCTAACAAGTCTATGAACGCCTTTTTCGCTCTTTAATTGTCCATAAGCAAAGCGACCTTCAATAAGTAAAGTTGCTGATTTAACACCAACTTCTTCACCTGGTAAAAAGTCGACTACTTTATATGAAAAATGATGCTTTTCACAATAGCGCGTATACATTCTTAAAAGCATGCTCGCCCAGTCGCAAGCTTCAGTTCCACCAGCACCAGGATGAATCTCTAAAACACACGCTAATTCATCAAATTCCCCGCAGAACAGCACTATTTTTCTCAATTCTTTGATTTTTTTAGACACTTCTAAATAGCTAGATTCGATTAAAGAAAGCATGTCTAAATCAGTACCATCAACATCTTCGACAAGCAAACTTAAATCATCTAGTTCTTTACTAATAGTCTTATATGTTTCAACTTTATGAGTTAATAGATTTTTGTGGTTAATAATCTTAGAAGATTCTCTTTGGTTAGACCAAAAATTTTCTTCCATCGATTGTTGTTCTATATCGTTTATTTCTTTTTCTAATTTAGCTACGTCAAAGTGAATCGCCGAGTTTTTTAGTTAACTCAAGCGCCTCACTTATTTCGTTTCTTAAAGTAAATAAGTCAATCATATTAGTTGGTGTGAATATCTTCAGGTTTGACGTCTGGAGCAGCTTCTTTATCTTTATCGACGTCTGAAATATTAAGACTTGCAGTAGCATTAACTGTGACAGTTGCTTTATTAGCTTCTACATCAATCTTAGCATCTTTATTTTGTTCGACAGGGATAGCAGTAGCATTCTTAGCTTCGACAGTAAATGTATCTTTCTTTTCTTCAGCCTTTGGAGTGACCTTAGCTTTTAATAAGTTAAGAACTACTTCGATAGAAATAATTTCTAACATTTCTCTAAACATACCCCAGCCTTCATTAACGTAGTCTTGAAGTGGGTTAGTTTGAGCATAGCTTCTAAGAGAAACGCTTTCTCTAAATCTATTCATATCATCGATTTGTTTAGTCCAGTTACGATCGATGATACTTAATAAGATTTGACGTTCGACTCTATCAGCAATTTCTAGTTCCCATTCTGATTTTCTCTTGGTGTAGTATTCAAGTAAGATTTCAGATAAATCTTCTGCAATATCAGCAGGTAAGGTTTCATCAAATGGTTGTCCAGTGAATAAACTTTCTTCAATGAAACGTGGAACAATAATGCTTTCAAGTTTTTCAGCCGTTACAAGTCCATCGCCTGTAGTTTCATCGACTGCACGTTTTGCAAGAGCAGCACCACAGTCATTAAATGTATCAAGTAATAATTCGCTAATATCATCAGCAAATAAGATTTGGTCACGTTTCTTATACATGATTTCACGTTGTTTACTTAAAACATCGTCATAATCAAGTAAGTTTTTACGAACGTCGAAGTTAAGACCTTCAATACGTTTTTGAGCACTCGTAATAGCGCCAGTTAATAACTTAGATTCAATTGGTTTTCCATCATCATTCTTTTCAAATGCTTTTTGTAAACCTTCTTTAGCAAAACGAATCATAAGCTCATCTTCTAAAGAGACATAGAATCTTGAGAAACCTGGATCACCTTGACGACCACTACGTCCACGCAATTGGTTATCAATACGACGAGATTCATGACGTTCTAAACCAAAGACACATAAACCACCAAGGGCACGAGTTTCTTCGGTTAACTTAATATCGGTACCACGACCAGCCATGTTAGTAGCGAGGGTAATTTGTCCTTTTTCACCAGCATGAGCAATAATTTCAGCTTCGCGTGCGTGGTTTTTAGCATTTAACATTTCAAAATCTAAATGCTCATTACGTAAGTAGTTTGCCAATTCTTCACTAGCTTCAACGCTAGGAGTACCAATAAGAATTGGTTGTCCTTTTGCGTGACGCTCTTTGATTTCTTCAACCATTGCTAAAATCTTGTCTTTCTTGTGAACAAAGATATAGTCTAATGCGTCAACACGGGCGATTGGTTTATTAGTTGGAATAACAACAACCTTCATGTTGTAAATCTTTCTAAATTCTTCTTCTTCGGTTTTGGCAGTACCGGTCATACCACCGATTTTCTTAAATAATCTGAAGAAGTTTTGATATGTGATAGTGGCAAGAGTAACAGTTTCTTCTTTAATCTTGACGCCTTCTTTAGCTTGGATAGCTTGTTGTAAACCATCGCTATATTCACGACCTTTTAAGACACGGCCAGTGAATTGGTCGATTAATTGAATGGTCTTATCTTGATCGACAAGGTATTCAACATCTCTATGCATAATGTAGTTAGCTTTTAAAGCTTGGTGAATTCTATGAACTAAATCTGCGTATTGTGGGTCGTATAAGTTTTTGACAACGAATAATCTTTCAGCTTTATCATTACCACTTTCTGTTAAGTTAACGCTCTTAGTTTTAACATCGATTTCGAAATCGGCATCTTTCTTTAAGCCTTTAACAAATCTATCAGCAACTGTGTATTGTGATGCAGTAGCTTTAGCTCCACCTGAAATAATTAATGGTGTTCTAGATTCATCGATTAAAATACTATCTGCTTCGTCGACAATAGCATAATTTAAACCACGCAAAACACGACGTTCAACATTTGGAGCCATGTTATCTCTAAGATAGTCGAAACCAAGTTCACTATTGATTGTGTATGTAATATCGCAAGCGTGAGCAGCTTTCTTTTCAGCGATAGTTAATCTATGTAAGTTGACACCAACTGTTAAGCCAAGGAATCTATAAATTTGACCCATCCACTCAGCGTCACGTTGAGCTAAGTATTCGTTAACAGTGACGACATGGACACCTTTACCAGTTAAAGCATTTAAATAAACTGCCATGGTACAGGTTAAGGTTTTACCTTCACCAGTTTTCATTTCAGCGACATCGCCATCATTTAATACCAACGCACCAATAACTTGGACTTCGTAAGGGAATTGTCCTAAAACACGTTTGGCAGTTTCTCTACAAACGGCGTAAGCTTCGAATTTAATATCTTCTAGCGTTTCACCATTATCTAATCTATTTCTGAATTCATCAGTTTTTCCACGTAATTCTTCATCGGTTAAGGCAGCCATTGTATCTTCTAAAGCTAAGACATTTTGGGCTTGTTTTTTGTATTTGTTGAGAATTTTTCTATCGTATCCGAATAACTTTTCTAAAAATGTACTCATAATAAACTCCTAAATCGCTTTGGAAATTATATCATTTATGATATAAACATTAAAATCTTAAATATTTTTACCGCTAAAATTAAAAGCGAGTAAATTTCCGTTTTCTTTAAAAATAGTGGAGATCTGCAGGGTTTTTCTAGAAAATCGGGTAGTTTTTGTCGATTTTTTCTTTTTCTTCTTCGGTAAATTCTCGCTTAGCTACAACCAAAATTCTTATCTTTTTTGGTCCTTTTTCCTTAATTAGATTAACACAAGCTTTAAGCGTTGCACCGGTTGTAAGTATGTCATCTACTAGAAGAATTTTCTTATTTTTTAAATAAACATCATCGATAGAAATGGCCTCCCCAATCTTTTGTCTTTCCTGAAATGATAGGCTATGTTGTTGAACATCTTTAGTCTTCTTTAATATGTTTAAAAAAGGTAAACCTAAACAATTAAATATCTCTATTGTTTGATTATAACCTCTTTCTTTCACCCTCTCCTCACTCGAAGGAGCGGGCACAATTTGATAACCTTGAAACATAAATTTTAATTCATTGACAAAAGGTGCGACAAAGACATCTTTCATCTCGTAATCTTGGCAACCTTTGAGCAAATAAATATTACTTCGCACAAAATCGTTATAAGGAAAAATAGCGATTCCATCGACACCTTCAAGTTTAAATTTCTTAAATATTGGGTCCATATTGTTCAAGCACTTCTCGCAAATGAAAACATCTTTTTGCAACAAATAATGCATATTTTCATAAGGGTTTATGTTTCTAAAACAAACCTTACAAATATGAGTTTGCTTCGATAGTTTTATCAATTGCTTTTACCATGTCTTTCGTCTTCTTATCGCAAAGGAATATCACTTCTCCATCTGGTGCTGTTTTTACTCGGCCGACTCTACCAGAGATTTGAATAAGTGCCTGCCGATTATAAATTCGGTTATCAGCATCATAGATAATTACCTGCAAATTCGGCAAGGTTACACCTCTTTCTAATACCGCCGTAGTAAATAAATGACTATACTTGCCATCACGAAAATCTTGAATAATTTCCTTTCTTTTTTCACTTTGAGAATTTACAAAATAGCCACTTTTTGCAAAATCCTTGGTCAAATAATATAGTTCTTTTGAGAGTGCGATCGTCGGAACAAATATTAAAAGTGGTTTAGAAAGTTTCTTATATTCTTTTATCTTTTTGATGACATATAGCATCTTTAATTTACCAGGTATTCTCTTAATTACAGGGACTGGAATTGGATGTTTATGATATCTAGTCATGTGCCTCAAAACGACTTTATTTTCATCTTCTTCAAACTCTTTTATAAGCTCGTCATTAGGCGTTGCTGACATTAATACGTATCTACATTTAATACTTCGTTTAAACATAGATTCTAGTAATTTGTTTCCTTTATATGGAAAGGCATCCAGTTCATCTACTATCAACATATCGAAAAATTCTTTATATCGATATAGTTGATGTGTCGTTAATACGATTATGTCACCGTTAATTAAATCAGTATTTCCTCCATATACTGCAATGACGATGCTTTTCGGAAAAGCTTTTTGAAGTCGATAAGATAATTCCATAACGACGTCTCGTCTAGGAATTGCAAAGCCTACTCTTAAGCCGTTTTTGACACAATAATCCATGAGTTCAAAAACGAGTTCCGTTTTTCCAGCCCCACATACTGCGTATATGAGTTGATCTTTATTATTAAGAAAGTTTTCTAAAATTTCTTTAGAAATTTTCTTCTGTGCATCAGTCAACTCATAGTTAAGCAGTAAAACTTGATGTTTACTTAAAGTAAACTCCTCTTCTTTTACCTCCCTTCCTCTAAAAGATATACAAAGGCGACAATATGGAGCGTCTTTAAAATAACCGATATAGCGCGCATCGGTATTTCCACAGACTGGACATTCAAAATTTCCCTCCATTCATCCCCTTCACTTACAAGTACGTTAGAATTAGGAAGAGTTGGGGGGTCAAATTTAAAAATTTTTAAAATATTTTTATATAAAGATTATTAATCTTTGTAATTATCGATAGTTTTTACGCGTTCAGTGTGACGATCGCCTTCAAATTTTGCGTTTATAAATAAATCTATACGGCGCAATACGTCTTCAAGTGACATAAATTTAGCGCCAAAAGCGATCATATTGGCATTATTATGTTCTTTCATGAGATGGGAAACGTCATCGTTATAGCCAAGTCCACATCTAACGCCATGGACTTTATTAGCAGCGATACAAACTCCTTCGCCACTTGTGCAAACTAAAATTCCAAGGTCAGCTTTATTCGTTGAAACTTTTTTAGCAGCTTCAATTGCATATTCAGCATAATTACAACTATCGGTCGAATTAGTTCCAACATCGATTACTTCAATATTTTTAGCATTTAAAAATTTCTTAATCCCTTCTTTATATAAATAACCGCCATGATCAGATCCAACTACAATTTTCATTTTGCTGCCTCCATTATTTCTTTTAAAGTCAATTCACCTTTGCGAAGGAGTGATACGTTTTCCCCTTCTATTTTTATAACAGTTGAAGGAATATTTGATATAGATTTACCTTTCAATACATATTCGAACTTATCGTTAAAATAGCTATAAACCTCTTCATCAGTCAACGCTGGTGGTTCGTTACTAATATTAGCACTAGTTACTAATAGATAAGTTCCTACTTTATCAATTATTTCTAAAATAATTTTTGAATCAGGGATTCTTACGCCAATATAGCCGCTCCCTAAATCGAGGCAATAAGGTGTATTTTCTTTAGCTTTAAGAACTAAAGTGATAGGTCCAGGACAAAATTTGGCAATGATTTTTCTAGCTGTATCATTAATTTCAACTAAATCTTTAACCATATCGATACTTGAACACATTAAAGATATAGGTTTATGTTCGTCGCGACCTTTTATGTCAACAAGTTTTCTATAGTTTTCTTCTTTATCGCCTTTTGCTCCTAGTCCAAAAACAGTTTCGGTTGGAAAAGCGACTATTTCATCGCGTTTAATGGCTTCAACGAGTAAATCCAAATCCTCAACATCAATTATTTTCATAATTTCCTTCTATAAATAGATATCTCGTTTTGCCAAAAACATCTTTTACGAATTTATATTTAATCTTGGTTAAGTCAAAATAGTTATTAATTAAGAATGTAAGTTTTTCTTCTTGGTCATAATTGATTTCAAAGGCCATCAAAAATCTTTCTTTCATTACTTCTTTATGATGTTTGAAAAATGATTCATAAAATTTCGTGCCATCTTGAGTATAAATAGCTGTCATTGGCTCGTTATCTTTAACGATTTTTTCGATGTCATCCATATTTGAAACGTATGGAGGATTAGAAACTAAAATATCGAGTTTTATACCTCTATCGATGAGTGGATAAAGGCGATTTCCCATGAGTAAATAGATACTTAGATTATATTTTCTAAAGTTATATTCAGCGACTTCGATGCAGTCTTGATATTTATCGATAGCGTAAACATTTGAATATGGAAAAGTCTTTTTTAAGTAAGCTGCAATACATCCGCTACCTGTACAAACATCAGCTATATCGTTATGTGGAAATTTATTTTCATTAATATAATAGATTAAAAATTTTACGAGTCCTTCAGTCTCAGGGCGAGGGATTAAAACGTTATGATTTACCTTTAAATCGAGGTCGAAAAATGGAGCCTCTTCAGTGATATATTGGATAGGTTCTCCTTTGATTAATCTATTCAAGTTTCTTTCAAAAGAGGCGGGATTAGCAAGGTTTTCGTCGAAATTCTTGATTAATTCTGTGAAATTATGATAGCCATTTGACCTTATTAAAAGTAGATAAATTTCGCTATCATGAAGGTCGTTATCTTTAAATTGTAAGAGCAATTTTTTGGCTTTTAAATACGCTTCTCTATTGGTCATATTAATCTTTCTTTCCTGCTATTTTTTGTTGTTGATCATAGTTAATTAAGGCGTCGATTAAATTATCTAAATCACCTTCCATTATACGGTCGAGTTGTTGAACGGTATAACCAATTCTATGATCGGTGACTCTATTTTGAGGGTAGTTATACGTGCGGATTTTTTCATTACGATCGCCGCTACCAATTTTACTTCTATATTGAGCTTCAGTTTTCGATTTCTTTTCTTCTTCAAGTTGCGCAAGTTTACTTGCTAACATTTGCATACAGATTTCGTGGTTTTGAATTTGTGATTTTTCGGTTTGGCAACTGACAACTATACCGGTTGGGATATGTGTAATACGGACAGCAGATTCAGTTTTATTAACGTTTTGGCCACCTGCACCTTGCGATCTATATCTATCGACTCTTAAATCTTCAGTTCTAATATTAATTTCGTTGACTTCAACTTGAGGCATAACGACGACAGTGGCAGTCGAGGTATGAATTCTACCGTTTGACTCAGTTTTGGGAACTCTTTGAACGCGATGAACACCGCTTTCATATTTGAGTCGGCTATAAGCGTTATCGCCACTAACAACAAATTGAATATATGAATAACCACCGACTCCACAAGGATTTTCATCGATGACTTTTAATCTAAAACCTTGTTTTTCGCAGTATTTGAAATACATTCTAAATAAGTCGCCAGCGAAAATATTGGCTTCATCTCCTCCAACTGCTCCTTTAATTTCAAAAATAATATCTTTTCCATCATTTGGATCTTGAGGAATGAGTAAAATCTTGATTTCTTCTTCGATTTTTTCGGCTAAATCCGAATTAGCTTTAAATTCATCTTTTCCCATTTGAGCAATTTCAGGATCTTTATCATTAGACATTATTAAAGCATCTTCTTTATTTTTAATCGCTTCGTTATATGCGTTAAATTTAGTCACTATTGGTTCTAAAAAAGAACGTTCCTTCGATAAAGCTTTAAATTTATTCATGTCGCTACAAACTTCGCTCGATAAGAGGAGTTCGTCGACTTCTTGTAAACGTTTTTCGCTTGCTAATAATCTATTTCTTAAATTTTTATCCATAATATGCCCTTTTGCCCGATAAATTATACCAAAGAAAGGTCGTTTTATAAACAATATATATAAATATAAAATTTATATATTCTTATTCAAAAAAGGGGCTGAACTCTTTATAATAGTTGCAGGAAAAATTATGTCGTATCAAGCTCTTTATAGAAAATATCGTTCGAAAACTTTTGACGAACTTGTCGGTCAAGAAGCGATAGTTCGTACTTTAAAAAATGCTATAGAAACTGAAAAAATAGCCCACGCTTACTTATTTTCTGGTCCTAGAGGAACTGGAAAAACAAGTGTTGCTCGACTTTTTGCTAAAGCTTTAAATTGTGAAAAAGGTCTGGGGCATCAATGCAACGAATGTAATAACTGTATAGAAATTAATGAAGGATCTCATCCTGATGTAATAGAAATTGACGCTGCTAGTAATTCTGGTGTCAAAAACGCAAGAGAATTGATCGAAACAGTTACTTATGCACCTATCGAAGGGCGATATAAAGTCTATATAATCGACGAAGTCCATATGTTGACCCCAGAGGCTTTTAATGCGCTTTTAAAGACCTTAGAAGAGCCTCCAAAAAACGTCGTTTTTATTTTGTGTACGACTGAAGCTTATAGAGTTTTACCTACTATAGTTTCGCGTTGCCAAAGATACGAATTTAAGAAAATTGAAGATAATGACCTGGTTAGACTTATAAAAACCGTCCTAACTAAAGAAAAAATAAAAGCAACTGATGAATGTATAGAATTAATCGCTGAACTTGCAAATGGCGGCGCTCGCGATGCTTTAAGTTTACTCGATCAAGTCATCGCCTACTCTCAAGATAATATCAATCTTGAAGATGTCGAAAAAATATTTGGTCTTGTCCAAGCTCAAGAAAAAATTGATTTATTAACCTATATTCATAATGGTGATACATTTAACGCACTCAACTTAAATAATGCATTAATCAATAAAAATATTGATTATTTAAGACTTGTTGATGAACTTCTACTAGAGCTCAAAGATGCACTTATTAATAAGATTACTAATAATGCCAATTTGAATTTATCTACTAGTGCTGATTTGGTAAAAAAGATATCAAATATATTTACTGCAACTGAACTAAACACTCTTATCGATTTATTTATTGAATGCCAAAAACAATTTAAAATTAGTGCAAACCCGCACTTCACTTTTGAGATATATTTACTTAAAGCTTTAACACTTTTTAAAGAGGGAATTAGTGAAAATAAAACAACTATGACTAGACAAGTAGAAGCCCCAAAACCAAAAATTTTGAAAACTCCTGTAGTTGAAAAACCAATTGAAATACCTAAAAAAGTGCCTGAAATTGAAAAAAACCCTGCAGAACCCCAACAAAATTTTGAAAAACCACAAAATAAATTTACTTTAAATTCTATTAGCGATGATGATTTAATCAAATTATTAACCGTTGCTAATAAGGATACAAAAAACTCGATTAAGAGTTTGTGGCAAGGCATTGAAGACTATGTTGATGACCCTGTTAAAGGAGATGCCGCTAGACACTTAATTGATTGTTCTTTGTTCTCTACAACAAACAAATTTTTAATAGTAGTTGGGGAATATGACAAAGCCACAAAATTTATAAACAATGCAAGCAATCAATCCGCTTGTTCTTCTTTAATAAAAGACATTACAAAGAAAGAATATTTTGTCTATGCTTTAACTCGTGCGCAAAGCAAAAACCTTAAAGATACTTTCATGAGTCTACGCGAAGCAAATAACTTACCAGATACATCAAAAATAAATGAAAACGATATACAAATTACGGAGGTAACAAAATAATGAACATGCAACAAATGGTGCAAACCATGCAAAGAATGCAAAGAGAATATGAAAAAGCTCATAAAACTTTAGAAGAAAAAGAATTCTCTTATACTGCAAATAACGCCATCAAAGTCACTATGAAAGGCGATATGACTCTCATCTCAATTGAATTTATTGATGATGAAATTTTAGAAAAAGATAATGCTGAAATGATTAGTGATATGCTCGTTTTAGCTTATAACAACATCAAAGATCAAATTAATAACGAAGAGGATGCTATAGCCGCTAAATTTAAAGGCGCCATTCCAGGAGGAATGGGATTTTAATAATGAAAGAACTCAAGTCAATCATCGATCTTACTACTGCTTTGAGTAAATTTCCTTCGATTGGAACTAAATCCGCCGAACGACTTGCTTATGCGCTTTTGGATATGAAAGATGAGGATGTTGACCATCTTGTTAAAACTATAACTGATGTCAAAAGCAAGGTTCATCAATGTCCTATTTGCGGTGTATTGACTGAAGATCTAACTTGTTCGATTTGTAATGATCCAACTCGAGATCATTCAACATGTATAGTAATTAGTTATCCTAAAGATGCATTAGCTTTTGAAGAAATCGACCAATATCATGGAATTTATCACGTTCTTAACGGTGAAATTTCTTCGTATCATGGCATAACTCCTGACAAATTACGCATTCAAGAATTACTCGATAGAATCGATGAAGAAATTATAAAAGAAATTATTATTGCTACTAATCCTAGCGTCGAAGGTGATACTACTGCTTTATATTTAACTAAATTATTAAGTGATAAAAACGTAAAAATAAGTCGTATTGGTTTTGGTCTTCCTGTGGGTGGAAAGCTCGATTATGTCGATAGTTTAACCTTAAAGAAATCTTTAGAAGGCCGCACATATTTAAAGGAGGACAAAGAATAATGTTTATTACTACTGAAGGCGTCGAAGGTTGTGGAAAAACCACTATTCTTCACATGGTTTTTAAAGAATTAGAAAAACGTGGCTATAACGTTTTACTTACTCGTGAACCAGGTGGAGTTAAAATTAGCGAGCAAATTCGTGGCATTATTTTAAGTAAAGACAATACTGACTTAGATAACCGCAGTGAGGCTTTGCTTTTTGCAGCTAGCCGTCGACAACTTCTTATTCAAAAAATCTTACCTGCTTTAAAAGAAGGTCAAATTGTTTTGTGTGACCGCTATGTCGATAGTTCTTTAGCTTATCAAGGCGGTGGTAAAAAATTAGGTGTCAAAGAAGTTTTAAAAATAAACGAATTTGCGACTGAAAAAATTATGCCTGACCTTACACTTTTATTTGATATTGACCCTAAACTTGGACTTACTCGAATCAACTCCAATAAGGATCGCGAAGTAAATAGACTCGACCTCGAACAACTCGATTTTTATAATCGTGTTAGAGATACATTTTTAAAATTGGCTAAAAAATACAAGAAACGTTATGTCATTATAGATGCTAGTAAACCAGTCGAGGAAGTCTATGAACAAACCCTCAAAGTTATCTTAGATAGAATTAATGAAAACCGTTGATTTTTTACAAAAAACCCAGCAGATCGCCAATAAAATTTTAGAAAATTGTCTTAAGAGCAATAACTTTTTTCAAGGGTATTTGTTTAGTGGATCGCTAGGAACTCCGCTTTTAGATATAGCAAAATTATTTGCTAAATCGATGCTTTGTAAAAATCATAACCCATACGCTTGCGAACATTGCGATACCTGCTATCAATTCGACAAAGGCACTCTTCCTAACGTCATAATTTTAGATACAACTCAAGGAACTATTACAAAAGAAACAATAACTGAACTCATTGAAATTTTTTCAAAAACGAGTTCTTCCACGAATGAGATTCGTGTCTATATTATTAATCAAATTGAAAATCTATCTACTGCTGTAAGTAATGCTCTTTTAAAATTTTTAGAAGAACCTCCAACAAACGTTTATGCGATTTGCACAACCTTAAATAAATTTAAAATCTTGCCAACTATTTTGTCGCGTTTAGAAAAAATAGAATTTTCACTTCTAGATCAAACTTATCTTATTAGCGAATCTAAAAAACTTGGCGTTTCACCAGAAGACGCCGAACTTTTATCCTTCTTCTACAATAATCCTGATTCGATAGTTAAAGCATCTAAAAATAAACGTTATATCGAATCCAAAAAAGATTTACTCGAATTATTCAATAATATAGATAACAAATATAACCTCCGTTTCTATATTGAAAATAAAATTATTACTAAACTCACAGCTAATAAAGAAAACGCAAAGGAAGAAATAAGATATTTCTTTGATAATCTCACTATTTTCATTAAAGAAGCCTATAAATATTCAATTAACGGAGAAACAACCTTAAAAAGTTATGATAAAATAATCAAAGACATTGCTAATAATGTCCCAAATCTAGAATTAGCAGTATTAGAAACCTCAAATGGTCGTAACGAACTATCTAATAATTTAAATCAATCGCTACTAATTCTACACACCCTTTCAAAAATATTTGGAGTATAAAATGAACGAATATTATATAAGCGTTGTTTTCGAAAAGAACCCAAAATCATATTACTTTTCTTTAAACGATAAAAATCTCGTCAAGAAAGGTGATTTTGTCGTTGTCGAAAACGTTATCGGAAAAGAGCTTGCTAAAGCTGTCACCGATCCTAAAGATATCAATGAAATCGATTTCGATTTAGAGATTAAACCTATACTTCGACTTGCTACCGAAGAAGATATTAAGCAACACGAAGAAAACGAAAAACATGCTAAAGAGGCTTGGACAATTTTTAATGATGCCGTCGAAGAATTAGAACTCGACATGCGTTTACTCGACGTCATGTATACGCTCGATAGACAAAAATGTTTATTCACATATGCAAGCGATGAAAGAATTGATTTTCGTGAACTATTAAAAATACTTGCTTCTCAACTTCATTGCCGTATCGAACTTAGACAAGTAAGTTCTAGAGAAAGAGCAAAAATCGTCGGTGGACTCGGCATTTGTGGGCTTCCACTTTGTTGTTCGTTTTTCAGTTCTGGCTTTGATAGTATCTCTTTAAATAGAGCTAAAAACCAAATGTTAGCTATAAATATTCCTAAACTTAGTGGTCAATGTGGAAAACTTATGTGTTGTCTCAAATATGAAGATGATAACTATACTGAACTTAAAAAAGAATTCCCTCCACTAAATTCGACTGTCAAATATCAAGGCGCTGAATATACAGTTACTAGCTATAATTTATTCTCTCGTGAAGTCAAAATTGAAAATTCCGAGAATACCGAAACAGTAAGTTTAGATGAGCTTTTACATAAAGCAGGTAGCGAAAAGAAAAAACAAAAAGAAACTTCTACTATTGTTAAATTAACAGAGCAAGAACCAACTCCTGAAGATAAAAAACAACATAAAAATAGAAATAACAACAAATTTAAACAAAATAGAAATAAAAAACATGACAAAAAATAAAGGCACGCTATATTTAGTTCCTACTCCAATTGGCAACTTAGATGACATAACTTTAAGGGCCTTGGAGGTTTTAAAAACGGTCGATTATATAGCTTGCGAAGATACTCGTAATACCCAAAAATTATTAGGTCTTTTAAATATCAAAAATAAAACTTTTTCGTGTCATGAACATAATGAAAGAACTGCAACAAGTAAAATTATCGAAGATTTAAATAACGGATTAAGCGTTGCATATGCTAGCGATGCTGGTTTTCCATGCATTAGTGATCCAGGTTTAATTCTTGTTCAAGAAGCCATAAAAGAAGATGTAAAAGTCGTTCCTTTGCAAGGAGCAAATGCTGCTTTAAGCGCTCTTATTGCTAGTGGATTAGATACTAAAAATTTCCTTTTTGTCGGCTTCCTCGATCCTAAAATTTCAAAAAAAGAGGCGGGATTAGCAGGGTTTTTGTATGAAAAAACCACTTTAATCTTTTATGAGGCACCTCATAGAATTAACGAAACTTTAGCTTCAATGTATAAAGTTTTTGGTAATCGAAAAGTTTGTATCGCTAGAGAGATAACCAAACTTCACGAAGAATTTATTCGTTCGAATTTAGAAGATTTAGTTAAAGAAAATAAAGAATATAAAGGCGAGCTTGTAATCGTTTTAGAAGGCTATAAAGAAAAAGGTCAAGACGAGCTTGACCAAGAAATTATCTCTAATATCAATAAATTAGTTGCCCTTAATTATTCAAATAAGGACATCGCAAATATAATATCGAGTTTATTTAACGTTAATAAAAATAAGGTTAAAGAATTGTTAATGAAAAAAGATTAGTTTTCTTCTTTTTCTTCGGCTTCTTTAGCTTCCTTTTCTTTTATTTGTTCGGCAGCTTCTTCAATGCCACCGATTTGATTTTTGGCTTCTTTAACGAATTCTTCAATATTAGAAAGTCCTTCAACTTTTTCTACAGGAAGCGAGAAAACAATACCTTGTCCAATAGTTTCAAGTCCAGCAGATTTATAAATCGCGCTCATAACTTTTTCAGTTATTTTATTATTAACAATAATAACTACGACTTCTTTTTCTTTTTGGATTGGAATTCCATAGAACTTTTCTAAATCGAGATTGCCAGTTCCTCTAGCATGAAAGGCAGTTCCACCAGTTGCTCCGGCTTCTCTAGCTCCTTCCATAACTAAATCGACTGATCCACTATTTACGATTGCAAATATTAAACTAAATTTTGGTTCTTTTTCCATAAACTATTCCTTCCTTTTTACATTTTGTTTGGTATCGGTTAAGAACCTGTAAAGTAATACGCTAATTAACGAATTAACTTTTACTGTACAAGCGATACCTTTTGAATTATTCGAGATAGAAAATCTATTGTGTATCATTTCAAATACGTTATCGATAATCTCTTCTTTAACTAAAGCTACGACGAGATCTTTTTTAATTTCGCCAACGCCAAGCACTTCATAGATATCTCTAGTAGCAGTTCCATAAGCATTAGCTAAAAATACAGCGGCTACATTAAAATTATTAATTAATTGATGAATAAAATAGTCGCCTTGATTGCGGTTAACAACGATAAATACTAATTTGAGTTTTGAGATCTCGTATTCTTTATCGTAGGCTTTACGTTCCGAATTTTTAAGCAAACCTTTACCTTTGGCTTTAGCTTTAGTTTTTGCTTTTGTTTTTGTCGTTTTTGCTTTAGTTACCTTAGCCTTAGCGGTTGTAGTTTTCTTCTTTTTCGTCACTTTTTCTTTTTCTTCAACTTTAATTTCATCTACCATAATTTATATCCTTAAAAGTGAATAACTTGAGCATCGTTTTCTTCTTTGAGCAAAGATTTTCTTGCAACCGCGACAAGTCTTTTCTCTTTGATAACGCTGATCAAACCTAAAATTTCAATCATCAGTGTTGGCATAATTTGGATTAAACCTAATACGCCAAAACCACTTCCATCAGCCGTATTTACTGATGAATATATACCAATAATAAATGGCATAACGAAACAACTCGACATAGGACCAGTTGCTACGCCACCACTATCAAAACCGATAGCAACATAAATATCAGGGACAAATAAAGCTAGTCCTAAACACAATATGAAGATAGGTACTAAATAATATAAAATCGAGAAGTTATTTCCATAAACTACACGGACAACGCTAAGTACGATAGCTATAGCAACACCAGCCGCTAAAGCGATTAAGATGTCTCTTTTCTTAATAGCACGAGAACTAACTTCTTCAACTTGGTTTCCTAAAATAGAAATTGATGGTTCAACTAAAACTATACAGATACCAACAACTAAAGCGATAATTACAAGTAAATATCCATATTCTACGCCGCCATCCATAATGTTCAGACCAAGGCTATAGCCAATTGGAATAAGACCCATATTAGCAGCTGCTAAAAAGACTGTAATGCCAAGATAAGTAATAATGAAACCGATGAAAATTCTTAACATTTCTTTCCGTTTAAGGCGTAAGAAAAGTAAGTCATAAATAACAAAGAATATGATGATTGGTGCAATCGATAACGCACAATCTGTAATAGCATCGACGACTACTTCAGAGAAAATAATATTTGAATAATCGCTTCCGCCTTTAAGGGTTTCTAAGATACCACTACTTTGTAGTGGTAAAAACATAATCATTAATAAAATAGTAGGCCCAATCGAACAAAATCCAGCAATACCAAAGGAGTCTGTCGAACTATCTTTACCACCTCTAACGGTAGCAATACCTGCCCCAAATGTAAGAATAAATGGGGTCGTTAATGGACCAGCAGTGACGCCACTAGCATCAAAACTAATCTCAAAAATTGTTTCGCCGTTTGATCCAAATAAACAGGCTAACGCAAAGATAATAAAGTATGAAAATAATAGCCATAATTTAAGCGACTTTTGGAAAATAATTCTCAATAATCCAATCGTCATAAATATACCAACGCCAACGGCGACGACTATTTTAAAAACCCATACGTTTATATCGCCTGAACTCGATACTTGTGCACCTAAAGCCTCAAGATCTGGTTCAGCTAAAGTGATAAATAAGCCAAGTAAAAAAGCGACTATAACGATTAAAGTAACCGATTTCTTTTTTGTAATACTTGTACCAACATAGGTACCAACTTTACTCATACTCGTTTCGCTACCAATCGTAAATAAAGCGATACCTATAGCGACAAATATAATACAGGCTAAAAATATCCAAAGTTGATTAGTAGAAATACTCGTATCAGGAAAAATTGGTGTATATTGTAAGCCGAAAATAACCAAGATGATAACCGTGATTGGTATAATCGAGATGAAGGCTTCTTTTAATTGGCCAAGTAAATTTCTAATATAACTCATGACACCAACTCCTTAAATTCTTTTGGAACCGGAGCCGTTAATTCAATTAATTTCTTTGTGATTGGATGCACTATACATAGTTTATAAGCATGTAAGCAAAGTCGATTAATTGGATTAGCTGGTTCCCCATACTTATCGTCACCTAAGACAAAATGACCCATTCCACCTAAAGTGACACGAATTTGATTTTTGCGACCCGTGAAGATCTCGACATCGACAAGACTATACTTGTCGTTTTCTTTGATAACCTTATATTCAGTTATACATTTCTGTCCATGAACCTTATCGTCAGCTATATACATAAGGTGGACTTTGCTTTCTTTAAGATAATTTTCGATGTGCTTCGATTTTTCTTTAAACGTTCCTTCGCAGACCGCCATATATTTTCTAGTTTTAGCGAGATCAATCCATTTATCTTGAAGTAATTTTGCTAAGGATTGACTTTTACTAAACAAGAGAACGCCACTAGTTTCTTTATCGATTCTATGAACGCCATAGATTCGATTATGTTTATCCTCTTGTTGGACATAATCCATAACAAGGCGATAAGCAGTGACATTTTTTTCTTTATCGCTAGCTACACTTAATAAACCAGCCGGTTTATTGATAGCAATAAATTCATCATCTTCATAAATAATCGGAAGATTTGTGCGCTTTTTTTGGCGAATTGGATGTTTACTAATAATCAACGTATCGCCTTTTATAAGTTTGAAATTAAATTGACTAACTGGCGCACCATTTATAGAAATTAGATGATTCGAGAGTAACTTTTTAGCGTTACTTCGACTAAATCCAAGGTTATTTAATAAATACTCTAGTAATTCTGAATCGTTTTTGACGATGTATTCTTTAATGTCTAATGGTTTCTTGGTGGTTTTGATATTCCTCGTTTTAAGGTTTTGTTTATAGTTCTTGTTCATATTAATAACTTAGCAAGTGGGCGGCACCGATAATGCCAGCGTCATTTGTAAGTGTTGCGATAAGAATTTCAACTTTTGGAGTATTTTTATACCCATAGTCTCTTTCTTTACAATACTCAACTAACTTATTAACGAGGTAATCCTTTTGATTCGATATTCCCCCTCCAAGAACAATACAGTTTGGACGGAATATATTGCAGTAATTTAATATTCCTTCACCAAGATATTTAATGTATTTATCAACCACTTCATTGGCTGATTTATCGCCTTCTTTAGCACACTCGAAGGCAGTTAAACCATTCACATTTTCTAAATTATCCTTGCAGAACCCCCACATTTTTGAAGATTTATCGTTTTCCATAGCTTCTTTGGTATAGCGAATTAAGGCGGTCGCACTAGCATAAGCTTCAAAGCATCCTTTACGTCCACAGCCACATTCTACGCCATCCATTTCTATTACAATATGACCAAGTTCAGTGCCTTTTCCATCAACTCCTTCAAAGAGTTTATTATCGATAACAACGCCGCCACCAACGCCCGTTCCAAGGGTTAACATAATAACGTTTGGTCGGCCTTTAGCTGCTCCAAATTTCTGTTCAGCTAGGCAAGCTACATTTGCATCGTTTGATAAATAAATTGGAAGCTTAAAATCTGCAAGATATGACTTAATATCGACATTTTCGAGATTTAAATTGCAGGCATAATCGATAGTTCCTAAGTAATTATTAACGGCTCCAGGAATACCAATTCCAATGCCTTTAATCTCAAATCCTTCTTTTTTACCGATTGAAAGGAATTCAGAAATAAGCGTTTTAACGGTATCTAAAAAATATTCGCTACCAAGTTCGGGCGAAGTTTTTTTATCGGTTTTATAAATGATTTTACCGTCTTTATCGACAAGTCCACCTTTGATAGTAGTACCGCCGACATCAATGCCAATATTTGCTATTTTCACTACCTTTCCTCCAG
>CAYLSZ010000007.1:0-42491 GCA_964386745.1 uncultured Staphylococcaceae bacterium | reverse complement strand
ATATAGAAGTAAATATCGTCACCTTCATTTGTCAATTTAATTTCATTAGGCAAGATATAACTTGCGTTTTGACCAGCATGAACATTAATAGAGTGAGTAACTGGTTTTCTTAAATTTAACACGAGTTCTGCAGCCTTTTTTCCTACAATAAGGCTTTCTTCAGTGACATCATCGACTAAATCGTGGACGTGTAAACCGTTGCCTGTTGAGAAAATTCCTGAAACTGTTGTCTCGAAATTATTGTCAACGTAAGCGCCTTTAGTGGCAGGATAAATTTTACATCCAACATCTTTTAATAAAGTACCATAAGGGTATAAACCGACACTTAATAATAACGTGTCGCACTTAATAATTTGTTTTGTGCTTTCGATTGGATTTAGATGTTCATCAACATCTGCAATTTCGATAGCTTCTAATCTAGGTTTACCAATAATTCTTGTAACCGTATTTGATAATCTTAAAGGGATATTGTAGTCCTTCAAACATTGCTCAATATTACGATTTAACCCATTACTATATGGCATAAGTTCGCTAACGCCGATGACATTAGCGCCTTCTAGTTTCATTCTTCTAGCCATAATTAGACCAATATCGCCACTACCTAAAATATAGACGTTTTTACCGACTAAATAGCCATAAATATTCATATATTTTTGGGCTAAACCAGCAGTATAGACGCCGATAGGACGATCGCCAGGAATGAAAATTTGTGAATATGTACGTTCATTACATCCTAAAGCACAGATTATGGCTTTAGCTTTAATAACTTCCATGCCTTTTTGATTTATATAGGTTACTTCGAGGTTTTTACTAATCGTTTTAACGAAAGTTTCTAAGAAAATATCGATATTTTTCTCTTTTACTTGTTCAATAAATTCGTGAGCATATTCAGGTCCGGTGAGTTCTTTTTTAAAGACTTGTAAACCAAAACCAGCGTGGATACATTGATTTAAAATTCCACCGAGTCTATCGCTATTTTCAATGATTAAAACGCTATTAACTCCAGCGTTATATGCTCCTAAAGCAGCTGCAAGTCCAGCGCTTCCTCCACCAATCACAACTACATCATATTCTTTCATATTCATCACTTATATCTATACTTCAAAATTTCGGAATCTTCATCTCCGTATAAGACTTCATTCATTGGAATATGGAGTTCTTCACTTAAAATACGCACCACTTCACTTTGACAGAAAGTGCCTTGGCATTTTCCAAAACCAGCTGCAGTTCTTTTTTTGACTCCTTTAACGCTTCTAGCGCCACAATTTCTATGAATAGCATCTAAAATCATTGCTTTTGTTACTTTTTCGCAACGACAAATCACTCGTCCATGATCTTTATTTTCAGAAATTTCTTTATTCATTTCATCGACATCAGTAAACCTAATATGTTTACGAATACATGGGTTATATTGAGGATTTCCCTGCAGATCTAAGGTATTTTTTATGATTTGCGCAACATATTCTCCAATTGCAACGCTACTTACAAGGCCTGGAGACATAATTGAAGCGACATTAAAGAAGCCTTTAGTTTCCTTACTTTCTTCAATTATGAAGTCGCCAACATCTGAATTGGCTCTAACACCTGAAAATTCACGAATTGTCTCGCCTAAAGGTATATTTGGGATGAGCTTTGTAGCTTCTTTTTTAATAAATTCGTAGCCTTCTTTGGTCGTTTTAGTGTCACCTTTCTCACAAGCTTCGCTAGATGGACCAATATAGTAGTTTCCTTTGGTTGTTGGAGCAAATAAAACGCCTTTTCCAAGCTCACTAGGACATAAGAATAAGACGTGATTTACATAAGATGGGTCAAAATGATCGAAAAGGATATATTGACCTCTTCTAGGAGTAATTTTAAAGCGTGGTTTTTCGACTAAGCCAGCAACAAAATCACTATTTGCGCCACTAGCATTTATAACGGTCTTTGTATCAAAAAACTCGTTATTTTTACAAAAAACCCTGCAGATCTCCCCTATTTTTTCTATTTTTACTACTTCGTGATTTAGTAAAAGTTCGCATCCATTATCCATTGCGTTTTCCATTAAGGAGACATTTAACATGAATGGATTTACGATACCAGCATCTTTAGCAAGTAAAGCATATTTTGCTTCAGGATTAAGATTTGGTTCAAGTTCAAATAACTTTTTGCCTTCAATAATCTCGGTTTCAACACCGTTTTTTCTTCCGTTTTCTTGTAAATGTTTTAAGGTTTTTAAATCTTCATCATTGAAACCAATTGTAAGCGAACCAATACGTTTAAAATCGACATCGAGTTCTTTACAAACTTGTTCCATTTTGCGACAACCTAAAACATTAAATTTAGCTTTTAAAGTTCCATTTTCTGGGTCATAACCACTATGAACTATGGCACTATTTGCACTAGTTTGTTCTTCACAAACGTCATTATGGCGTTCTAAAACTAAAACGTTAACCTTATATGCCATTAAGTAGCGGGCTATCGCTGAGCCGATGACTCCAGCTCCAATTATTACAACATCGTATAACTTTTTCATCGGTAAATATTATATAGCAAAATGCCGGCGGCGACACTGACATTTAAAGAATCTATGTTAGAAATTGGGATTTTAATTACGTAATTTGCTATATCAATTATTCGCTTTTCCACTCCTTGTCCTTCGTTACCAAAAACGATGACAAGTTTTTCGTTTTTTACTGCATTAAAAGAGTTTAGACTCACCGCTTCATCAGTCAATGCAGTTACTAAAACTTTATAACCTTGCTCTTTAAGTTTAAGTAAATCTTCATACGTTCCATTTACGATATTTTCTTGGAAAATAGAACCTTGTGAGGCTTGAATAACCTTTTGATTATATTTACTAGCGGTGCCTTCATCTAAAATAATATCGAAATATTTAAAAGCTAAAGCGGTACGAATAATCGTTCCAACGTTTCCAGGATCTTGAACGTTATTTAAATAGACAACTTTTGTCTCTTTTATAGGTTTTTCCTTCTTTGCCTTACAGATTGCGATGACTTTAGGTGTACTTTTTGCACTCGATATCTTTTCTAATATAGCTTCGGTTACTATAATTTGAACTTCTTCATCAATAAATTCGAGCTTTTTTAAGGTGAAAATGGTCTCAATATAATCACTAGCTTCTTTAACTAAATGCATGCCTTCGACTAAAAATTTATTTTCGCTTTTAGCGAAATGAGAATCTTTTAATTTATATGCATATTTAATTAATTCGTTATCTTTTGAAGTTATTGTCCTCATTTATAAATACCTCGCGTAAGTTTTCTATGTTCTATTTGATAATTTGGCATATATTTATAAACTGTCGCATAAAATTGGCGACTATGATTAGCCACGTAATCGTGACAAAGCTCGTGCACGATGACGCTACGGATAATCTCATCGCTATAATGAAGTAAACTTATATTCAGAGTAATTACATGTTTTTTTATATAGTTAATGCCATAAGTTGAGATGACGTCCTTCAAATTGAGGGTATGTGTAATTTGAGGGGTAATAATCGCCTCTTCTTTTCTAAAAAGTGACTCAAAATAAGGATAAACAATGTTTTTGACTCTGTTATAAAACGACTTTTTATCACTAAAGAGGATTTTATGACCTAAAACGTCAATAAAACAGTCATCAAAATACTTATATTCACCAAAAACATACATGCCATTTTTATCGATTGCCTCATTATTTTTAGTCGTTTTCTTTAAAAGTTTAGGCAGAATCTTATCTAAATGTTTAAGCGCTTCTTGGACTGAAAAATTCATAGGACAAGAGACGCGAATCGTCCCTTCTAAGTATCGATAAGTAATGTTTTTCATCACTTTAAAAGTGATTTCAACCTTATATGTTTTATCGAGATATTGATATTCAGTCACTACTTTTTTCATCGTTTAATAATTATATGAGATATTGTAAAATTATAAAATAATTTTAGGGGTTAAAGATGGAAACAATTATTGTAAGTGCATGTTTACTCGGAGATAACGTTAAATATAACGGTGGAAATAACTACACCGAAGAGATAGAAAAGTTAAAAGAATTATATGATATCATACCAGTTTGTCCTGAAGTCTTTGGAGGATTAAAAATTCCTCGTGATCCTAGTGAAATTAAGGGTAATTCAGTCGTCTCTAATAAAGGTAAAAACGTTACAAAAGAATTTATAAAAGGCGCTAATGACGTCATAAATATTGTTAAATATAAAAAGATTAAATACGCCATCTTAAAAGAGAATAGTCCTAGCTGTGGAGTACATCAAATTTATGACGGAAATTTTAAAAAGAAACTCATCTTAGGACAAGGTATTACAACCCAAAAATTAGTCGAATTAGGCGTCCAAGTTTATAGTGAAAACGAGATCGATAAACTCCTTGTTTTAGAGTAAAAACCCTACTAATCTAAGGTATTTATATCGATTTTGCCTGTATTGTTATATTTAAATTTCTCTAAATAAGTGATCTTATAAGGCTTTACAATATTGCCAAATTTTGAAGTTAAAGCATTGATGATTTCTTCATCAAAAGTCTTATCTTTAAACTCTTTTTTAAGGGTTAAATAGACACAAATTTTGTTGTCGTTATTTATAAATTTTCCTACGCAAACGGACTTATCGACGAACTCAAGTTCGTTTAAAGCGTTTTCGATTTCGCTAGGGAAAATATTGATTCCTTTAATCTTGATGATACGTTTAATTCTTTGTTTTAAATATAAGAATCCGTGTTCATCATAATAGCCATAATCGCCAGTTTTTAAGTATCTTTTGCCATCTATTTCAACAAAATCATCTACTTTATCTGGTTTATAGCGATATCCATTAGTTAAGGTGTCACCAGTAATATAAATTTCGCCTTCGTCAGGTTTATTTTCATCTAAAGGAACGATCTTAATATCGACGTTTTGCATCGGTTTTCCAACGCTACCGATACGGTAATTACTAGCTGTATTTAAACACGCAACGCTTTGAGTTTCGGTTAAGCCATATCCTTCATATAATCTACATTTAGAATTGCCTTTAATCATGACGTCATTAAAGCGATTGATGAGGGAAATATTAGCAAAATCGCCACCGACAAAGGCAAAAGTTAAGTTATCTAATTTGCTAGCTGCAAATTTAGGGTTTTTAAGTAAGGCTTCGTATAGCAAAGGAACACCAATTAAGAAATTCATATTCCCTTTATTAATTAAAGATATTGTCTCTTTAGTATTAAATTTAGGCATGAGCATTAAGCATCCGCCAAAATAAAGTAATAAATGAATACCCATTACTAAACCGAATGAATGAAACATTGGTAAAGTAGATAAAATGTATGTTTCATAAGCGTCTTCTAAACCTAATAAGGTGTTAAAGTTCGTTACAGCTGAGTTTATTGCAAAGTTACTAGAAGCAATCGTTTTACTTTCGCCACTTGTTCCACTACTTTGAAGGAAAATCGCGTCTTCCTCATACCCATTTTCATAATTTGTATAACGAACATTTGAAAATAAATCTTTGGATTTTAAAGGTGCGTATTTAGCGTTTCTTAAATATTTACGATTGCTAAGCTTATAGCCTAATTTCATAAAGAAATTAAGTTCATCGACTGGACTAACTGGGACAACCTTTATTTCTTCGCTATATTCAACAAAATCATCATATCTTGTATCTAAAACAAAAATGCATTTACTGTTTAATCTATCGACGATCTTTTTAACTTCGCTGGCTTTTAATAAAGGATGAATCATACTGACCTTTATTCCAAGTTGATTAGCCGCATAAAAAATATAAAGCGCATCAGGAATATTAGGTAAAACAATCGTTATAACATCATCTTTTTTAAAACCTAATTCTTTAAATCGATAGGCAAATTGATTGATGTGACGAATTAAGTGATCGTAAGTAAAATATTTACCTTTAAAATAAAAAGCCTTCTCGTCAGGATAAGCTTCGTGAGTGTTTAATAATGATTTATATAATGAACATTTAGTTTCTGTTTTGATTTTCATAACTCTAATATTATAAAGAAAGTTTGAGCGAGTAGCCATTACATAATAAAATTATTCCGCCAATTAATACCAAAATCACTTGATGACCAATATAAATAATTAAGGTATAGCGCCCAATAAATGAGAAAAATTCAAAGAAATAATAAACTGGTTGGAAAGAATAATATGCTGCTTTATTTGGATAATAGCTTAAATGATCGCCATCGATATATGAGTAAATTCGATATTTTTTAGGGATATATTCAAATAAACTCTTCTTGTTTTTATAGACCGTATAGCTTAATCCTGCACCAATAAATAAAAATCCAATAAATGGAAAAATGGCTAGCCAATCGTCCCCAGTTCGCTTAGTTCCGATCATGATTCTAAGGATATTTTCCCATAAAGTGCCATCAAACGTTGGGCTATAACTTGATGCGTTTCTAGTTTGTAAAATTGCGTAGCCAAAAATAGCAAAAATCGCCCCAATAACCATATAAATATAAGGCGAATATTCGCGTTTTTTATCAACTTTATCCATTAATAATTCAAATAATGAGAAAACGATAATTGAAACACCGATAGAAGAAAGAGTACCAAATGGAATACTTGCTCCAGCAAGTTCAGTAACAGCTGTAATCAATATACCTAAAGCAAATATTTTCATACCTCTTTCAAGGTTATTTTTAGAAAAATTAGCACTTAAACCACAAACGAATAAAAATAGGCTAACGATAACTTGTCGAGTATAGTATCTAACTTCCCAATTCCGCCGCCACTGACCAGTTTGAACTAAAGTATTTAACCATGCTGGGTTATTTGCCATACCGGTTGTGGTCATAGAGATTCCAAAAATCGAAACAAATAGATATCCCCAATCATAAAAGAAATGATCGATAATCATCATAAAAATGCAGAGTCCTCTAATTAAATCGATTTCGAAGACTCTTTTCTTTTTTGTTTCTCTCGTCATTGGAGATGTCCGGTTTAACGTTTTTGTCATATGCTAAATAAATACTAATAAACCACTAGAAAACTACTAAATTAATGTAATTTTGCTATTTATACTTATATTCTTTAATGGCGTCTAAATCTTGTATAGTGATGCTTTTAGATAATAAAACAATAATATCGATAAGTTTTTCTATATCGCTAAGCGAGCCAATTGAATGAGGAGTATGCATGTATCTAACTGGCGTTGAAATTGTTAAACTTGGTACTCCGCCATTGCTTAATTGAACTTTTGAATTATCAGTTGCTCCAACAGCCATAGGATCATAGACTACTTCTATATTGTTTCTCCTAAATAAATATTTAGTGTATTCCAATAAGCCATTATGAGCGATTGTTCCACCATCCATAACGTTTAAAGTAGGTCCATTACCGATTTTACAATCGAATTTAGGAAGTTCTGGGACATCAAAGCTATCAGTTGTATCTAAAACAAAGGCAATATCTGGTTTTAACCACTTAGCAACCATTTCGGCTCCGCGACATCCAACTTCTTCTTGCGATGTAAATACGGCAACAATGTTATTTTCACAAGATAAATTCGCAATTTGTTTCATAGCTTCAATTAAAGCATATACTGAAACGCGGTTATCTAAGGCCTTACCTACAAAAATATCTTTTTTCAACTTATCAAATTTAGTATCAAAAGTCCCTATTCCATTTACATGTATAAGTTTTTTATAGACATCTTTTTTAGAGCTTGCCCCTACATCAATATAGAAATCGTTGTCGCCATTTTTTCTTATAATGCCTTCATGAGGTCTAAAAATTTTAGAGTCGATTTTTATTTGAACTTTCGCAGAATCTAGCGTACTTCTATTTAATCCGCCGATATTTTTAAATTTTAAAAATCCGTCGTCAGTAATATCAGAAATTAAAAAACCAACCTCGTCAATATGAGCAAAAAAGGCAATAGTTGGCGCCCCAGCCTTGCCACATTTCCTTATAACGACATTATTAAAACTATCGACGTGTATAAAATCTTTATGATAATCGCTAAATTCATCAAGAATAATCTTGACGACATCATCTTCAAAACCACTGACGCCGATAGCTTCGGTCAATTTCTTTAATAAATTTGTATCAATAGCCATTAATAGTTCGTTGGTATTTTATTTAAATGCCAAATGTCTTTGTTATATTCTTCAATTGTACGATCGCTTGAGAAATATCCACTCTTAGCAATATTAATTAAGCAAGATTTAGCCCAAGCAAGTTCATCTTTATAGTATTCATCCATTTTCTTCGATTCTTTTATGTAAGATTCAAAGTCTTTGAGGATGAAATATTCATCGTTATGGTTCATAAGTTCATCAAAAATAGCTCTAAATTTATTTGGTTCATCTTTGCACCATGGACCGGTAAATAAACTATCTAAGATACGTCTTAAATGTTTGTTATTATTATATTCTTGCCATGGGTCATAAAGTCCGGCAGTACGTAATTTTTCGATATCTTTAACTTTTAAGCCGAAAATGAAGCAATTTTCATCGCCAACGCGATCTTTAATTTCGACGTTAGCGCCATCTAATGTGCCTAAGGTTAAAGCGCCATTCATCATAAATTTCATGTTACTAGTACCACTAGCTTCTTTACCAGCAGTTGAAATTTGTTCGCTGACATCAGTTGCAGGAATAATAGCTTCAGCTAAACTTACACCATAATTTTCCATAAAGACAACTTTGATATATTTACTAACTTCAGGGTCGTTATTTATAATATCTGCAACATTTAAAATAAGTTCGATGATTTGTTTAGCAAAGATATAACTTCCTGGAGCTTTCGCGCCAAAAATGAAGGTATGAGGTTCTATTTTGAAATTCTTGTTAGTTTTAATTTCAAAATAGTAATGCATGATTCTAAATATATTCATTAATTGACGTTTATAAGCGTGTAAACGTTTGATTTGAGTATCAAAAATTGAGTTAGGATCGATATCTATACCATTCTTTTGCTTGATAATCTTAGCTAAGGCGAGCTTATTTTCGTGTTTAATCTTGATGAGTTCTTTTAAAACTTTCTCATCATCTTTAAAATCGAGAAGTTTTTCTAACTCGTTTTCAGGATTTTTATACCAAGCATCACCGATTAATTTAGTAATTAATTTAGTAAGTTTTGGATTACAATACATTAACCATCTACGGTGAGTGACACCGTTAGTCTTATTGTTAAATTTTTTTGGATAGTATTTATAGAAAGTTTTGAAAGTTTCTTTCTTTAAGATTTCGGTATGTAAAGCAGCGACACCATTTACTGAATAAACGGTGAAAATAGCTAAATTAGTCATATGAATCATGCCATCTTTAATGATAAGCATATCGTTAGCTTCGGCTTCGCTGACATTATTTTCATGGAAGAAAATCATTTGACGACGATTGATTTCTTCAATAATCATATAGCAACGAGGAATGAGTTGTTGAACGTATCTAATAGGCCATTTTTCAAGCGCTTCAGGCATAATTGTGTGGTTTGTATAAGCAATACATTTAGTAACTTGATTCCATGCATCAGTCCAGCCGTAACTATATTCATCCATTAAAAGTCTCATCATTTCCGGAATAGCTAAAATTGGGTGGGTATCGTTAAGTTGGAAGACATATTTATCGCAGAAATTATCGAGAGTTCCATATCGACGCATATGACCACGCATAGCGCTTTGTAAGCCTGCACTAACTAAGAAATATTGTTGTCTTAAACGTAAAATACGGCCGTGTTCAGTCGAATCATCTGGATATAAGCCGTGTGATAACTCTTTTAAAGTCGATAAATAATCATCGAAAGACATATTCGATGGTAAATTTTGTTCGACAGGTTGAGCGCTCCAAAGTCTAAGAGTATTAGCTAAATTATTTTGGAAACCAGGAATATAAACATCATATGGCATAGCTAAAACTTTGATGGCATCGACAGTTCTAATGCCGTATCCACCATCAGGTTTTAAGTATGTTTCAGCTTTTCCATAGAAACTTACTTCAACAGCGTGTTTTGCCTTTCTGACTTCCCAGATAAACCCATTCGTTAACCACGTATCAGGCAATTCGATTTGTTTATCGTTAACTATTTTTTGTTTAAAGAAGCCATATTCATAACGGATACAGTTTCCATAGCCTGGATAATTTAAACTAGCAATAGAATCTAAAAAACAAGCGGCTAATCTACCTAAACCGCCGTTTCCCAAGCCGGCATCAGTTTCAACTTCTTCTAATTCATGGATATCTATACCTAAATCGGCTAAACCATCTTTACAAATATTATAAATTCCAAGATTCATCATGTTATTTGTAAGTAAACGGCCGATTAAAAATTCCATCGAAAAGTAAATTAATTGTTTTTCTTCTTTATTTAAAACGTATTCTCTAGTATTGCGCCAATCAGTGCCGGCATAGTCTCTAACGAGTTCTCCTAAAATATCATATCTTTCTAAAATATGAGCTTCACTAGGAGTTTTACCGTATTTGGCTACAAGTCGAGATGTGAATTCACTTTTAAATTCATCTTTGTTACTAAAAATCATCAGTTTTCCCCTTTATTTATTTACATATTTAAAAATCATTGCTGCATAAGGAGCAATTTTAACACTCATTTTGTATGGTTTATTTTCAGGTCCATATTCACTGCTTGTTAAAGGTAGACCGTTATAAGCGTTACTTCCGGCATAGACATCTTTATCGCTATTAAAAATTTCTTCATAAGTGCCTGGACGAGTTAAGCCGATATCAAAAGACTCGTAATAATTTGGAGTCATATTGAAAATAGCGACGATATGGCTATCTCCGACTCGCCTTTCAAAAGCGAAGACGCTTTGAGAGTTGTTATCTACCATTAACCAGTTAAAGTGGACAGGATTATATTCTTCAAAATGTAAGGCTGGTTCGTGACGGTAAATAAGATTTAAGTCACGAATTAAACGTGAAACGCTATCGTGTTTAGGAAATTTTTTAAGTTCCCAAGGAAGTGATTTATTTTCATTCCATTCATCAAAACTAGCTAATTCATTACCCATGAAATTAAGCTTTTTGCCAGGATGTGTAAATTGATATGTGTACAAATTACGAAGTAAGGCAAATTTCGTATCGTAATCGCCGTACATTTTATTAATAATTGTTCCTTTACCATGGACTACTTCATCGTGCGAGAATGGTAACATGAAATTTTCGCTATAAAAATATGCCATGCTAAATGTCAATTTATTGTGTTCAAATTTCTTGTATATAGGATCTAAGGAATAATATTTTAAGGTGTCATTCATATATCCCAAGTTCCACTTGTAGTCGAAACCCAAGCCGCCATATATGGTATCTTTTGTAACGCCTGGGAAATCAGTGCTATCCTCGGCTATCATCATGACATCGTTATGAGCAATATGAATTTTTGCGTTCAGGCGTTTTATAAATTCAGTGGCGCCTTGGTTTTCGCCTAAGGACTTATTGCCATCCCAATAAACGATATTGCTAACAGCATCTACTCTTATTCCATCAAAATGGAAATAATCAAGAAAATAATTCATAGCACTCATCAAGAATGAACGTACAGGGTCTTTGCCTAAATCAAATTGTAAACTCCCCCATGGTGAATATTTGTGTTCGTTGTCATACTCATACAAACAAGAACCATCAAAATGGCATAATGCATATTCATCAGTCGCAAAATGGACTGGAGCAAAGTCTAATATGACTCCAATTCCTGCTTGATGTAGTCTATCGACAAATGACATTAATTGGAATGGATTCCCGTAACGGGAATCGACACTATAAAATCCTGTAGATTGATACCCCCGACTACCATCAAAAGGATATTGCGTAATAGGCATAATTTCAACGTGCGTGTATCCCAACTCTTTAATATAAGGGATTAAATAATCCGCTACTTCTTCATACGATGGGTTACGCCCGTTGATTTTTCCCTTCCAACTACCGAGATGCATTTCGTAAATTGATACAGGTTTATCGAAATTTCTATTACGTTCTAATAGATAAGGTGAATCGTGCCATATAAAGCCTTCAATATTGAATAACCTAGAACATGATCCAGGGCGATATTCACTGAAGAATGCGTACGGATCAGCCTTATCGACGTAAACTCCTCTTGCATCTAAGAAATGATATTTATAAAAACTGTAATTATGGAGTCCGGGAATAAAAATTTCATAGACTCCACAATCATCAACTTTATTCATTTTGTGGACGTATGGATCCCAATTGTTAAAATCACCAATAACACTTACGTCTTTAGCTAAAGGTGCATAAAGACGAAACACGACTCCATCAACGAGTTTTTTAACTTTTCCCTTCTTGGTTTTCGAAGGATCTTTTTTTAGTGGAATATCAACTTCCACTTCAATTTCTTGTTTAGTGAAATGGGCTCCAAAGTATTTATAAGCTTCGATAGTTTGTCCCATTAAAAATTCGTACAATATTCCGTAAGCCATAGTTTGATGTCTCCGTGAAATATTATACAAAAATACTTTGTATTTTTATAGCACTTTCAATGGTATCACCGGGAATAATTTCCTTGTTGCATTGCAACTTTTTACTTCAACCCTCTCACCTATAAGTCCATGCTTTTTCGCTATGGCAAATAGTTTATCGAGGTCCATAAACTTAAATTCGGCGCCATTCGCACCTATGTTTCTTTTTACGTACTTGTAAAGATTAGCTGCTGCATTTAAATCACGATCTATTTCTAGTCCACATTTCTCACAATAGAACGTTCGTTTAAATACAGTGATATTGTTATTTTTTGCTCCACATCTACAGCAAAGTTTAGAACTAGGATAGTAAACATCTGCAAGAATTATTTGTTTATGATCAATCCTATTGATTTTATCAGTTAAATAATCCTTGAATTTGCCTAAACATAATCCTTGAAGACTCTTTGCTAATGAACGTTTAGAAAACCATTCATCAAAATCGATATCTTCTAAACAAAAATAATCAAAGAATTTAAGAACTAATGCACTCAATTGATGCGCGTAGTTTGTTTGCAAGTTTCTAATCTTTACATTAATTTTTCTTATTTTTAAAACTTGCTTATAAAAATTGTTCGAACAAGGTGTCTTATCTTCCTTGGTTTTCGGAAATTGTTTTCTCGATAAGTTATGCATCTCTCTTCTTAATCTAGCTTCAAGCTTTTTAATTTTATCCGGAATATTAAATTTAGCTCCGCAAGATAAAGTGAAATGATTGATAGTTCCTATATCGATTCCGACACCTTTATTGGTATTTGTTAGCGCCTTATAATGGGTTCTATTATATTCATCGCGTTCAATCGAATTTAAAAACGATACGTAATAATTTAATCCATCATAACTTACAGTCGCATTAGCGATATAACCTTTAAAGTCTCTTTTATAGTAGACCTTAAAGAAAGTCTTTATATTATAAACACGAATGTAATATCGCTTTTTACCTTTTAGTTTTCTTAAAGTGAACAAATCATTAGGAAAGGTAATACTTTGATAACCATTAGCTTTTTTATAGTTTATAAAGTTTTTCTTTCCTTTAACGTTTAAATAAGCAAGTTTTAAATGTTTTAAAACAATATAATAACTTCTTCTAGGTGAAAACTTTAAAAAATCTTTTTCATTAATAAGTGCGATAATTTCATTCTTAAACTCGTTAAAATCGATATCTAAATTATTTTTTAGCGCTTCATTTATCTTGCTAGCAAAGTGATTATAAACGAAGCGTGTGTTATCGAAATGTTTTTTGAGTTCTAAGGCTTGCGCCTTATTAATTTTGATTTTTGATTTTTCACCAATATACATATTTCACCCCCCTTCACTTACAAGTACGTTCGTATTTATAAAAGTTGGGGGGGTAAAATTTAAAAATTTTTAAAATTCTTGATTTCTTTTAATAAAAAGGAAGCTACTACAAGGTTGATTTAATACGTTTGCACAATAAAAATTACCGACTCCGACGATAACTTTTATTTCATCATTACTTTTAACTTCATCTTCTTCATAATCTTTAAATATAGGTCTTTCCATTTCTTTGAGCCCTCCTTAAGCTCAAGAATATATTAGGAGAATATTAAGTATTTTGAAACTTATATAAATCGACCTGTAAACGCTTTCACTTTCATATATTTTCATAAAAAATATTGATTAAATCGGTAGTTTTTAATGTATGTGTTGATATAAATGAAAGTGTTTTCACTATATAAAAAGAAGACCACCCGAAGGTGATCTTCTCTATATAAAAGAGGTGTTATGAAAAAATCGAGATTAGACTGAAGGGGTGTAATAACCAAATGTGACGTCGGTATAATAAGCACCATTCCACCACATTTCGCTACCTATAATATATTCATTATATGTAGTGCCATCTAAAGCCTCTAAAATATGAGATCTAGCACCCCAATCATATTGAGAACCTTCATCAGTTCTCATTAATTGAACGTAATAAACGGTTTTTATATCAATTTCATATTCACGTATATTATATGCTTCGGTATCTGTTCCTACATATTCTACATGGTTCATTGGTACTCCAACTCCATATTCACCAGAATCAATTACATTTTGATTTTCATCATAAAGAATAAGACTAGTGTAACCACCGTCATTATGCCACCAATAAGGTTCATAAACGTAGATTGTCACATATTCATATTCAGCTTCACCTTCAGTAAAACTGTATTCAATGGTATTTTCTCCGCCTTGAACTGTTAAATAGACATATTTTCCACTAACTTCGACGTCTCGACCATTGAATTTAAAGGTGTCGATTACGTAGCCTTCATCAGCGTTAATCGTAACAGTGATTTCATCACCTTCTAATAAACCTTCTGTCTTGTCGATTGAGATGCTTCCACCAGTAACTGATGCGCTATAAGTAAGGGTTGCTTCTGCTCTTAAAATATCTTCAAGAGTGAGTACGCCCCAACTACCAGTAGCATAACCTTGCCAAGCAGGATCACTAGAATTTGAATATTTAGCATCATCACTCATCGCGAAGTAGTTATAATCACCAGTAACTTCTAATAGTTCAGTTTCTGCGCCCCAGAATTCGAAATCTGTTCCATTGGAGTAACCATATTTCAATAATTTGATATAACTAACTTCAGCTAAATCGATCGTATAGTAATAGTATTTCAATCCATTATATTCGCCTGGATTTTCTAGATAGGTCATTTGATTACCATAATCAGTATCTATATCATCACCATTTTCATCATACGTAAAGATATAAGTTAAAGCATCTGATCCATACCACCATTCAGGAACCGATACGTATAAGGTTAAAGTTGTATCTTCTTCTCCTTCTACGAAACTATATGTAATAGTATTTTCTCCTGCAGTTAAGGTTAAAGTCGCAATCGTTCCAGGCACTGTAACTGGATCGCCATTGAAATAGAATGAATCTAATACATATCCTTCTTCAGCAGTAATAGTTACTGTAATTTCATCTCCTGCTAATAATAAAGTATTAGGTTGTGAGATGGAGATACTACCGCCAGTGACTGATTGGTCGTATTTTAATGTAGCTTCTTCACGAAGGATGTCTGATAATTCGATATTGCTCCATTCACCATGGGCATAGCCATAATACTCATCTAACGAATCTTTATATTTAGCGTCATCTGCCATAGCAAAGTAGTTATAATCACCAGTAACTTCAAGTTGCTCTGTTTCGGATTGCCAGAAGCTAAGTTCATCTTCATCGTTATAACCGATTCTCATTAAGCGGATATAGGTAACTTCATTAAGATCAATCGTATACGTATAGTATTTGATGCCATTATATTCGCCTGGATTTTCTAAGTAAGTCATTTCATGACCATAGTCAGTATCTAATCCAGTGTAATTTTCATCATACGTAAATATATAGGTATAAGCATTACCGGTATACCACCATTCTGGGACTGATACGTATAGGGTAAAGAGATTTTCTTCATTATCTTGACCGTCATCTCCCGTTCCTGGATTATCTTCTCCGCCTTCGTCACCGCTATCTGGATCAGGATCGGTTCCTGGTTCGTCACCAGTATCAGGATCTGGTTCTGGGTCAGGATTTGGTTCATCAGGTTCTTCTTCACCTTCGTCACCTCCAGTGCCGCCGCCTATATCTGGGTTATCATCGTCATCGACATCTGGATTATCTTCACCGGTATCAGGATCTTCGTCATCGATGACAGGGTCGTCGTCATCGACATCTGGATCATCGTCGTCGATAACAGGATCGTCATCAATATCAGGATCATCATCATCGATAACAGGATCATCGCTAGAAGTTGTAGTCAAAACGAATGTTGCTTCAACGGTATTAACTCCTGCAACAAGTGTAACAGTAACTTTGTTTCCACTAACTGTCACTGCTTCGCCATTAAATAATAAGGTTTCTAGTTCATATCCATCATCAGGAACGATCGATAGAGTAACTTCGTCTCCTTCATATAAATTAGCGGTTTGACTAGCGTAAACTGTTCCGTTTTCTGATTCAGTAATACTGATCGATGCGCTTTGTTTAGTATCTACATCATCGCATCCAGTCATTACTGATAAACTCAATCCTCCTAAAAGAATCAAGCAACTAAGAGCGAAAACATGTTTTCTTTTCCTCATTGTTTTATCTCCTTTTTTATAAGTTAATTATGTCAATACGACTATCCTCTTCAGATCTAAGCTCTTCCTTTTTTTTCATTATCTCAACAACAATTGCTGTAATAATGATAATTAAAGCGATCGAAGAGATAGCAAGTAAGCCGTATGGAGACTGTAAATATAAGGTTACGTAGCCAATATATTTAACGTGTCCAACAACTTTTCCTTTAATTTGATTATAAGAGATGAGTCCATCGCTCGTATTATTAGCGTCTCCTTGAGTTACGACGTATTGAATTTCTTCTAGATCATACATATCGATAACGCGATGGACGACGAGCGTCGACCCATTATAGTAAGCGACGATATCGTATAGTTCGATATCATCGAAAGAATCGTATTCTTTTAAAAGAACCATATCTCCTTTATCTAATCTATAATCATTACTAGTTATTTCGTAATCGTGGTCTTCGTTTACGTAGCTCATCGATTCGCTACTAACGACACTTATTCGATATCCAAATAGTGACATGTTGTAACCAGTTTGTTGATCAATTACTGTTACGACAATAAAACCAACAAAAAGAACAATAATTGCCCAACCAATTATCGATAAAATTATTTTAAAAGGGTTTTTCTTTTTCTTTTCGGTGGTTTTTTTCATTTTTAGAAGATCTAAATTATTAAATAAGTATTAATGATTATAGTTTTTAGAAAAAGGAGAGAGTGAAACGCGGGGTTTCACTCTCGGGTTGGGTTTGGTTAGGTATTATTATGCGCCAGTTAAGGCCTCTACGCGAAGTCTATCGCTACTTGAACCAGACCAACGAACTACAAGACCGTATTCATCGCTATAGCTAGTTAAATAAGAAAGATCAACTACGTAATTACCGCCAGCTTCTTCATTAGCGGACCAAATTTCATCGCTGCCCATTCTAGCTTTAAATTCGTCAGCGTTTGCTACTTTTAACCCTTCATATTTCCATGTCCAAGTGGTATCCCATGAATCTAAGCTAGGAACCATTTGGTACTCGGTAGATATTGTCCAGTTATTAAAGGTACCGACTACGTAAGCATAATCAAATATTTCGTCTGGTTCAGTTAAACTAATAGTATAGCTGTAAGATTCTTCGGCTAAACTATTAATAAAATCTGTATCAGTTACACTATCTTTAAGCGATACAGTAATCAAAACGCTTTGGGTGCCATTTATTTCAAAAGGCTTTGTTCCTTCGAAGCTAACTGTAGTAGAACTTTCACTAGTAACAGAATCTAGAGTATTATTATTAGCAAAATAATTACCATCATAATAATTATTGATAACTGCAGTAACATCGACTGCATTTTTGAATGTTTCAGAAGAGAATGTTAAATCAACAGAGATTTTTCCGACTGCAACAGATTGAGTATAGTTCGAGGTTGTATTATCTAATCCTAAACTAGATTCAATTGTTACATCTTGATCTGGAGCAAGTTCTCCATTTACTTGAGCAGCACCTATTACATAATCACCATCGGCTTGATATATTCCACCAATAGTAATTTCTTGTTCTTCTGGTGTTTTAATATACATTGCGATGGATGTAGATAAAATACCTAGTGATAAGGCGGTAGCGCCTAAAATTGCGAATGTTTTAGCTTTTTTCATATCTAGACTCCTCCTTAATCAGCATTATATTCAACGGCAACAGTTAATGTGCCGCTTGCACCACTTGTGTCACCGCTAGCTCCAGTATATAAATATTGTAAATAATAGGTAGCAGTAGTTGCTGTTTCAGTATTTAAATCGATAGTATAACTATGCGTAGTGTTTGCCGATGTCAAAGTTGCATCAACTGATGCACCTGATACACTAAGTGAAGTATTAGAAACTCCAATGCTTAAATCTCCGCTTGTAGTATCCAATGTAAAGGTGGTTGTAATGGTGCCACTTGTGACACTAGCACTTTTTTCCCAATCAATTATGACTGATTGATATTGCGGAGTACCAGGTGTAAGAGTTTCGATATCTCCTAACGTCGAATCTTCACCCCAAGAAATTACGATACCAGCAGCTGCTTGAAGAGTGCCAGTAACATCAGCCGCATCATTTAAAAATGCAACACTAGTGCCAACTCCTGCTGCTGCGACAACTGCTAGACAGCCAAGAATTAGCATTTTCTTTTTGAAAGTCATATATTTTTCCTCCTATAATATGAAACAAATTTTAAAAAAAATATTGGGGTTCTGCAGGGTTTTATCTACAAAACCCCGGTTTTATTATGCGTAAGTACCGCTATTTTCTCTCCAAGTAACGGTGACTGATGTTGAATTTCCCATCGTATCAGGAAGCGTTGCTATAACGCTTGCATCTGATCCATATTCATCGGTAGGTAAAGCAAGATCAGCTGTTTGATAGCCACCATTATTAACATTAAATATGAGACTACTTCCGTTATTTAAAGTATCGACTTCAAATTTATAAATTGTATACTCGTCAGTAGTTCCATATAGATCCATTAATTCACCTGGCCACGAAGCGTTTTGCTCAATTCCCCAGATATAGATACAAGTATCGCTACCCATATCAGTCCACCAAGATGGAGCTTCTAAATAAACTGTATAAGTTCCATTTCCTTCGTAAACTGGGTCATTACTCGTATCATAAATGCTTTCCGTAGCGGTAGCGTAATTAAGCGTTCCAGTCGATTCATCATACCACGCTGTATCATCACTTAAGACGTACATATTATTTGGTGATGTTGGGAGAGGTAAAATATCAGTTCTAGCACCCCAATAAGTCGAATTATCGCCATCGGTTCTAATAAATTGAACGTAAGCGACGGTATCACCATCAAGAATCGATCTAAAGTAATTAAATTGACCAGCGGTATTATAGCTAAGCCACGTCATAGCACTACCCATCGTGCCATTAAGTAAATTCATATCTTCATCGTAAGTTAAGACGTTTACTCCGGCAGCTCCACTGTTCCACCAACTTGAATCTTTAAAGTAAAGATAATATGGATTTTCGTAAGTGATTTGTTCTTCTCCATATACTGGAATATCATCGACGTCATCTGTCATATAAGCGTCGTCATCATAATTTACGAGTTCATTGGTAGGTCCAATAATATCGCTAGCACTTACTCCAAGTTCTTCATAATACATCGTAATATCGATCGTATTTTTGCCACTTAAGAACGTGAAACTAAATGTATAGTGATCTCCAGTGACGTGAGATAAACCGACAATATCGTTTTGATAAATACTTCTTACGCGGTAATTTACATCTTGTGGAATTACGGTAATTGTGGCTGAATCACCAGTATTTCCTTCATATGCTGAAGCGTAAGCTGTACCATAATCAAAATCATTAATTATAAGATAGGACGAATATCCTTCTTCTTCACATCCGCTAAGCGCGATAATTCCTAAAGCCATTAAAGGTAAAAATAGTAATTTCTTTTTCATAATGTCACCTCTACTCTTTAACAATTAATAGCGAATAAGGATCTTTAATATACAATCCTTGATAGTAACTATATGCGCCACCATTATTGAATAATTCTTGGTATGCGTGTTCATAAATGAAGTCAGCTCCACCATCATCTCTACCGTTTAAATAGATATGTAATAAGTCGCCATCTTTCGTCTTTCTAACAACTCCGATTTGGGTACTATAAGTATTATCTCCTTCAATCCAACCCATCGTATCTTCGCCAGTTCCAACGTAATAGCTATACATTTCGCCGCTAACTACTTCGCTAGAATAATCTAAAGTTTTAGCTAAAGCGACGAGATCTTTATACATTTCAAAGTATTCATAATAATCTGCTTTACGACTATAATCGTAACTATTCGTTAAATCGCTCGATTTATACGAGTTATGAGTGATAGTTACTTCATCATCAGTTCCTGCAAACATGACGGCTGTATCGGTTAAAGTTTCATCATATTCGATCTTGGTTCTAAAGATTTCTTCGCCACCATTTATAAAGCTCAAGGCGTTACTCATTAATACCATGCCATTAACTGAGGCGCTAGCTCTCATAACATCAGTAATATTAGGAGCAGTTGTCCCGCCATCTGGACTTAAAATATAGTTAAGTTGATCGAATAACGTATAGTTATCGTGACATGATACGTAATTAACATTTTGAAGTGGATTCCATGGACATCCGTCGTAGCCATTAGCACCCATCATCATGAGTTGAACTCGATTTTGAATATCGGTAGTCATATCGCTATCGCCTCTACCAATAAAGCCCCAGAAAGCACTATCTGTAATCGTGTTATCACCTTTAAGGGCATCACGACCACCGTTATTAAAGCCACCTACATAGCCGTTTCCACTATATGTTGCGGTTTCATCATCGGCTCTACCTGGATATAAGTAAGTAGCAATATTAGCGTTAGTAGCAAGTTGATCGCCACTAAGAACAGGACTAGTTGCATACCATCCTTCGCCATATACAACGATATCTGGGTCGATTGCGTATAATGCATTAGCAACTTGACTCATCGTTTCAAGATCGATTGCGCCCATAAGGTCGAATCTAAAGCCTTTAATCTTATATGTTTTAGCCCAGAAAGTGACGCTATCGACGATGAATTTTCTCATCATATAAGCTTCGGTTTTGACCTCGTTTCCAGTTCCACTAGCATTAGCATAACTTCCATCTTCGTTATATCTAAAGTAGTATCCTGGCATAATCTTTTCAAAATTGGAGCTAGGTGCGCTTGAAACGTGATTATAAACGACGTCCATAATGACACGGGTATAATTGCCATTTGTTGCTAAAGCGCCAACTAAATCTTTAAATTCTTTAACACGCGCAAATCCATCGGTTGGATCGCTAGAATATTGTCCTTCTAAGACGTTGTAGTTTAAAGGATTATAACCCCAGTTAAAGTCGCCTTTATCATCATAATCGACGATGGAATAAGTTGTATCATCGCCATCAAATGTAACGGTTTTACGACCTCTTTCAGAGTTATCTTGGTCGAATATTGGAAGGAGTTGAACTGCATTTACTCCATATTCAGTTAAGTGATCGAAACCGGTAGAAACGGTTGTACCAGAAGCGTTGGTATAAGTTGTTCCAGTTTCAATAAAGCCTTCATAAGTTCCAGCAAGTTCATCAGTTCCACCCCAAGTTTCGTTCATCGTTAAGTCACGAATATGGATTTCGCTAACGATAAGTTCTTGAGTGCTTTCAATATCGTATCCTTCTACTCCATCCCAAACATCAGGAATAGTTTCAAATACGCCATTATTACTTTGAGCTTCTTCACTATCAAAATCGATGACCATACCACGTTTTCCATCCATTCCAGCGCTCTTAGCGTATGGATCGACGACTTCACTACTTCCAGAAGTATTAGTTATATAGTAGGTATAGTATTTTCCGTTTAAGTTTTCATCAAATTCATATTCCCATACAAAATCAGTTAAATTGAATTCCATATCGTATGATTTATATAAATTTGCAGCTGTTTGACTCATACCATTAAGATATTCATCTTCTGGTAAATAAGTCGAATTATAGCCGTAATCATAGATTCTAAGTTGAACTCTACTAGCCGTAGGTGCCCAAAGTTTAAAGGTTGTCGAACTATCATCATGGATGACTGCACCTAAATCATCGCCATCGTAATTGAGTTCTTGAAATCTATCTAAATCATATAAATTATCGTAAGTAACGTTATAGCTAATCGTCGTCGAAGGTTTATCGACAAAGGTCGCTTCAATTGTATAAATACAATTGATAGTTAAAGTCTTCGAAAATTCGATCGCTAATTTATCTTTTCCTACGTTACTTGCGCTATAGATAAGATAATCGCTCTTATAAGTTCCTTTTTGGGTATCGCTCATCTTAGCGTACGTATTAGTAAACTTATAGATTTTTAAGCTATCGATGATCGAGCTATCATTACCAGTTCCATCTTCAGTATAGATATTGATCTTTTTGAAGTTTGAACTAATAAATGCGGCGCTAATACGGTCGCTTTTTGCTTCATCTGAGGTGTTATAAACCGTATGAGTTGTACCACTTCCGGCAACTACATATAAATATAGATGGGAAATGGTTGAGCCATCATCAGCAGTTTCTTCAACTGAGCCATATTCATCAAAATAGACGTACATATCGCTCGTTTGCCAGCTCCAGCTTCCAGCTTGCTTGAATAAGAAACCGATATAGGTATCGACTGAATTGCCAAATAGTTCTTCAGTATCAAAAGTGTAAGACCATGACCAGTCATTTCCATCATCGGTTAATTCAAATTCCGTTTCTGGAGAGGAGTTTTCAGACCATAACCAAAGACGTTTTTCTTCGTAAGCGTTATCGTCACGATGATAATAAATCGTAACAAGATCAGGATGGACGTAGCTAAGCTCTTCGCCTTCTTCTCCTTCATCTGAACTTACGATATCTTCGTTGGTATCGTCTTCTTCAACGATAGGGTCTTCTTCATCCACATTGCTAATTGTATCGCAGCTACTAGCAGTAAGAGCCAAAATAGCAAGTGGAAGTAAAAATTTAAATTTCTTCATAATTAACCTCCTCGTTATAAGAGATAGTTATTGTTCCATGGAAGAATGTATCTTCCCCATAAATTTCTTGCTCCCAATAATAGAGCATTCCATATTTATTGACCGAATAAGTAAGATTGATTATAGAATCTTCTAATTCGAGTTCACCTACTCCGTATCTTAAACAAGTTCCTTCTTCAATAAGCGAAAAGTAGGCGTATTGGTTACTAATGACGTTTTCAATATCTTCGCCATAGAAGTAACCATAAGTTTTAATTCCGCTCGCATCGGAGCGATAAAAGAAATCTTCGATTTCTTCTAAGACTATATCTTCATCGATGATGGTGGAAGTTGTTTCACTATCGAGCACTTCAACTTGAATATATGTACCCTCATCTTTTGCCATGACGAGCATATAAGATTCGCACTCGTTAGATTCAGCGTAACTTCCACTATATTCACCGATTTCATTAACGATCAAATTATCTTCATCAATTTTAGAGAAGTAATAGGTCGTATAGTTATAGTCAGTTAAGTTGTTATCTAAATCATAGATCTCATAACTAAGAGTTAGCAAGGCTTTATTCGTATTTAAATAGGCGCGATCGTAATCGAATGTATCGATAAAAGCACGGATATCTTCTGGTACGTTGTCGCAACTAGTTAACGTAAGGCCTACTAGCATTATAGGTATGAGTCTAAATGATTTACGCATAAATATATTCGCAGTATAAGTAACAACTCTCCGTATTGCCTTCTTTATAGTTTATTGAGGCATATGATTCACTAATTAAATAACCGTTACTATCGTATTCTAAGGTGATATTCCATCTTGCGTTCCAAGATAGATTTTCACTATAGATATAGATAGGAATCGTGTTATCACTATTGGTGACATAGAAAGTAATTGAATTATCGTCACCAATATGGGTTTGTAGTTCGGTTGTCGAGCCAGACGTATTTACGAGTCTCTGATAGATCGAATAATATTGGCAAGCATTCGACATCGAACCATTCGTTTCATAATAGAAATCAGTACTATTTAATTGAAGTGGAGCGTGCGTAATCGTACTTTGAAGGGTATATTCCCAATCGAGGGTAACGACTACGTTATTTTCTGGCATCGTGAAGCTATAGAAATAATATCTACTATTTTGTTCAAGTAGTTCGATTACATCGTCATTTGCATAAACATCATTTAATGTATAACTAGCCGATGCTGGAATATAGACTTCTACAATGATAGTATCGCCTGCATTTGCAGTTGAGATTTGTTCTCCGTCATCCATCTCATCATTTGTGTATTGTTCATATGACCAAAAATAGACGTATAGACGAGAAGGATCATATTGACTACTTCTATAGGTTAAGGTGTATTCGGTTTGATCTGCGGTGACAGGATCTGGTTCTCTATCCATTTCGAGTTCGATATAGCCATCTAGATCCATTTCTTCACCAAAAGCGTAGACGTAGCCTTCATAATCTGTCGTCTCGTATTCTTGATCGACGTATGTTGAAACAGCTGAAGTTAAATCTTCTATAGAATTAATTTCAAGTTCTTCACCACACGAAGTAAGAACTAATGGTAAGAAAGCAAGGAGTGTAAGAAATGCTTTTTTCTTCATATTTCCCTCCTTAATAGAGGCGGATATTCATTCCACTTTCAATTACTTGCGAGGTCAATAAGTTAACGTCGACATAAATTGTTGAGCCGATTTCGATAGTCCTATCAGTCTCGACATAGATTTCTTTGCCAGTTGAAGCAACTTTACAAAGTAAATATTTACGTTTTCCGTAATCTAAAGCACCTTCAACCGTACATTCGATTCCTTTATCACTGATGATGAAGTCGTGAGGGAATCTAAGTTGATAAATTTTTGAGAAGACTTTGCTTCCTAAGCCTTGAATAAGTTTAGTAGCGATGATGCTAGGAACTTCTTTATAGAATTTATCGTTGCCATCAAATTTAAAGAAGAAGATTAAGTTGACTTGATCGAGTGCTTTCTTAGCTTCTTTATTTAAGGCAGCGATTTCATGTTTTCTATCAGATTCAAGATACTTAGCTAGGTTAGTTTCTCTATTGAGTTTAGCAGTATATTCTTTAAGTTCTTTATTCAATAATTTCTTTGTACGTTTGAAATTATTGACAACGGCACCTTTTTCACCATCGAATCTAAGACCTTCAAAATTGAGTTTCTTTTCAAGATCCATTTCTTTGGTTTTTGGAGTCGTTTCTTTAAAGATAACGTGCTCTTGTTTAGCCATATTGATGACGTCACGATCTTTGTTGCTAGAAATGATTTCTTTATAGTTAGCTTTTTCGTCTTCGATAATCTTCTTATATATTTCTTCGACTTCTTGTTTAATCTTGACGTTATTTTCTTTATGGACTTTGATAACTTCAGCAAGTTTAGTCTTAAATTCACCTTTAGCTTCAGCTAAACGAGTTTTAATTTCAGCTTTCTTTTCAGCGATCAATTTCTTATTTTCAGCCTTCAAACCAGTGTTATCTCTAGCGTTAGCTTCAGCGATCAATTCGTCATACTTTTGATTCACTTTTTCTAAATTTGAGGCGAGATCTGCATTGATTTTTTCAATTTTAGCCGCAATTTGAGCACCGTACTTTGTAGCTATTTCTTCGCTTTCCCCTTTGATTGTTAAATAGTTAAAGAACGTTGCTTTGAAGTCGTCAAATTCAGGTACAGCTTTAGCTAGAGTATTCTCTTTATCTTTGATATCGATAAGGGAGAAATCGATTCCGATCGATAAAGTTTGCCCGACTTTATATTCTTCTTTTGTGCTAATAAATAAAGTATTATCACCGACTGAAAGGTAATATAAATTGATATCGTTTATGTGTTCGATATCGGTAATTTTTGCTTCAAAATCTTTGCCACCAACTACTAAAGCGGCGCTAGGAATAAGAAGTTCTCCTTCATAGACTTTAACGTCCATGGCTTTAGGAAGTTTAAAGGTAGTATTTAAAGCGGTCATTACATTATTTTTGATAGAAACGTTGACAAGATTGTACTTAGGTACACGTGGTTTAATAGTTTCTTCGGTTTCTTTATCGAATAAGTGTAATTTTTCAATATTGAAATAGGCTTTTACAACGTCACCTGGGTTTAAATCGTGACGCGAAGTAGCGCGGATAATGACACGAGTTGCCGTTTCATCATATCCTTCGCCTTGCATATTGATATCGCCATAAATTAAGGTTTCGTTACCGAGTTCTTCAAAGTGAGATACCTTGACGTCGATAAGATCTTTTTTACCCTTAACTACTTCTGGTTCGATGCTAATATCTTCGCATCTTAGACCCATTGTAACGACGATATCGCCATTAAGGTATTTAGGACTGACTTTAATTAAATTCTTATATGGAACCTCTAGTTTTGCATCGCTATATTCGAATTTAATTTCGACTGTATCGCCATTTTTCTTTAAGGTACCTTCAAAGAAGTTCATTTGTGGAGTACCAATAAATCCTGCGACGAATTTATTGTCTGGATATTCATAAAGATTCTTTGGAGTATCGATTTGTTGAACGTAACCAAGTTTCATAACGACGACACGGCTACCTAAAGTCATAGCTTCGGTTTGGTCGTGGGTAACGTAGATGAAGGTTGTTCCTAAACGTTGATGAAGTTTAGAAATTTCGCTTCTCATTTGGCTACGAAGTTTAGCGTCTAAGTTACTTAAAGGTTCATCAAGTAACATGACTTTTGGATTACGCAAAATAGCTCTACCTAAAGCGACACGTTGTCTTTGACCACCACTCATCGCTTTTGGCTTTCTATCAAGATATTCTTTTAATCCTAAAATATCTGCGGCCCACATGACGCGTTCATGAATTTCTTCGTTTGGAATATGTCTAAGTCTTAAACCAAAGGCCATATTTTCATAAACTGTCATATGTGGATATAAGGCGTAGTTTTGGAAGACCATTGCAATATCACGGTCTTTAGGTTCGACGTCATTTACGATTTCGTCGCCAATATAAAGTTCACCAGCGCTTATATCTTCAAGTCCTGCAATCATTCTTAAAGTTGTCGATTTACCACAACCAGAAGGACCGACGAAGACTATAAATTCTTTATCTTCAATATCCATCGTGAAGTCATTGACCGCTTTGACTCCATTTGGATAAACCTTATATATGTGTTCTAATCTTAATTTAGCCATATTTTCTCCTTTTATTTAACTATAGCAATGCTTAATGGTGGTAATGATAAGACGTTATCTTCGAGGGTCATATAGTTATCGACATCTACTACGAGTTGTCCGACAACTTCTTCATCCGAGTCGAGATTATAAGTGTGACTATTCGACGAAGAGAAATTTATGACGATTGATATTTCACTATCTTCATAACCTTTATTCATTACGAGGATACCAGTATCGCTATCAGAATAGGATGTATCTAGTATATCACCACGCGCGATTTCTGGATTTTGATTTCTTAATAAATTTGCTTTTTTATAATAATTTAAGATGCTATTTTCATCTTTTTGTTGCGTATCGACAGGATCGTGGATGTAATTAGCTTCTCCTCCGTCTGGATCATTAGTCGTTCCAGTCGTATCCTTATCGCTCCAATACATGTGACATCTAACGTCTTGATCAGGTGAAACGGTTCCATTTAGTCCAATTTCATCTCCATAATAGGTAAATGTTGCCCCGTTTAGCATCGAAAGTAGTCCATAGAAGAATTTAGTTTGATCGCTACTACTTCTAGCTACACGCGACATGTCGTGATTATCTAAAAATGGAGCCGGGACTTTACCATTTGCCATTTCTAAGTTCGTTTTAGCACCAGTAAGGTATAGTTCTTTAAGTGATCCATCTAGGTTGATACTACGAGAAATAAAGCTTCCTCCACTAGCACTCATGCTAGTATTGAAATTGAAGTAACTATCGAGTTCACTCGTATAATATGTCGATATAATCGAGGTATTATCCCAACATTCACCGACCATATAGACATCTTCATTAATAGTTTTAGCGTAGTTATATAGTTCGTTTAAGATCTCAATACTTCTAGTCGTATCGTTATAAGCTAGATACTTGACTGCATCGAGTCTAAAGCCATCGACTCCTAAATCTAAATAGTATTTGAAGATGGTTTTTATAAGTTCCATCGTATATTCACTTTCATAGTTAAATTCAGGCATTCCTCCACCGGAGAAATTTTCTTCTACGTAAAATGAATATCCGTTGACTTGAGTATAAATTCTTCCATTTACACTCGTTCCATCTTCTTTAAAGGCGTATAGATCTTTCATATTGCTCTCTTCTTCAGTAAGAGTTTCGCCTTTTAAATATTTGTTATAAGCCGCGGCGCTTTCTATAAACCATTCATTATCGAAACTTGAATGGTTAACTGCTAAATCTAAGATGATATTTATATCTCGAGCGTGACATTCATTAATTAAATTAATGAGGTCATCCATCGTTCCATAATCTGGATCGATTGTGAAATAGTCACTTGCGTCGTATTTATGATAGGTAGGACTTTCAAATATTGGCATGAGCCAGATGCCGTTATAACCTAAATCAGCAATGTAATCTAATTTAGCTGTGACGCCATTTAAATCGCCCATTCCATCGCCATCGCTATCATAAAATGATCCGACAAAAATTTCGTAGTAGTTGCGGTATTTATCATCAATAATATTAGTCGTTTCAGTGTCTTCTGGGATGCGATTATCGCAACATGTAAGAGACAATAAACTGCCTATTATGAGAAAAAACCCTGCAGAACCTAGATATTTTTTCATAAATTAGCCTTTAACAGCTCCTCCGGTAATACCTTCAACGTAGTATCTTTGTAAGCAGAAGAATAAGACCATAATTGGAATGGATGTAAAGACACCACCGGCACAGAATACTGGGAATTGTTTGACAATTTCACCTAGCGACAACATTTGTTGTAAACCGACTGCGACGTTATACATATTCGAATTACCGCCAGCAATATAGCTAACCATCATGTAGTCTCCCCATGGACCTGTAAAAGCCATAAGTATTGTATAAACGACGATTGGTTTACTAAGTGGCATAATAATACGCCAGAAGACTGTATTTTTACTTGCTCCATCGATCATTGCAGCTTCGTCTAAGGATTTAGAAATCGTATCGAAGAAACCTTTAGCGATATAATAATTCATTCCACTACCTGCGGCATAAATTAATATAAGACCGAAGATACTACTCTCTAATCCGATAAGACTTAAAATGAAGTAATTAACGATCATTCCAAGGAAGCCAGGGAACATACCTAAGATTAAGATAAGTTTCATTAAGGTTTGTCTTGATCTAAATCTTAATCTAGATAAAGCGTACGAAGTCATTAAGGTTAATACAGTTTGTAAAACCGCGGTTATACAAGCAATGACTAAAGTATTTAACCACCATCTCCAGAATGGATAGGTAGTACTTGTAAAGAGTTCTACGTAGTTATTAAACGTAAATTCTTGAGGGAAGAAATATCCATAGTTATAGCTTGTCGCAAATGATTGAGCTATTAAGTATACAAATGGAATAAGCCAAATGATACATAATAAGGACAATATGACGTAGATTACGACTCTCGTAGCGATGGTTCTTCTTCTTTTGGAATGGAACTTACGCGTTTCGACTGCTCTATCAACCATTATTGGAAGTCCTCCTCATTTTTAACACTATTACTTCTTCCATAGAAGATAAGAGAGAAGAAAGCGACAACTACGAAGATCATGACGCCTAAAATACTAGCGACGCCATAGTCTTTATAGACGTTCGTAACTGTTAATTTATAAATCCAAGTGATCAATAAGTCAGTTCTACCGACACCATTAAGTGAGGTTGGAACAGTTAAACTTGGATCGAATGTAAAGGTTGGATTACCACCTGATAAGAGATAGATGACGTTGAAGTTATTAATATTTCCAACAAATTGCGAAATAAGATATGGAGTTGTGACAAATAACATATATGGAAGAGTGATCTTCATATACATTCTAAATGGACTTGCTCCATCGATTTTTGCTGATTCATATAAATCTTCAGGAATATTCATAAGCAATCCGGTACAAATAAGCATCGTATATGGAATACCAATCCACGTATTGACAACGATAATCATAACTTTTGCAATGAGTGGATCTTCAAGCCAAGCGATGTTACTCGAAATTAAACCGATCTTTTGTAGGAACTGGTTAACGTATCCTACGTCCGTATTTAACATACGGCTAATTAATAATAAGGATATAAATTGAGGAACAGCGATCGTCGTAACTAAAACTGTTCTCCATAATTTCTTAAGTTTAATGCCTTTGGTATTGATTAAAATAGCTACGATCATACCTAAGAAATAGTTGACGAAGGTAGCAAAAAAGGCCCAAATAAGTGTCCAACCGAGAACTCTAAGGAAGGTTGTTAAAAATAACGTATTACCAACATCGCTTCCTGCAAATAAGTTTTCATAGTTTTGTAGACCTACCCAGTCAAATAAATAAGCAGGCGATAAGTGGTATGAGTTATAGTTAGTAAAACCGATAATGATCATGAAAATGATAGGAATGATCGTAAAACAAACAACACCGAATGTAGGGAAAGCAAGCAGTGTTTTATGATAATTTCTATCGACTAAAGAATGGAAAAATTCACCATCAGAATGATATTTACCAACGCTTTCTAAATCTTGTAATTCTTTCGCTCTTTTTATATTGCTATACCATAAAACCACGAAAATGAGTATTAATATAATAGTAACGATCGAATAAAGTAAAATTTGGAACGAGTTATCGTAATATGTATAACCGACGAGTCCAAATTCATTGACATATTGTATTCCTGCGACGGTACCAAGGTTACCTAAATTACTTAAAGTTTCGGCCCCCATATAGACCATAAACGCAATGAATACAATTTCGTATAGTAATGCTAAAATTCCACGAACTTTGTCCTTTCGAACAATACGTCCATACCCAAATATTATAAATGTAAGTCTAGTTTTATAATCGCCATAAACGAGTGCGTCATATAAAACTAAAAAAGGAACTTTTAATTTTGGTCCTAAATTTTTGAAGAAATAACCAACTTTTTTGATCCATCTCCAAATTGCTTTAGGAATGCTTACAAAAAAATTGCCAATCTTATATAAGGCCCTTTGGAATTTAGACATCGATAAATATTCAATTGTTGTCATAAATTACTCCCTTATAAATAGCAAAATTGAGAGGGCAAAGCCCTCTCAAAATAATTAGTTAATTAAATTATTCGCTAGCTTCAATTGAAGCATTCAAAGTCTCTAAAGCGGCTTCCATATTTTCTAAAGTGATGGTGCCATCTTTAATACCTTGAGTGAAGGTTGATGGAGCAGTCCAGATGTTTCCTGGAACAGCAGTTTGAGCTACTGCATATGTAGCTTGTTCACTAATAGCAACGATTGCTGGGTCGCTAGTAACTTTTTCTTCAGTTGCTAAAGTTGCATTAGTTGGAGCAGTTCCGAATTCATCAAATCTTGAAGATTGAACATCGTAGCTAGCTAAATATTCAGCAAATAAGTGAGCTTCAAGTAATCTTTGGGAATCGCCACTTGATACTTGTGGGTTGACACCAAGCATCTTATAACCAAGGTAAGAGCTTAAGTTAGCAGTTCCAGTAATATCACCATAACTTGTTCCAGTTAAGCTAACTGTAACTGATGGGAGTTTTGTACAAGCAAAGTTATCGCCCATTTGTTCTTTATAAGTTGAAGCATTCCAGCTACCATCGACACAAGCGACAACACTATTAGTACCAGCGCTAGCTAATGGAGCTTCTTGAGTTTCTTGATAGGCGCTATGAGTCATTATGTTATAAATAGCAGCACCAGCAAGTAAACCTTCTTCAGTATCGAATGTAGCTTCGATACTCGTAACGGTACCAGTATCAGAAATTTCTAAGGTATATCCTGCACCGAAAGTAAATAAAGCACCTGCGCTATAGTAAGCAGTATTTAATGGGTAAGCGACGGTATAACCATTAGTTGCAGCATAATTCATTAAAGTTGTCATATCTTGGACATCATCTTCGGTTAATAAACCAGCATCGTAGAATAAATAGTATCCGTTATCGCCAGCATATGGATAAGCATAGTAGCCATTTGCGAATCTAACAGCCTCGATAGCTTCTTCAGTCATAGTATCTTCAATAAATGAAGCGTATGAACCAGTGATTTGAGCTAAAGCACCAGCTTGATAAAGAGTTAAGATCTTATCACTAGCGAAGGCATATACATCAGGACCAGTTGTCCAGTCAGTAACTTCACTATCGACTGCGTCTTCACCGTGTTGGACGAATTCGATACCTAATTTACCTAATCCTTCTGCTTCTCTTTCAGCGTTACGATCTTCTAAATATTCTTCAGCAACTTTTCTAACCCAAGTTTCTTGACTAGCAGGTCCACTATAAACGATGGTCATTTCGACATCGTCACAACTAACAAGTCCTGCGCCGACTCCGACGACGAGTAGACTTGCGCTTAATAACATTAAATTCTTTTTCATAAATAACCTCCTGACTGAATTTAATATTTATAATTAAGTCTCTACGACTTTAATTAACTTCTTTTATAGCGTGTAATGATTTTTGATAATCTCGATGAGATCTCATCTTTACGCGCTTCGAATTCTTTTTTTGTGATTCTCCAAGACCAGTTTTTTGTAGATAAGGTCGAAGGATAATTCATTCTAGCTTCTTCTCCTAAAGCGAGTAGATCTTGCATAGGAGTTATTGCTACTAAGGAATCACTAGCTATATTTAATTCGACTATCTTATTAGTGATTTCTATGTCACTAGGATCTTCACTAAGTTCGATATTGAAGTATTCACACTCTTCATTTAAGACTTTCTTGACGAGTTCTTTTTGAGATGGCTCTAACCTATTTAAATATTGGAGAGCTGTTTCACTATCGTGAGTCGATGTATAGCTATAATAGTGATTATCGTAATTTCGAGGTCTCCAAGTATTATTAGTATCAAGATCTTCTAAACCTTGAATAACAATCTTCATACCTGGATAACCGGTTTGTTTCATGAATGTATAGAAATCTTCATCTAACATTCCGAGATCTTCAGCAACGATTGGGTAATCAAGTTTATCTTTAAATAAATCGATGCCTGGACCTTTGATCCATTTACCATTTTTAGCAGTATCATCTTTATAAGGAATAGAATAGTAACCGCTAAATCCTCTAAAGTGATCGATTCTAACTAGGTCATATAACTTGAGTGCACTACTAATTCTTTCATTCCACCATTTATAACCAGTTTCTCTATGATATTCCCAGTTATAGAGTGGATTTCCCCAAAGTTGACCATCTACACTGAAGCAATCTGGTGGACATCCAGCTACCGAGATTGGTTCGTGATTTTCATTAAATTGAAACATTTTTGGGTATTTATAGCATTCAACACTATCGTAAGCGAGATAGATTGGGATATCTCCCATCATTCGAATGCCGTTTTTATTCGCATAAGCTTTTAAATCGCGATATTCGTTGAGGAATTCGAACTGTGTCCACATATAGAATTCGAATTCGTGTTGGTTTTCTTTAATCGTTTTTTCTTCAAGTTCTTGACTGTAAGTTCTAATTTTCTCGTTCCGCTTGAACCAAGGATCGTAGTTATTAAGTTCCTTTAATGTCATAAAGAACGAGAAATCACGAGCGTTTACATCTGTTTTTAAGAACTCTTCGAATTCTTTTGTATAAGTAAAATTATTGAATGCTTTTTTTAAGACGATTAAGCGATTATCGAAGATTTTCTTATAATCGACTCGATTTTCATCGCTTCCGAAGTCGATATCTTTGACATCTTCTTTAGTGATAAGACCTCTCTCGACGAGTAAATCTAAATCAATAAAATAATAATTGAATCCATAATTTGAGGGCGATTGATAAGGCGAATCACCATAACTTGTAACGTTGAGCGGTAAGATTTGCCAGACTTTTATCTTAGATTTTCTTAAGAAATCTATAAACTCATATGCGGCCTTACCGAAAGTTCCTATCCCGTAAGGGGATGGAAGAGATGATATGTGCATTAAAATTCCGGCTTCTTTCTTATTCGTACTCATAATTTTGTAAGCGCTTTCATTATAGATGCAAGCCAAATTAAAATCAACGATATATTTTTTATAAAAATGTCGATATTTTCTATATTTTTTTAATAAATTTCAAAAATTGGCTTTGATAATAGCCAAAATTTACAAAGAGTTAAAATTTATTCGATAAATGCTATGTTTTTTCGATATTGTCAACAAATTGAAAAAAGGTGGCATTTAATCAAAATTTATTTAGAAATTTGTATTTATTTTTTTAAAAATTTTACTAATCAAAACTACATTAACATTAATGTAATTAAAAAAGTGCCGATTACATCGGACTTTTTACATATTTCTATCGTACTTTAAATTTAATTCTTTCAATTTTTCTTTAATAGATTGTGTAAGGTCGCTCTCTAAGAAGCGATAAACCCAGTTTGTGCTACTATAAAAACCAGGACGATTCATACGTGATTCGTTGCCTCTATAAAGGATATCTTGCATGGTCAAAGTCACGTATTTGGCCTTAGATTTTAATAGCAAATTAATAATGATTTCGTATAGATAATGGTTCATTGAAACCTTCTTTTCATCGAAATCTATACGTAATTTCCTGCATTCAGATCTTAGTTTTTCTATAAGTGCTTTTCTATCATCTTCGCTCATCTCTTCAAGTTTACCTTTTAGGGTCGCATTGTCGTGATTTCCAATATAAGAAAGCGAATTTTCTTCTAAATTTGAAGGCAAAAATCTTTCATATATTGGTTTAGCGCTATAAAAGAGACCTAAGATAGTCGTTCTAAGAGGTTTAAACTCGGTTTTCTTAACGAATTCTTCGATATCTTTATAGTAAGCTCCAAGATCGCTAGCAAATATATTGTGACGAGGATAATTTTCAAAAATTTCGTCGCCTGGACCAAAATAAAATGAGCCATTTTTATTCGTTTTATCTCTAAAATTTATGCCATAAACTTTGAAGAAACCACTAAAGTGGTTTATTTTGACATAATCAAATAATTCAAGCGATTGATTTATCCTTTCTTTCCACCATTTATAGTTAGTCGTTCTCATGTATGACCAATCGTATAAAGGTTCGCCCCAGCGTTGCCCCTGATTAGTGAATTCATCAGGTGGAAAACCTGCAACGACATCCATCATATTGAATTTTGAAAGCATGAATTGTTCGTTATGTAGATAGACTGCGTCGCTATCAAAATCTAAAAAGTGAGGAATTTCTCCTATAATATCTATACCCTTTAGCTTCGCATAAGCGTGAAGTTTATCCCATTGAAGTTTAAGCATATATTGAACAAAAAAGTAGTAATCAATTAAGTCTTTATTGTTCTTCTCTAAGTCGTTTTTGACGTCATTATTATAGTATCGATCCTCGATTTTCCAATCGTACCAAGCTTTCATGCCGTTACGCTCTTTTAAAGCCATATAGATCGCGTAATCATAATAAAGTTGGTTGTTCTTAAATTTATTAAATTCGTAATCGTTTTTATCAAAACGCTTAAAAGCCTTCTTTAAAAGGGTGGTATTATTGCCATAAATTTTCTTATAGTTGATCGTTCTCGCGTTATCAAAAAAATCTAATCCTTGAAAATCACGACTATTGAGTAATTTTCTTTCGATTAAATCATCGTAATCTATAAAATATGGATTAATCGCAAAAGCGCTATTTGTTTGATAAGGCGAATTTGAATACGATGTCGCATTAAGTGGTAATATCTCCCAATACGAAAAACCACATTCGCTTAACCAATCTATAAATTTATAACTAGCTTCTCCAAAGTTACCTATTCCATACTTTCCAGGAAGACTAGAAATGTGACACAAAACACCACTTCTTTTATTCATGGAACTATTTTAAAAAATATTGACCAAATTAAAAAGAAAAAGAATATACGTTTGTAAGATATTTCGTTTCATTTTCGTGTAGCAATTATATATAATTATCCAAGCGCAAATAAGGAGGCGCAGTAATGAAAAATTATCTTAAAAATCAAATAATTTATCAGGTATTTGCAAGGAATTTTACCGAAAAAGGCACATTTAAAGAATTTAATAAACACATAGATTATATAAAAAACTTAGGTACTACAATTGTATATTTCACACCTATTAGTCCAATTGGAAAAGTAGGTCGAAAAGGTGACTTAGGTTCACCTTATGCCATTCAGGATTATATGGCGATTAATCCTGAACTAGGAACTTTCGAAGATTTTAAAGAAACTATCGACTTGATTCATAAAGCTGGTATGAAAGTTATGATCGATATCGTTTATAACCATACTTCAAGAGATAGTTTACTTCTTAAAAAACATCCAAATTGGTTCTATAAAAATGAAAAAGGCGAAGTCGATACCAAAGTTAGCGATTGGAGCGACGTCTACGATTTAGACTATACCGATAATAAGGAAAACAACAAACTTATTACTTATTTATTAGGTGTTTTAGAGCACTATATCAAAGCCGGAGTTGATGGATTTAGATTCGACGTTTGTAGTTTAGTTGGACTCAATTTCTATAAGAGGATGAAAGACGAATTACTCACTAAATATCCAGAAACAATCGTTTTAGGCGAAGCCATCGATACTGATTTTACAACCTATATGAGAAGTCAAAATTTTGCAGTCGTCGATGATGCAACCTTATACATGAATGGTTTTGATTTGCTTTATGAATACAACACTTTCTCTCTACTTAGAAGATATCTTGAAACCGGTGATTTACACTCGCTCGAACAATATAAAGCCGTTAAATCATATGAATACGCCGTTAATCCTCAAGGTGCATTAAGAATTCGTTGCATCGAAAATCATGATCAAAAACGAATCTGTCAATTCACTAACAACCCATTAAAAGAAAGAAATTTAGCGGCTATGGCTGCCTTTATGGGTGGTCCAATGTTTATTTATAACGGCTTAGAAACTAAAGCTGATCATCACCTTAGTTTATTCACAAAAGATAATTTGGATTTATCTATCGATTTAGAGTGGTATAATTTTATAAAACTCATCGTCGATTATAAGAAAAAAGATAAACAACTTCTTCTTACAATAAGCGAGGTGAGTAAAGACGAAGGTGAACATATAGTTATTAAGAATAACTATAGCGATAAAACTTTCGACTTAGGTATATTTAACCTTACCGGTCATAAAGAACTTATTAAAGATTCGATGCTCGTTGATGGAATTTATAAAGACCACTTCACTAAGGAAATTGTCGTCATTCAAAATCATCAACTCATCGTCGATAGACCACTCTATTTAGAAAGAAATGAATAAAAAATTATTAATTATTTGGCGTAGCACATTCTTAACTTTATTAATTTTATCAGCAGTTTTAACTGCTTATTTAACAGTGAATTTTGTTATAAATACTAGCGATGAAGAATCCTTATGGGTTCATATTTTTACTGGTTGCGTACTCCTTATTGGAACGTTATTACAAGCTATAGCGTTAATTAAGGGGTTGGCTCAAAAGAAACCCGACACTGTCTTTCATGACATCGCTTTTGAAGATAATGATGACGTAAATAAAGGTCCATTTATCATCGTTGGCGTACTTGGAATTATCGCTTTTATAGTTGCAATTTTATCTGCCGTTTTACGCTTTTATTTAACTGACAAGATGTTTATTTTTGACGTCTTATTAATGATATTTGTTTACACTTTCTTTAACTGTTTATACTACGTTTTATATATCCTTTTATATCGTAAAAGTATCAAGAATTTCACTAAATTTTATAGCGAAAATAAACTTAAATAATTGATAGTTTTTTACAAAAATAGTGGCGATCTGCAGGGTTTTTCTTCCAAAAACGGCGTTTTTTTTGAAAACGAGACATAGTTTTTCACGTATTCTATGATACGAAAATACACTAAACATTAATTCTTGATTTACACCTATTTAAACCCTATAAATCACTCAAAAAAATTGCTCAAATTTCTCATGCATTTTTTTATATCATTACTATTATATTTTGATATAATAGTAAAGATTTTTTAAGGAGATTTTATGGTTAAAGTAATGTCAGTTAACGCTGGTAGTTCAAGTTTAAAATTCAAATTATTCGAGATGCCTGAAGAAACAGTCATCTGCTCTGGTATAGTCGAACGTATTGGTTTCGAAGATGCTATATTTAGTATCAAATATAATGGTCAAAAACATACAAAAGTTACCCCTGTAAAAGATCATAGCGAAGCAGTTACACTTCTTCTAAATGGTCTTATAGAGTTCAATATCATCAAGACATACGATGAAATTAAAGCTACCGGTCATAGAATAGTTCAAGGCGGAAGTTATTTTAGTGAATCAGCAGTAATTAATGATGATACATTAAAAAAAGTTGCTGATTTAATACCTCTTTCACCTTTACATAACCAAGCCGAACTTATCGGTATTGAAGCTTTTATGAAAGTCTTACCAAATACCCCTGGAATTTGTGCTTTCGATACAGCTTTCCATCAAACGATGACCGAAGAAGATTACACATTTGCTATTCCTTATGAATATAGCGAAAAATACTTAATTAGACGTTATGGTGCTCACGGCACTTCTCATAAATATTTAAGTGAAGTTGGTCGTAAATATGTCGATCCAAAAAATCACAAAATGATTATTTGTCACTTAGGTAGTGGTGCTTCAATTAGCGCTATTAAAAACGGAAAATGTATTGCAACCAGCATGGGTCTTACTCCTTTAGGTGGTATCGTTATGGGTACTCGTACTGGTGATATGGATCCAAGTGTCTTCAATTATGTAGTCAGTCAAACTGGTAAATCCGCTGAAGAAATCTATCAAGAATTCAATAAAAAATCCGGTTTACTTGGTGTAAGTGGTATTTCAAGCGATGCTAGAGACATCGAAGATGCTGCAGAAAAAGGTGATAAACGCGCTCAACTTGCTATCAAACTTTGGGCAAGGCGTGTTGCTGACTATATTGGTCAATACTTCGTCCGTTTAGGTGGATGCGATTTAATTATTTTTAGCGCTGGTATTGGTGAAAATAGTCCTATCTTTAGAGCTAAAGCTTTAAAAGAAATTGAGGAAGCTTTAGGAGTTAGAATCGACTATGAATTAAACGATACAGTTCATGGAACTGAAGCATTAATTTCAACTCCAGATAGCAAAATTAAAGTTGTCGTTATTCCAACCGATGAAGAAATTATGATTGCTCGCGATGCATACGAAATGTTATTAAAATAACGAGGTAATTATGAGTTACATTAAAAAATCCGCGCAAAGATTTAAAAGCCAATACAAAACCTTATTAAACAAGATTAAAGAATATAAGAAAATTGCGATTTTCCGTCATATCGCTCCTGATTATGATGCTTTAGGTTCGCAATTTGGTTTAGCAACCTTTATTAAAGATAACTTTGTCGATAAAGAAGTTATCGTTTTAGGCGATAATCACGCTGTTTTTACAGGCAAAATCGTTCCTGAAACCGATAGAGTTAGCGAAGAATGGTTTAACGAACCATTTTTAGCCATTGTCGTCGATGTTGGCGATAAGAAAAGAGTCGCTGATCCTCGCTTTTTAAAGGCTAATTATATCTTTAAAATCGACCATCACCCAGCAACTGAAGATTGGCCAAACGAAGCAATTTTAGATACTGAAAGTTGTGCAGCTGCTGAACTTGTTGCTAATTTCGTTTTAAGCTGTCCAAAGAGTTTAGTTTTAACTCGTTTGGCTGCTGAATATTTATATATCGGCATCGTTGGCGATAGTGGCCGTTTCCAATATTCTTCTACTTCTGCTAATACTTTTGAAGTTGCTCAAAGACTTCTTGAAACAGGTATCAATATCACCAATATCTATTCGAGAATGTATGAAAAAACTATCGACGATTTAGAAATTACTAAATTCATTTTGAATAACTATAAAGTCTCACCAAAAGGTGTTGCCTATTACGTTTTAACGCAAGCAGATTTAGATAAATTCGCTATCGACACGAATCGCGGAAAAGAAAACGTCAATTTATTTAGTAATATCCAAGGTATTAAGATTTGGTGCTCTATCACTGAAGACGTCACCGAACCATGTTTTAGAATTTCGATTCGTAGTAGAAACTATGTCATCAATGGTGTCGCTAACCAATTCCAAGGTGGCGGACATGCTCAAGCTAGCGGAGCTCAAATTAAAGATTTAACTGAGCTTCCAAAATTTATCGCTGCTTTAGAAAAACTTATTGAGGAAACAGATAAGTAATGAACTTTATACCACTTCATCTATATAGCGGTTATACCTTTTTAGGAAGTGGTATTCTTTTTGATAAACTCATTAAGAGTTTAAAGGATAAAAATTATAAAGTTTGTGGTCTAACTGACCTCAACGTAATGCATGGATATCCTAGTTTCGATAAGGCTTGTTTAGCAAGTTCTATCAGGCCTATTTTTGGTTTAGATTTATATATCAATGAAGAGTTATATACCCTCTTTGTTAAGGACGAAAAAGGGTATAAAAATCTATGCCAAATTTCTACGTTTTTAGAAAAAAGAGCAGGGATCTGCAAGGATTTTTCTGAAATTAAAAACTTTTTAAGTGATTTAATATGTGTCGCTAGTACTAAAAATAGCACCTTATTTAACCGTGTAAACGACGCTTTATTTAAAGATAAAATCCTTAAAATAAAAGACCTCTTTGATGACTTTTATATTGGTCTAGAAATCTATAATGTCTTCGATAAAAATAAGGCGGCTCTCATTAGAGAATTTAGCGGCTCATACGATATTCCTTGCATTGCTTTTCCGTTCATAAAGTATCTCGATAAAAAAGATAGGGTCACTTTGCAAATCCTTACCGCGATATCTAAAGAAACCGGTATCGAAACAATTGAAGACGATATAAGCGATGAAAATTATCTTCGTTCAAGCGAAGAAATTGAGGCTTTATATGACTTTAAAGACATTAAAGAACTCAATAATTTAGTAGATAAAATTAACTTCTCCTTCAATGTAAAAAGAGGCGAACTTCTTCACTTTGCCGAAGGGAAAAATATATCCAGTAAAGACCTATTAAAAGAAAAAATATATGAAGGATTAGCAAAGCACAATATCGATATCAAAACCAATAAACCATATAAAGATAGACTCAATCACGAGTTTATGATTATCGATAAAATGGGCTATTGTGACTACTTCTTAATCGTTCAAGATTATGTCAAATACGCTAAAGATAATGATATTCCAGTCGGTCCTGGTAGAGGTTCTGCGGCAGGAAGTTTGATTTCATATCTACTCAATATCACAGAAATAGACCCTTTAAAATTTGACGACTTACTATTCGAAAGATTTTTAAATCCCGAAAGAGAATCGATGCCTGATATCGATATCGATTTTAGCGATTTAGATAGAGATAAAGTTATAGATTATATCGTTAAAAAATATGGAACAAATAGAACGGCTAGAGTTATAGCTTTTCAAACAATCGGTGCAAAACAAGCTATACGTGATGTCGGTCGAGTATTCCATTATCCTCAGGAGGATATTGAACAATTATCAAAAGCTATTCCGGCTACTTTTAAGCAAGGTAAATATGATTTATCTATCTGCGAAAAAGAAATTCCTGCATTTAGAAATCTACTTAACGACCCACAAATCAAAGAAATTGTCGAAAACGCTAAACTCATCGAAGGTTTTCCTCGTCAAAAAGGACTTCATGCCGCTGGCGTTATTATAAATAATAAATCACTATTCGATTGCTTACCTTTAACTACTTTAGATGACGATCAATACGTCACGCAATTCGAAAAAGAATATTTAGAAGATCAAGGCTTCTTAAAAATGGACTTACTCGGTTTAACCGCTTTATCCACCATTCAAAGAACCCTCGATTTAATAAAACAACATCGAAATATAGATATCAAAATCGTTGAAATTCCTTATGATGATCCTGCGATTTATAAACTCATTCGCGAAGGAAAAACGATGGGTATTTTCCAACTTGATACTGGTGCTGCTGCAAAAGGAATTAGTTATATTCAACCAGAATCATTTAACGATATAGTTGACCTTCTTGCTCTTGATCGTCCTGGTCCACAAGAACAAATTCCTTTATATAGCGACCGTAAACATGGAAAATATAAGACTACTTATATCGATAAATCACTCGTTCCAGTTTTAAAAAACACATATGGAATCATCATCTATCAAGAGCAAATTATGCAAATTGCTCGTTTGTTTGCTGGATTTAGTTATGCTGAAGCCGATATTTTCCGTCGAGCAGTAAGCAAAAAACATAAAAGTGAACTATTAATGATTAAAGAAAAATTTGTCATAGGGGCAAAAAAGAAAGGTCATAAAGATGAAACGATTGAACAAATTTATAACCTCATTTTAAAGTTTGCTAGCTATGGCTTTAATAAATCACATAGCGTTGCTTATAG